>NZ_JBSGUA010000007.1:301128-394845 GCF_053607685.1 Streptomyces sp. NPDC055099 | reverse complement strand
CCCCTGCTCCCGATTCTGCTCTGTTTTATCCTGCCGCCGCGGGTGGCCCTCCGCGCGTCCCCCCGGCGCTGGGGCCCCCCCCCCCCGCGGCTCGGTCCGTGTGTACCCCTTTGTTCATGCCTGTGGGCCACGGCTGTCCGCCCCTTTGTCCTGTGACTGGAGAAAGTCGTGGGTAATTCGTGCGCAACTTCTTCCCACTCCCGGCAGGCGCTGCTACGTTCCCCTCGAAAGCCCGGCGAGAAGAACGAAAGCCGGGTGTGACGGCATGAGTTGCCCGATGAGGCGGGGAGGGGCGCGTGAGACGTATGACGGCTCGACCCGCCAATGCGCACCAGGCGCGACTGCTGCGGCTGCTGCGTGACGGAGGGCCCAATTCCCGTGCCCAGCTGGGCGATCAGGTCGACCTCTCGCGGTCGAAGCTGGCCGTCGAGGTGGACCGGCTCCTGGAGACCGGACTCGTGGTCGCCGACGGACTCGCCGCCTCGCGCGGCGGCCGTCGCTCCCACAACATCCGCCTGGCCCCCGCCCTCCGCTTCCTCGGCGTGGACATCGGCGCGACCTCGGTCGACGTGGCGGTGACCAATGCCGAGCTGGAGGTCCTCGGCCACATCAACCAGCCCATGGACGTGCGCGAGGGCCCCGTCGCGGTCTTCGAGCAAGTCCTCGCCATGGCGGCCAAGTTGAAGGCCTCCGGACTCGCGGAAGGGTTCGACGGCGCCGGGATCGGCGTCCCCGGTCCCGTCCGCTTCCCCGAGGGTGTCCCGGTCGCCCCGCCGATCATGCCGGGGTGGGACGGCTTTCCCGTACGGGAGGCCATCAGCCAGGACCTGGGCTGTCCCGTCATGGTCGACAACGACGTGAACCTAATGGCGATGGGGGAACAGCACGCGGGCGTCGCACGCTCCGTGGGCGACTTCCTCTGCGTCAAGATCGGCACCGGCATCGGCTGCGGGATCGTCGTCGGCAGCGAGGTCTACCGAGGCGTGACCGGCAGCGCGGGCGACATCGGCCACATCCAGGTCGAACCGGACGGGCGGCCCTGCGCCTGCGGCAACAAGGGCTGCCTGGAGGCGTACTTCAGCGGCGCGGCACTCGCCCGCGACGCGGAGGACGCCGCGGGGCAAGGGCTCTCCCAGGAGCTCGCGAGCCGCCTGGAAGCCGCCGGGAAGCTCAGCGCGATCGACGTCTCCGCGGCCGCCGCAGCCGGTGACGCCACCGCACTCGACCTCATCCGCGCGGGCGGCAACCGCACCGGTCAGGTCATCGCGGGCCTCGTCAGCTTCTTCAACCCGGGCCTCGTGGTGATCGGCGGCGGTGTGACCGGCCTCGGCCACACGCTGCTCGCCGCCATCCGCACCCAGGTCTACCGCCAGTCGCTGCCCCTGGCGACCGGCAACCTCCCCATCGTCCTGGGGGAGTTGGGACCGACCGCCGGAGTCATCGGCGGCGCCCGGCTCATCAGCGACCACCTGTTCTCGCCGGCCTGACGGCCGGTCCGTACGCAACCGCTCCGACCAGCACGACCCCGTACCTCCACGTCGAGAACACCCCACCCAGCACAGCGCCCTGCTCTGCCCTGCCCGAAATCGTCGGCCTTCCCCAAGCTCTCGGATGCGCTCGAGCAGGGGATACCCCATTCGCCCAAGGGAACCGTCATGGCACCAGAACCACCGCTGCTCACCATGTCCGGCATCACCAAGTCGTTCCCCGGCGTCCGTGCCCTCGACGGCGTCGACCTCCAGGTCCAGGCCGGTGAGGTGCACTGCCTCCTCGGCCAGAACGGCGCCGGGAAGTCCACGCTCATCAAGGTCCTCGCCGGGGCCCACCAGCCCGACGGCGGCGAGATCACCTGGCGCGGCGAGCGCACCACGCTCAAGTCGCCGATCGCCGCCATGCGCCTCGGCATCGCCACCATCTACCAGGAGCTCGACCTGGTGGAGGGCCTGTCGGTCGCGGAGAACGTCCACCTCGGGCATGAGCCGACAGCGGCGGGTTTCGTGGTGCGCGGCAAGGACGCAAAGGCGTCAACTGCCGCTCTGCTCAAGCGACTTGGTCATGCGGAGATTGATCCCGGGACGCTTGTCGGTGATCTCTCCGCCGCCCAGCAGCAGATCGTGTCCATGGCCCGCGCGCTCTCCCACGAAGTGCGCCTGATCGTCATGGACGAGCCGTCCGCCGCCCTCGACCCGGACGAGGTCGACAACCTCTTCCGCATCGTCGGCGATCTTACCGCGGACGGCGTCGCCGTCGTCTACATCTCCCACCGCCTCGAAGAGATCCGCCGCATCGGCGACCGCGTCACCGTCCTCAAGGACGGCCGGGCGGTGGCAGGCGGCCTTCCGGCGAAGGAGACCCCGACCCGCGAGGTCGTCGCCATGATGACGGGACGCAACGTCGAGTACGTCTTCCCCGACCGCCCCACCGAACCGCCGCTCACCGAACCGGTGTTGACGGTCCGCGGCCTCGCCCGCGGCGGCGAGTTCGAGCCCCTCGACCTCGATCTGCGCCCCGGCGAGATCGTCGGCCTGGCCGGCCTCGTCGGCTCCGGGCGCTCCGAGATCCTGGAGACGATCTACGGCGCGCGCAAGCCGACCGCCGGGCAGGTCAGCGTGGGCGGCCAGGTGTTGAAGCCCGGCAGTGTGCGCGCCGCCGTCCGTGCCGGGCTCGGTCTCGCCCCCGAGGAGCGCAAGGCGCAGGCCCTGCTGATGCTGGAGTCCGTCACCAACAACGTCTCCGTCTCCTCCATGTCCCGCTTCTCGCACGGCGGTTGGCTCGACCGCGGCGCCGAGAGGAAGGCCGCGCAGACCGCGACCCGCGAGCTCTCGCTGCGCCCCGACAACCCCACCGCTCCCGTGCGCACGCTCTCCGGCGGCAACCAGCAAAAGGCCGTCCTGGCCCGCTGGCTGCTCCGCGGCTGCCGCGTCCTGCTGCTCGACGAGCCGACCCGCGGCGTGGACATCGGCGCCCGCGCCGAGCTCTACTCCGTGATCCGCAGGCTCGCCGACGACGGCCTCGCCGTCCTGCTCGTCTCCAGCGAAGTGCCCGAAGTCCTGGGCCTCGCCGACCGTGTCCTGGTCCTTCGCGAGGGCCGCGTCGTCCATACGGCGCCCGCCCGTGACCTCGACGAACACCGCGTACTCGACCTCGTACTCGAAGGGAGCCCGGCGTCATGACGCAGCCCGCATCGCCGCCACGGCCCGCCGCATCGAAGAGTCAACCGGCGGACGGCGCAAGCCCGTTGCGGACACTCACCGCACGTGCCGACGTGCGGACGCTGTCCCTGCTCGGTGTGCTCGCCGTCCTGATCCTGATCGGCGGCATCACCCAGCCCGACTCGTTCCTCGACACCGACAACGTCCAGCTGATCCTCACCCAGGCGTCCGTCATCGGTGTCGTCACGGTCGGCATGACGTTCGTGATCATCTCCGGCGGCATCGACCTGTCCGTCGGCGCGATCGTCGCCCTCGCCTCCGTGTGGGCCACGACCGTCGCCACCCAGGAGTACGGCTTCGCGGGCATCCTGTTCACCGCGGTGGTCGTCGGCATGGCCTGCGGCCTCGTCAACGGCATGCTCATCGCGTACGGCGGGATGGTGCCGTTCATCGCGACGCTCGCGATGCTGGCCTCGGGACGGGGCCTCGCGCTCGAGATCACCGACGGCAAGACCCAGATGGTCACCGTCGACAGCGTGCTGAAGCTGGGCGAACGCGACTCCTACATTCTCGGCATCCCGCCGCTCGTGCTGGTCTTCGCGGCCGTCACCGTCGTCGGCTGGCTGCTCCTGAACCGCACCACCTTCGGGCGCCGCTCGGTCGCCGTCGGCGGCAACGCGGAAGCGGCACGGCTCGCCGGCATCGACGTACGCAGGCAGCGCCTCTACCTCTACCTGCTCTCCGGGCTCTGCTGCGGCATCGCGGCCTTCCTCCTCATCGTCCTCTCCGGGTCCGGCCAGAACACCAACGGCAACCTCTACGAGCTCGACGCCATCGCCGCCGCGATCATCGGCGGCACCCTGCTCAGCGGTGGCCGGGGCACCATCATCGGCTCCGTGCTCGGCGTACTGATCTTCATCACGATCCAGAACATCTTCGCGCTCAACAACCTGGAGACCGCAGTCCAGCAGATCGCCAAGGGCGCGATCATCGTCGCCGCGGTGCTGGTCCAGCGACGTACGGCCTCAACCACCTGACCCGAAGGGTTCACCGCCATGCCAGAGACATCCCCATTCGCGAGCCGCAGAGGACTGCTCTTCGGAGCCGCCGCCCTGTCGACCGGTGCCCTCATCACGGGGTGCACCAGCAACGAGCCCAAGGACGAGGGCTCCGACAGCAAGGACCAGCCGGTCGCCGACGACAAGCCCGGCAAGGAGGTCACCATCGGCTTCGCGGGGCCGCAGGCCGACCACGGCTGGCTCAACGCGATCAATGACAACGCCAAGGAGCGGGCGAAGAAGTACTCGGACGTCACCCTCGAGTCCACCGAGGGCTCGAACGACACCGCCGCCCAGATCGGCCAGGTCGAGACGCTGATCAACAAGAAGGTCGACGTCCTGGTCATCCTGCCGGCCGACGGCAAGGCGCTCACCCAGGTCGGCCTGAAGGCCATGAAGGCGGGCATCCCCGTCGTCAACCTCGACCGGGTCTTCGCGTCGCCGCAGGCCTACCGCTGCTGGATCGGCGGCGACAACTACGGCATGGGCCTCAACGCCGGGCACTACATCGGCGAGAAGCTCAAGGGCAAGAAGAACGCCAAGGTCGTCGAGCTCGCGGGTCTCGACAACCTCGAACTGACGAAGCAGCGCTCCAAGGGCTTCGACGACGCCCTGAAGAACTACTCGAACATCGAGAAGGTCGCCCGGCAGGCCGCCGAGTTCACCGTCGAGTCGGGTCAGCAGAAGATGTCCCAGCTCCTGCAGGCCCAGAAGAACTTCGACGCCCTGTGGAACCACGACGACGACCAGGGCGTGGGCGCCCTGCGCGCCATCAAGCAGGCGGGCCGTGACGACTTCCTGATGGTCGGCGGCGCCGGCGCGCTCTCCGCGATGCAGGCCATCGAGTCCGACGACAGCGTCCTCAAGGCCACCGTGCTCTACCCGCCGACGATGGCCGCCTCCGCGATCGACCTGGCGCGCGCGCTCGGCCAGAGCAAGGGCATCAGCGGGATGGCCGAGTTCGAGATCCCGGCCTTCATCACGCTCTACTCCGCCGTGGTCGACAAGGAGAACGTCGGCAAGTACATGTCCACCGGCTTCAAGTGATCCGCGCGTCCGCACCCCCCACCGAGCACTTACGAGGAGGAGTACCGCATGCGTGAGACGGAACACGAGGCCGGGACAGGGAAGCGGCCCCTGGGAGTGGGCATGGTCGGCTACGCCTTCATGGGCGCCGCCCACTCCCAGGGCTGGCGCACTGTCGGACGCGTCTTCGACCTGCCGGTGCAGCCGGTCCTCTCGGCGGTCTGCGGACGCGACGCCGCCGGCGTGCGCGCCGCCGCGGACCGCCTCGGGTGGGCGGCCGCGGAGACCGACTGGCGCGCCCTCGTGGCCCGTGACGACGTCGATCTCATCGACATCTGCACGCCCGGCGACAGCCATGCGGAGATCGCGATCGCGGCGCTCGACGCGGGCAAGCACGTGCTGTGCGAGAAGCCCCTGGCGAACACCGTGGAGGAGGCCGAGGCGATGGTCGAGGCCGCCGAGCGGGCCCGGGCACGGGGGCAGGTGGCGATGGTCGGATTCAACTACCGCCGGGTCCCCGCCCTCGCGCTCGCCCGGCAGATGGTCGCCGAAGGGCGGCTCGGCACGCTGCGGCACGTCCGGCTCACGTACCTCCAGGACTGGCTGGTCGACCCCGGCTTCCCGCTGACCTGGCGGCTGCGCAAGGACCGTGCGGGGTCGGGTGCGCTCGGCGACCTGGGCGCGCACATCGTGGACCTCGCGCAGTTCCTGGTGGGGGAGCCGGTGGCGGGCGTCTCGGCGCTGACGGAGACGTTCGTACGGGAGCGTCCGCTGCTCGAGGGGGCGTCGAGCGGGCTCACCGCGGAGGCGGGCAGCGCGCTCGGGCAGGTCACGGTGGACGACGCGGCGGTCTTCACCGGACGCTTCCCCTCGGGCGCCCTCGCCTCCTTCGAGGCGACCCGCTTCGCGGCGGGCCGCAAGAACGCCCTGGAGCTCGAACTCAACGGCTCGGACGGGTCGTTGTCCTTCGATCTGGAGCGCCTGAACGAGCTCTCCTTCCACGATCACACGGAGCCCGCCACGTCCTCGGGCTTCCGCCGCATCCTGGTGACCGAGCCGGGCCACCCGTACCTGGAGGCCTGGTGGCCGCCGGGCCACGGTCTCGGCTACGAGCACACGTTCGTGCACCAGGCCCGCGACCTGCTGCACGCCGTCGCCACCGGCGAGCAGCCCGAACCGTCCTTCGCCGCGGGCCTCTCGGTGCAGCGCGTGCTCGCCGCGGTGGAGGAGAGCGCGGCGAAGAACTCGGTGTACACCTCCGTAGCGTCCACCCCCGTCACGGTCTGAGGAGGCCTGTTCATGCCCCGCGACTTCACGCTCTTCACCGGCCAGTGGGCCGACCTGCCGCTGGAGGAGGTCTGCCGCCTCGCCCGCGACTTCGGCTACGACGGCCTCGAACTCGCCTGCTGGGGCGACCACTTCGAGGTCGACAAGGCGCTGAGCGACAGTTCCTATCTGGACTCGCGCCGCCAGCTCCTCGACAAGTACGGCCTCAAGTGCTGGGCCATCTCCAACCACCTGGTCGGGCAGGCCGTCTGCGACGCGATCATCGACGAGCGGCATCAGGCGATCCTGCCCGCCCGCATCTGGGGCGACGGGGACGGCGAGGGCGTACGGCAGCGCGCCGCCCGCGAGATGGAGGACACTGCGCGCGCGGCGGCCGCCTTCGGCGTCGACACGGTCGTCGGCTTTACGGGCTCGGCGATCTGGCACCTGGTGGCGATGTTCCCGCCCGCGCCGGAGTCGATGATCGAGCGCGGCTACGACGACTTCGCCGAGCGCTGGAACCCGATCCTCGACGTCTTCGACGTACAAGGTGTGCGCTTCGCCCATGAGGTGCATCCCTCGGAGATCGCGTACGACTACTGGACGACGCAGCGCGCCCTGGAAGCGGTCGACCACCGCCCGGCCTTCGGCCTGAACTTTGACCCCTCGCACTTCGTGTGGCAGGACCTGGACCCGGTGGGCTTCCTGTACGACTTCCGGGACCGCATCTACCACGTCGACTGCAAGGAGGCCCGGCGCCGTCTGGACGGCCGCAACGGGCGCCTGGGCTCGCACCTCCCGTGGGGCGATCCGCGCCGCGGCTGGGACTTCGTGTCGGCCGGCCACGGGGACGTCCCCTGGGAGGACGTGTTCCGGATGCTGCGCTCGATCGCGTACGAGGGCCCTGTCTCGGTCGAGTGGGAGGACGCGGGGATGGACCGCCTCCAGGGGGCGCCCGAGGCGCTGAAGAGCCTGAAGGCATTCGACTTCGAGCCGCCGACGGCGTCCTTCGACGCGGCGTTCGGCGGGAACTGAGCCGCCACGAGCGGCAGTGGCGCGGAGCCACTTTGTCCTGGGCAAGGAAAAAGCTGAACTTCATTGCTGTGCAAGGGCTTTCCGTCCCGGACAAACGTGGCTACCGTCCCTGATGTGTACAGGACATGAACCTTTCCGGGGTGACGGCGCACCCCGGCGCCCAGCGCCCTCTTCGAGCACACCCGCGTACGACCGTCCCCCTTCCGGAGGAACTCCGTGCACAGGAAACGCCTCAGACTCCGTAACACCCGCAGCCTTCGCAAGACCCTCGCCCTCTTCACCGGCACCCTGCTGGCCGGTGCCACTCTCAGCCTCACCGCCCCCACGGCGAACGCCGCCGACCCGGAGGCTGTGCGTGCCGCCCAGGCCCAGGCGGACAAGGCGGCCGCCGGCAAGTCCACCGGCAAGGCCGCCGCGGCCGAGGACTTCCAGCAAGTCACCCTCGCCAAGGGCGAGCCCGAGACCGGCGAGCCCATGACACTCGCCGTCCTGCCCGACCGGTCCGTCCTGCACACCTCCCGCGACGGAACGCTGCGTCTCACGGACGCGGCGGGCAACACCAAGATCGCGGGCAAGATACCGGTCTACACCCACGACGAAGAGGGCCTCCAGGGCGTCGGCCTCGACCCGAAGTTCAGCGAGAACCGCGCGATCTACCTCTACTACGCGCCCCCGCTCGACACCCCGGCGGGTGACGCCCCGGAGACCGGCACGGCCGAGGACTTCAAGAAGTTCGACGGCGTCAACCGCCTCTCCCGCTTCGTCCTGAAGGCCGACGGCACCCTCGACAACGCCAGCGAGAAGAAGGTCCTCGACGTCCCCGCGACCCGCGGCATCTGCTGCCACGTCGGCGGCGACATCGACTTCGACAAGGACGGCAACCTCTACCTGTCGACGGGCGACGACTCCAACCCCTTCGCCTCGGACGGCTTCACGCCGCTCGACGAGCGCCCGGACCGCAACCCCGCCTTCGACGCCCGCCGCAGCGCCGGCAACAGCAACGACCTGCGCGGCAAGATCCTGCGCATCAAGGTCGCCGACGACGGCTCGTACACCGTCCCGGAGGGCAACCTCTTCGCGCCGGGCACGGACAAGACCCGCCCCGAGATCTACGCGATGGGCTTCCGCAACCCCTTCCGCATGAGCGTCGACAAGCCCACCGGCACGGTCTACGTCGGTGACTACGGCCCCGACGCGGGAGCGGCCGACCCCAAGCGCGGCCCCGCAGGACAGGTCGAGTTCGCCCGCGTGACCAAGCCGGGCAACTTCGGCTGGCCGTACTGCACCGGCAAGAACGACGCCTACATCGACTACGACTTCGCCACGCAGACCTCCGGCGCCGCCTTCGACTGCGCAGCACCCAAGAACGACTCCGTGCACAACACCGGTCTGACCGACCTGCCGGCCGCGCAGGAAGCCTGGATCCCGTACGACGGCGGTTCCGTGCCCGAGTTCGGCTCCGGCTCCGAGTCCCCGATGGCGGGCCCCGTCTACCGCTATGACGCGGCGAACACCTCCCCGGTGAAGTTCCCGGAGGCCTACGACGGCGACTTCTTCGCCGGCGAGTTCGGACGGCGCTGGATCAAGCGCATCGAGCACGGCGCGGACGGCACCGTCCAGTCCATCAACCCGTTCCCGTGGACCGGCACCCAGATCATGGACATGGAGTTCGGCCCCGACGGCGCGCTGTACGTCCTCGACTACGGCACCGCCTGGTTCGGCGGCGACGAGAACTCCGGCCTCTTCCGCATCGAGAACGCCACGGACGGCCACTCACCGGTCGTCGAGGCGAGCGCCTCCGTGACCAGCGGCCAGGCCCCGCTCAGGACCAAGTTCACCGCGAAGGCCACGGACGCCGACGGCGGCACCCTGACCTACGCGTGGGACTTCGGTGACGGCGGCAAGTCGACCCAGCAGAACCCCTCGTACACGTACAAGAAGAACGGCGTCTACACCGCGACCGTGACCGTCAAGGACTCCACCGGGCGCACCGGCTCGGCCAGCGCGCACGTCACCGTCGGCAACACCGCGCCCAAGGTGACCCTGGAACTCCCGGGCGACGGGCAGCTGTTCACCTTCGGCGACAAGATCCCCTTCAAGGTCAAGGTGACCGACAAGGAGGACGGCCCGATCGACTGCACGAAGGTCAAGGTCACGCACATCCTCGGCCATGACAGCCACGGCCACCCGGTGACCTCGGCGAACGGCTGTGAGGGCACCCTCCAGACGTCCGCGGACGGCGAGCACGACCCGAACGCCAACATCTTCGGGGTCTTCGACGCCGAGTACACCGACAAGGGCGCCAACGGCCAGCCCGCGCTGACCACCCACGACCAGAACGTCGTCCAGCCCAAGCACCGCCAGGGCGAGCACTACAACGACTCCAAGGGCGTCTCCGTGGTGAACCACACCCCGGCGCACGGAGGCAAGACCGTCGGCGAGATCAACAACGGCGACTGGATCTCCTTCAAGCCCTACATCCTCGGCAACGCCACCAAGCTGACCGCGCGCGTCGCGTCGGCCGGCGAGGGCGGCACGATCGAGGTCCGCAGCGGATCGGCCACCGGCAGGCTCCTGGGCAAGGCCAAGGTCGCACCGACCGGCGGATGGGAGACGTACGCGGACGTGAGCACCGCCATCAGCAAGCCGCCCACGAAGACGACGACGCTCTTCCTCGTCTTCAAGGGCAAGGGTTCCGGTGCCCTGTACGAGGTCGACGACTTCACCTTCACCACGCGCTGAGGAAGGGGCCACCCCACCATGCGGGCATCCGCACGCATCACCATCGCCAGTGCCACGGCCGCCCTGCTCATCGGCTGCGTATCGGGTCCGGCGGCCTCCGAGCCGGAGCGTTCCGGGTCGGCCACGGGGTCGGCCACGGGGTCCGCGGCGGGCGAGAAGGTCCTGGTCTTCTCCAAGACCGCGGGCTTCCGCCACGACTCGATCCCCGAGGGCATCACGGCCATCAAGGAGCTGGGCGCGGCCAACGGCTTCACGGTCGACGCCACCGAGGACGCCAAGGCCTTCACGGCCAAGAACCTCGCGAAGTACGACGCCGTGATCTGGCTCTCCACGACCGGCGACGTCCTCGACGGCAAGCAGCAGAGCGCCTTCGAGGGCTACATCAAGAGGGGCGGCGGGTACGTGGGCGTGCACGCCGCCGCCGACACCGAGTACGACTGGCCCTTCTACGGCGGACTCGCGGGCGCGTACTTCCAGTCGCACCCCGCGATCCAGCCCGCGAAGGTGCGGGTCGAGGACCACGGGCACCCGTCCACGGCACATCTGCCGGGGATCTGGGAACGGACCGACGAGTGGTACAACTACCGCTCCAACCCGCGGGACCGGGCCCATGTCCTTGCCTCGCTCGACGAGTCGTCCTACACGGGCGGCTCGATGTCCGGCGACCATCCCATCGCCTGGTGCCAGGACTACCAGGGGGGCCGCTCCTTCTACACGGGCAGCGGCCACACCAAGGAGTCGTTCGCCGATCCCGCGTTCCGCACCCATCTGCTCGGCGGAATCCGCTGGGCGGCGGGCGCGGCCCAGGCCGACTGCCGCCCGGAGAAGGGCTACACGCCGATCTTCGACGGCACGGCCAAGTCCCTGGAGGCCTGGAAGCAGGCGGGTCCCGGTTCGTTCGAGCTGAACGAGAAGGACGGGACCCTCACCACCGTCGGCGGCATGGGCATGCTCTGGTACGACGGGGCGAAGGAGCTCGGCTCCTACTCCCTCAAGCTGGACTGGCGCATGGACGGCGACGACAACTCGGGGATCTTCGTGGGCTTCCCGCCCTCCGACGACCCCTGGTCGGCCGTGAACAACGGCTATGAGATCCAGATCGACGCCACCGACGTCCCGGAGAAGACCACGGGCTCCGTCTACGGCTTCAAGTCCGCCGACCTGAAGAAGCGCGACAAGGCGCTGAATCCGGCGGGGGAGTGGAACACGTACGAACTCCGGGTCGAGGGCGAACGCCTTCGGATCTATCTCAACGGAGTGAAGATCAACGACTACACCAACACGGATCCGGCGAGGAGCCTCAAGGACGGTCACATCGGCATCCAGAACCACGGTGCCGATGACCAGGTCTCCTTCCGCGACATCCGGGTGAAGGACCTGCCGGCCCGCACCGCGTCCGGCGTGGGCCGCTAGACGGCGGCGGGCGGAGGACGCCGGACCTCCGCCCGCCGTCTTATCCCCGTCCGCCGTCCCATCCCCGCGGGTTTCGCCGCGTGCACGACAGGAGGCAGCCATGTCCAACTCTTCCTCTAGCGGTTCTTCTGATTCACCGGGTGCTGGTGCTGGTGCTGTTACCGGTACTGGTGCTTCGGGTGGCGGGCCGACCGGGGTGTGGCTGATCGGGGCGCGCGGTTCGGTCGCCACGACGGCTGTCGCGGGATGCGCCGCCGTGACGGCCGGGCTCCATCCGCCGACCGGCATGGTCACGGAGACCTCGCCGTTCGCGGACTGTGGTCTGCCAACGTTGTCGTCGCTCGTCTTCGGCGGCCACGACGTGCTGGAGTGCCCGCTGCCCAAGCGGGCGGAGCAACTGGCCGCCGGGGGCGTGCTCCCGCACGGCGTCCCCTCGGCGGTGGGGGCCGAACTGGCCGCGGCGGACGCGGAGATCCGCATGGGCGGGCCGCGCCCCGGGGACTCCGACACCAGGACGGACGAGGAACTGATCGAGTCCTTCGCCGCCGACCTCCGCGACTTCGTACGCCGTCGGGGGCTCGCCCGTGCGGTGGTGGTGAACGTGGCGTCGACGGAACCGGTGCCGGCGGAGGGCGAGGGGCGGCTGCCCGCCAGCTCGCTCTACGCGGCGGCGGCGCTGCGGGCGGGCTGCCCGTACGTGAACTTCACCCCGTCGGCGGGCCTGCACCACCCGGCGCTCGCGTCCCCGGCGGCATCGTCCGGGCTTCCCTACGCGGGCCGGGACGGCAAGACGGGCCAGACCCTCCTCCGCTCGGTCCTCGGCCCGATGTTCGCCCAGCGTGCGCTGGCCGTCCGCGCCTGGTCCGGCACGAACCTCCTGGGCGGCGGCGACGGCGCCGCCCTCGCGGATCCGGCCGCGGCCGCGGCGAAGAACGCGGGCAAGGAACGGGTCCTCGCCGACACGCTGGGCTCCGCCCCGGAGGGCGAGGTCCACATCGACGACGTCCCGTCGCTCGGCGACTGGAAGACCGCCTGGGACCACATCGCGTTCGACGGGTTCCTCGGCGCGCGGATGGTCCTGCAGACGACCTGGCAGGGCTGCGACTCGGCCCTGGCGGCGCCACTGATCCTGGACCTGGCCCGCCTGACGGCCCGCGCCCACGAGGCAGGCCTGAGCGGCCCGTTGGGTGAACTGGGCTTCTACTTCAAGGACCCGGACGACGGCTCCTCATCGGCGCTGGCCGAGCAGTACGAGGCGCTGGTGGGCTTCGCTTCGCGGCTGCGGGGGGTGAGTGCGTGAAGGGGGCTGGGGGCGTGGAGGGGGTTGGGGGTGGTTTTGGCGGTTCTGGCAGCTCTGGCGGTTCTGGGGGTTCTGCCGGTTCTGGCGGTTCTGCTGGTTCTGGTGGTTCTGCCGGTTCTGGAGGTGGTATCGGTGCGGGTGCGGGTGCGGGTGCGGGTGCGGGTGCGGGTGCCGGTGCTGGTGGCGGTATCGGTGCCGGTGCCGGTGCCGGTATCGGGGGCGGAACTTCGCTGGGGACAGGGCGCGACTGGGCGGAACTGCTGCGTGTCTCCGCCCTGTTCACCGTCCCGGGCGACGCCCTGGCCGGTGCGGCGGCGACGGGGCTCAACCCCAACCGCCGCACGCTCCTGGCCATCGCTGCCTCACTCTCCCTCTACGAAGCGGGCATGGCCCTCAACGACTGGGCGGACCGGGAGGAGGACGCGATCGAACGCCCTCACCGCCCGCTGCCGTCCGGCCGCATCGCTCCACCGGTTGCCCTGGGCGCGGCGGCGGCCCTGACTGCGGGGGGCCTGGCCCTGGCCGCCTGTGCGGGACGCCCCGCCCTGACGGTGGCGGGCGCCTTGGCGGCCACGGTGTGGGCCTACGACCTGGGCCTCAAACATACTCCGGCGGGCCCGGCGGCCATGGCTGGGGCGCGCTGCCTGGACTTGCTTCTGGGGGCGGCGGCTACTTCGGCGGGGGTGGTGAGCGCCGGGCCACGTGGCCGCGGCGCCCGCCTCGGCCTGCGTGCTGCCGCGCCCTCCGCTCTCGTGCTCGGCGCCCACACCCTCGCGGTGACCGCGGTCTCGCGCCGAGAGGCACAGGGTGGCTCTACGGCGGCTCCTTTGGCAGCACTCGCCGCGACAGCCGCGCTCACGCGA
This sequence comes from Streptomyces sp. NPDC055099, assembly GCF_053607685.1. Classification (NCBI taxonomy): domain Bacteria; kingdom Bacillati; phylum Actinomycetota; class Actinomycetes; order Kitasatosporales; family Streptomycetaceae; genus Streptomyces; species Streptomyces sp. NPDC055099. The sequence goes on along the minus strand of NZ_JBSGUA010000007.1, from coordinate 380,990 downwards.
CTACTGGCCCCAAGCGGCGGTGCTGACGGCAGCCCTGGTCCCGCCGACACCGGCACGACCATCGGCACCGACGCCAGCACGACCGTCGGCACCGACATGAGCACCGGCACAGGAACCTCCCAACTCCCGGCACACCGCGGCGGAACAGCCACCCGCGGTCTGCCGGGCCCCACTCCGGGAGAGCCGCCACGAGGCCACCCGGTGGGGCAGGCGGCCGGGCAGGCGGTGGGCCTAGCCTGGCGCACCGGCGGCGTGTCGGGCCCCGCCTCGGGGTGGCCCGGCAGCGCGTCGGGGGCTTCGGGACGGACCGGCAGTGCCTGGCGGACCGTTAGCCGCACCGGTGGTGCCCGCCGGGCCGGTGGTGCCTGGCGGTCCGGGGCTCGTGCTGCTGTTCAGGCCGCGCTCGCCGTCACCTACGCGGCCACCGCGGCGAGGCCCTATTTCCACGCCGCGCTCAACCCGTCACCCCAGCTCACCCAGCGGGCCGTGGGCGGCGGCATCCGAGCCATGATCCCGCTCCAGGCCGCGCTCTCCGCCCGTACCGGCGCCCTGGGCCCCGCCCTGCTGACCGCCGCGCTGGCCCCGGCGGCCCGCAAGTTCGGTCGGAAGGTGAGCGTCACATGACCCATACGACGGCCCGAACAGTCGCCCCGCAGGCCACCCCGCACTCCCTCCGCTTCGGATACGGCACCAACGGCCTGACCGACCTGCGGCTCGACGATGCTCTCGGACTCCTCGCCGACCTCGGCTACGCCGGCGTCGGACTCACCCTCGACCACATGCACCTCGATCCCCTCGCCCCCGACCTCGCCGCCCGCACCCGCCACGTGGCCCGCAGCCTGGAACGCCTCGGTCTGACGGTGACGATCGAGACCGGCGCCCGCTACGTGCTCGACCCGCGCCGGAAGCACGGCCCCTCGCTCCTGGACCCCGACCCGGACGCCCGCGCCGCCCGCGTCCGCCTGCTGGTCCGTGCCGTGCAGGTAGCCGCCGACCTGGGCGCCCACGCCGTGCACTGCTTCAGCGGCATCACCCCCGAAGGCACCCCGGAGGACGCCGCCTGGCAGCGGCTCGCCGAAACCCTCGGCCCGGTCCTCGACGCAGCGTCCGGCGCCAACGTGCCCTTGGCCATCGAACCCGAGCCCGGCCACCTCCTCTCCACCCTCGCCGACTTCCACCGGCTCCGTCACGAACTGGGCGACCCTGACCCCCAGCTCCTGGGCCTCACCCTCGACATCGGCCACTGCCAGTGCCTCGAACTGCAGTCGCCCGCCGACTGCGTACGCGCCGCCGCCCCCTGGCTGCGGCACGTCCAGATCGAGGACATGCGCCGCGGCGTCCACGAACATCTCCCGTTCGGTGACGGCGAGATCGACTTCCCGCCCGTCCTCGAAGCCCTGGCCTCCACCGGCTATCAGGGCCTCACCGTCGTCGAACTTCCCCGCCACTCCCACGCGGGCCCACAACTCGCCTCCCACTCCATCGAGTTCCTGCACAAGGCGGCCACCGAAGCGAACCGCACAGCGCCGATCCCCACCCCGGCCGGAGGAGGAACCCCGTGACCGAAGCCCCCGTCATCGACGACCTCCGCACCCGCCTCGAAGCCACCCTCGGCGGAGCCGCCCGCGCCTGGCTCGACCAGGCCACCGCGGAGGCCGCCGCCCACCGCGACAGGCCGGACCAAAGGGCCACCCCCGTATGGGAGTTGCGGTTCGCCGAGGCCGGCCGACGCTGCGGCCAGGACCACGCCGACGCTGCCCGCGTCCTGCTCCTGCACGCGGCCGCAGCGGATCCGGCCACCCTCACCCGCATCTACGGCCAAGGCACCGCGGCCGAACGCCGCGCCGTCCTGCGCGCCCTGCCCCACCTGGTCCAGGGCCCCGAGGCGCTGCCCCTGGTCGAGGACGCCCTGCGCACCAACGACACGCGGCTCGTCGCCGCCGCCGTCGGCCCGTACGCCGCCCGGCACCTCCCCTCACACGACTGGCGTCACGCTGTCCTGAAGTGCCTGTTCACCGGCGTCCCCATGGAAGCCGTCGCCGAACTGGACCGCAGGGCCGCCGCCGACGCCGAGCTCGCCCGCATGCTCGGCGACTACGCCGGCGAACGCACCGCCGCCGGCCGCGCCGTCCCCGGCGATCTGCACCGCGTCCTGGCCCTGACCGCCCCTACGGCCCCCTCGGCCGCGGTGGCGCCCCCGGCCCCCACGACCCCTTCCACCGGCGAGGAGCAGGAGTCCTGATGCGCATCTTCGACCCCCACATCCACATGACGTCCCGTACCACCGACGACTACCAGGCCATGTACGCCGCAGGCGTCCGTGCCGTCGTCGAGCCCGCGTTCTGGCTGGGTCAGCCCCGCACCTCACCCGCCTCCTTCTTCGACTACTTCGACTCGCTCCTCGGCTGGGAACCCTTCCGCGCGGCCCAGTACGGCATCGCCCACCACTGCACCATCGCCCTCAACCCCAAAGAGGCGAACGACCCCCGCTGCACCCCCGTCCTGGACGAACTGCCCCGCTATCTCGTCAAGGACAACGTCGTGGCCGTCGGTGAGATCGGCTACGACTCCATGACACCCGCCGAGGACGCCGCGCTCACCGCCCAGCTCCAGCTCGCCGCCGACCACGAACTGCCCGCGATGGTCCACACCCCGCACCGCGACAAGCTGGCGGGACTGCGCCGCACCCTCGACGTCGTCCGGGAGTCCGCGCTGCCCCTGGACCGCGTCCTGATCGACCACCTCAACGAGACCACCGTCAAGGAGGCCAAGGACAGCGGCTGCTGGCTCGGCTTCTCCGTCTATCCCGACACCAAGATGGACGAGGACCGGATGGTGGCCATCCTGCGCGACCACGGGCCCGAGCGGGTCCTGGTCAACTCGGCCGCCGACTGGGGCAAGAGCGACCCGCTCAAGACCCGCAAGGTCGCCGACGCCATGCTCGCCTCCGGGTTCAGCGAGGACGACGTCGACCTGGTGCTCTGGCGCAACCCGGTCGCCTTCTACGGACTCAGCGGCCGCCTCGCGCTCGACGTCACGGACACCGAAGGCACCCACGAGGGCAACTCCATCCTCCGCGGCGGGGAGTGAGACATGCGCTTCCGGCACCCCGACGGCAGCGTCGTCCACCTCGCGTACTGCACCAACGTCCACCCCGCCGAGACCCTCGACGGCGTCCTCGCCCAACTCCGCGACCACTGCGAACCCGTACGCAAACGGCTCGGCAGGGACCGTCTGGGCATCGGCCTGTGGCTCGCCAAGGACGCCGCGCACGCCCTGGTCACCGATCCGGCCGCGCTGCGCGGCCTGCGTTGCGAACTCGACCGGCGCGGCCTCGAGGTCGTCACCCTCAACGGCTTCCCGTATGAAGGGTTCGGTGCGGAAGAGGTCAAGTACCGGGTCTACAAACCGGACTGGACCGACCCCGAACGGCTGTCCCACACGACTGACCTGGCCCGACTCCTTGCCGCCCTCCTCCCGGACGACGTCACCGAGGGCACCATCTCCACCCTCCCTCTCGCCTGGCGCACCCCGTTCGACGCCACGCACGCCGAATCCGCCCGCATCGCACTCACCGCGCTCGCCCAACGCCTCGACGCCCTCGCGGAGCTGACCGGCAAGTCGATCCGCGTCGGTCTCGAACCGGAGCCGGGCTGCACGGTGGAGACCACGGAGGACGCGATCGCCCCCCTCGCCGCGATCGGCCACGACCGCATCGGTATCTGCGTCGACACCTGTCACCTCGCCACCTCCTTCGAGGACCCGCGGACCGCACTCGACGCACTCGCCGCTGCGGGCATCCCCGTCGTCAAGTCGCAGCTCTCCGCGGCCCTGCACGCCGAACACCCCCATCTCCCCGAAGTACGTGAGGCACTCGCCGCCTTCGACGAACCGCGCTTCCTGCACCAGACCCGCACCCGCACCGCGGCCGGACTGCGCGGCACCGACGACCTCGGTGAATCCCTCGCTGGTGACTCCCTGCCCGACAGCGCACCCTGGCGCGCCCACTTCCACGTCCCCCTGCACGCGCCTCCCGCGCCGCCGCTCACCTCTACGCTCCCCGTACTCAAGGAAACCCTCTCCCTCCTGGTCGGCGGACCCGACCCCCGCACCCGGCACCTCGAGGTCGAGACCTACACCTGGCAGGCGCTGCCGCCCGAGCTGCGCCCCCGCTCCCGCCCCCAGCTCGCCGACGGAATCGCCGCCGAGCTCACCCTTGCCCGCGATCTCCTGACGGACCTCGGCCTGAAGGAACTCCCATGAGCCCCACACCCCTCCTCGTCCTGGACGTCGTCGGCCTCACCCCCCGTCTCCTCGACCACATGCCGCACCTCAAGTCCCTGGGCCAGTCCGGCTGCCGGGCCCCGCTCGGCACGGTCCTGCCCGCCGTCACCTGCGCCGCCCAGTCCACCTTCCTCACCGGGACCACCCCCGCCGAGCACGGCATCGTCGGCAACGGCTGGTACTTCCGCGAACTCGGCGACGTACTCCTGTGGCGCCAGCACAACGGCCTCGTCGCCGGCGACAAGCTGTGGGACGCCGCCCGTCGCGCCCATCCCGGCTACACCGTCGCCAATATCTGCTGGTGGTACGCCATGGGTGCCGACACCGACATCACCATCACCCCCCGTCCCGTCTACTACGCCGACGGCCGCAAGGAACCCGACTGCTACACCCGGCCCCCGGCCCTGCACGACGAACTCACCGAGAAATTCGGCACGTTCCCCCTCTTCCACTTCTGGGGCCCCGGCGCCGACATCGTCTCCAGCCGATGGATCGTGAACGCCACCCGCCACATCATCAGCACCCGCCACCCCGACCTGGCCCTCTGCTACCTCCCGCACCTCGACTACGACCTGCAGCGCTTCGGTCCCGACGACCCGCGCTCCCACCGGGCCGCCGCCGAACTCGACGCGACCATCGCCCCCCTCCTCGACGAGGCGAAGGCCGAGGGCCGCACCGTCGTCGCCCTGTCCGAGTACGGCATCACCCGCGTGGACCGCCCCGTCGACATCAACCGCGCCCTGCGCCGTGCCGGTCTGCTCGAAGTGCACACGCAGGACGGCATGGAGTACCTGGATCCCATGACGTCGCGCGCCTTCGCCGTCGCGGATCACCAGATCGCCCACATCTACGTGCGCAGGCCCGAGGACCTGGAGGTCACGCGCCAGGCACTCGCCGACCTGCCCGGCATCGAGCAACTCCTCGACGACGAGGGCAAGAAGGCCCACCACCTGGACCACCCGCGCTCCGGCGAACTCGTCGCCGTCGCGGAGCCGGACGCCTGGTTCACGTACTACTACTGGCTCGACGACGACCGCGCGCCCGACTTCGCGCAGCTCGTCGAGATCCATCGCAAACCCGGCTACGACCCCGTCGAGCTCTTCATGGACCCCGAGGACCCCTACGTCCGCGTCAAGGCCGCGTCCGCGCTGGCCCGCAAGAAGCTCGGCATGCGCTATCGCATGGCGGTCGTGCCCCTGGACGCGTCACCTATTCGAGGCAGCCACGGCCGCCTCCCCCTGAGCGACGACGACGGTCCGCTCATCATCAGCTCCACCCCCCATGCGTTTGGCGACCGGATCGCGGCCACCGCCGTGAAATCCCTTCTCCTCGACCTGGCCGGCCTGGGCTGAGGAGCAGTTACAGAGAGTGAAGCACGCGTCACTGACAACGCGCCAGTGGCGTGGGTTCGCACGTCGAAAGATCAGGGAAAACCCCGACAGTCCCAGAGCCCCAAAAGCCCAAGAGTCCAAGAGCCCCAGATCCAGGAGAGGCACCCGTGACCGACATCCACGAGACTTCCGCCGCCGACGAGGCCCTCAGACAGCGCCTCGGCGTCAACCGCCGCCGCTTCCTCAGCACATGCACCGCCGTCGGCGCCGGCGCCATCGCCGCGCCCGTGTTCGGCGCCGCACCGGCCCTCGCCCAGTCGCAGACCAAGGGGGGTCATGGCCACGGCCACGGCCGTGACCTGGTCCCCGCGAAGAAGCGCGGCATCATCCTTTACACGGTGCGTGACGCGACCGGCCGCGACCCGCTCGCCAGCACCCTTCCCTCCGGCTTCCGCGAGGTGTTCAAGGAGCTGGCCCGCTACGGGTACAAGCAGGTCGAGTTCGCGGGTTACGGCCAGCACGCCAACGCCCCCGGCGGAGCCAGTCTGGAGTCCGTCGCCGGCGCCAAACTGCTGCGCTCGTGGCTCGACGAGTACGGGCTGCGCGCCCAGGGCAACCACGGCTTCATACCGGGGTCATGGCCGCTCACGCAGCCCGACCTCGACACGTTCAAGAAGCACCTGGAGATCGCCAACATCCTCGGCATGGACCACATGGGCACCGGGGGTGACCCCACCAACAGCTCGTACAAGGCCGATTGGGATGTCGCCGCCGACAAGTGGAACGCCATGGGCGCCATCGCGCGCAAGGCAGGCATCAAGCTCTACACCCACAACCACGACGCGGCGTACGGATTCCTGCTCGACGGCGGCCCGCTCGACGCGCAGGGCCGCCCGACCCGCAGCTCCGGCATCCGCAAACTGGAGTATTTCCTCAAGGCCACCGACCCGAGGTCGGTCTGGCTGGAGATGGATGTCTACTGGGCGCACGTCGCGCAGTACAAGTTCCACACGTACACCGCGCACGACGGCTCGCAGCGGAGGAAGGTCTTCGACCCGGCCGCGCTGGTCAGCCGCAACAACAAGCGCTACCCGCTGTTCCACGCCAAGGACGGCACGCGCAACGACACCAGCGGTCAGGGCTACGACATGGTGGCCTTCGGTGAGGGTGTCATCGACTACCGCACCTTCTTCAGCCGTGTGGGCGAGAAGAATTACCACAACCCCATGGTCGAGCAGGACAACGCGCCCAGCGCCATCGATGCAGGCCAGTCCCTGAAGCTCGCGAAGATCGGCTACGACAACTTGGCGGTACTTCGCAAGAAGCGCTGACAAGTTGCGTTGAAGTGCACGCACAAACAGCTCTCGCCGCGCGAAAGACGCGCGGCGAGAGCTGTTTGACGTCACCCGGATCACGATCACCGATCGTGCCGTCAGGCCATCTCCTCGCCGAGGGGTTGTGGATTGGGTTTGATGCCTTTGTCCTTGGGCCTTCCCGGTTGGGAGAGGAAGAGCGCGATGAATCCGGCGAACAGGGAGATGGAACCGGCCAGGGTGAAGGCTCCGGAGTGGCCCCAGTTGCTCACCACGACGGCACCCATGCCGGAGCCGAGAAGTCCCGAGACCAGTTTGGAGCTGTAGACCAGACCGTAATTGGAGGCGTTGTTGTTCTCGCCGAAGTAGTCCGCCGTCATCGCCGCGAACATCGGGAAGATGGCGCCGCCGCCGAAGCCGGAGATGCTGGAGAAGACCAGGAACAGCGGGAGGTTCTCGATGTTCGCCGACCACAGGATGCCGTACTGGGAAAGGCCCAGGACGATGCAGACGAAGATCAGGCAGCGTTTACGTCCGTAGAGGTCAGAGAGCCAGCCGATGACGCCTCGGCCCGTGCCGTTGACGATGGCCTTCAAGGACATGGCCGTCGCGACGATTCCGCCGGCGAATCCGGCTTCCTTTCCGATGTCCACCTGAAATGCGATGCCGAAGATGTTCACGCCCGACGTGCACAGCAGACAGAACCACATCAGCGCGACACGTCCGGTCTGCCACGCCTCCTTCGGCGTGTACTGCCGCACGGCGGGCGGGTTCATCGCCAGCGCGCGCCTGGCCCGCGGGTCCGTCGGCGGGCGCAGCGGGTCCACGTCGGCCGGCCACCAGTTCTTCGGCGGGTCCTGGAAGAAGTAACCCGCCACGGCGACCATCGCCGCGAGGAAGAGGCCGACGGACACGAGCACCCAGCGGAAGTTCGTCAGGTCCATGTAGCCGGTGAAGATGAACACGAACGGCACCGAACCGTAGGCGAATCCGCCGTTGACGAATCCGGTCTTGCCTCCCTTCCGTTCGGGATACCACTTGCCCACCATGTTCACGCAGGTCGCGTACACCATTCCGGCGCCCATACCGCTGAACATGCCGAAGCCGATGTAGGCGACGACGACATGTGGTGCGAACGCCAGTGACAGATAGCCCAGGAGCGTGCCGAGAGCGCCGCACATCATCGCCCAGCGCGCCGGAAGTTTTCCGCTCTCGCGCAGCTTGCCCGCGGGGAAGGCCACCGCGGCCTGGAAGAAGACCCATACGCCCAGCATCCAGAAGATATGGGTGTCGCCCCAGGAATGCGCGGTGTGCAGGGTGTCCTCGGCAGAGGCGAATGCGTACTCGGCCGAGCTGATGCCCATCATGCCGATCCACGGCAGAATGACCATCCACTTGCGCTTACGGCCCATGAGGTCGATGTCGGTTTCGCCGACCCGGTACATCCGGCCGTTGGCGTCCGTCACCTCCCGGTAGGGGACGGCTGTGGGTATGTCAGTTGTCGTCATGTTGGTTCAGCACCCCTTGCGTCGAAAAGATCCTGGCCAGCGCCCCCTGTCCAATACCTTTCGTGTGCGCACGGGTCCCGGGTCCTGACGACGCGCACCGCCGGCAGGACCCAACACCGGTCACCTCATCGACCGCCCCCCAACAGGCCGGCCGCTCGGGCCCACCGGTACTTCGCGCCGAGCGCGGCGACCGGCTTCTCCGTGGTGTACGGATACGCCACGACGCCCCGCTCGAAGAGGTACTGGCAGGCCTCCTCCACCTCGACGTCGCCCGCCAGGGATGCCACGACGGGCTTCTCGATGCCGCGCTCACGGAACTCCGCGATCACGCGGGCCGTCAGTTCGGCGAAGACCATGGGAGGGGTCACGATGGTGTGCCAGTAGCCCAGGACGAGGGCGTGGATGCGCGGGTCCTCGAGGCCGAGCCTGATCGTCGCCTCGTACGTCGCCGGAGGCTCGCCCCCGGTGATGTCGACGGGGTTTCCCGCCGCCCCGAAGGGCGGGATGAAGGTGCGAAAGGACGCGTCCAGGTCGTCGGGGATCTCCATGAGCCGCAGCCCGTTGTCGGTCACCGCGTCGGAGAGCAGCACCCCGGAGCCGCCCGCGCCCGTGATGATCACGATGTTGTCGCCCTGCGGGGTGGGGAGCACCGGCAACGCGCGCGCGTACTCCAGCATTTCGTTGAGCCCCGGCGCCCTGATGACGCCCGCCTGCCTGAGGATGTCGTCGTACACGGCGTCATCGCCGGCCAGGGCCCCGGTGTGCGAGCCGGCGGCTTTCGCCCCGGCGGCCGTACGCCCGGCCTTCAGGACCACGACGGGCTTCTTCGGGACGGTCGCCCGCGCGGCCTCCACGAAGGCGCGGCCGTCCTTGAGGTCCTCCAGGTGCATGGCGATGCACTGGGTGCGGGGGTCCTCGCCGAACCACGTGAGGAGGTCGTCCTCGTCCAGGTCGGACTTGTTGCCGAGTCCGACGATCGCCGATACGCCCGTCTTCGTGGTGCGTGCGAAACCGAGGATGGCCATTCCGATGCCGCCGGACTGACTGGTCAGGGCGACCCCGCCCTTGACGTCGTACGGCGTGCAGAACGTGGCGCACAGGTCCTGCCACGTCGAGTAGTAGCCGTAGATGTTGGGGCCGAGCAGCCGCACCCCGTGCCGTTCGCCGATCTCCACGATCTCGTCCTGGAGGGCCTCTTCGCCGGTCTCGGCGAATCCGGAGGGGATCAGGACCGCGTTGGGGATGCCCTTGCGACCCACCTCCTCCAAGGCCGACGCCACGAACTTTGCGGGGATCGCGAAGACCGCCACATCCACCTCACCGGGAACGTCCGTGACACTCTTGTACGCCTTGCGGCCCAAGATGTCATCGGCCTTGGGGTTCACCGGATGGATCTCGCCGGAGAAGCCGCCGTCGATGAGGTTGCGCATCACCGAGTTGCCGATCTTGCCCTGCTCGTTGGAGGCGCCGATCACGGCGACGGAGCGGGGCTCCATCAGCCGCCGCATCGACGTGAGCATCTCCTCGCGCGTGTACGTACGGCGCTGTTTCGTGGCTCCTCCGGAGAGGATGACGCGGATGTCCGCGGCGATCGCACCCTCCGGAGTGGCGATCACCGGGTTGAGGTCCACCTCGGCGATCTCCGGGAAGTCGGTGACCAGTTGGGACACCCGGCGTATCTGCTCGGCCACGGCCCACCGGTCCACCGCGGGCGCTCCGCGCACGCCGCGCAGGACCTCCGCGGCGCGGATGGAGTCGAGCATCGAGGCGGCCTCGTCCGCGTCGACCGGCGCGAGCCGGAACGTGACGTCCTTGAGGACCTCGACGAGTACGCCGCCGAGCCCGAAGGCGACGACCTTCCCGAACGTCGGGTCGGTGACCGCCCCGACGATCACTTCCTGGCCGGAGGGGAGCAGCTCCTGCACCTGCACACCCTCGATACGTGCCTCTGGCGCGTACGCGCGCGCGTTGTTCACGATTTCGCAGAAGGCGGCCCGTACGTCGGTGGCGCCCTCCACGCCGACGATGACGCCGCCCGCGTCGGTCTTGTGCAGGATGTCGGGGGAGACGATCTTCATGACGACGGGCCCTTCGAAGCGGGCCGCGTGCGCCACCGCCTCGTCCACGTCCGTCGCCAGTTCCTCGCCCGGCACGGCGATCCCGTACGCGTCCGCGAGGATCTTGCCCTCCGGGGCCGTCAGCGAGGTCCGTCCCTCGGCCCGCACGGTGTCCAGGAGCGCCCGCACGGTCAGTGCGCGGTCTTCGGCCATCAATCAGATCACTCCGTTCGACTTGAGCAGGCGCAGTTCCTCGTCGCCGAGACCGAGTTCACCGACGAAGACCTCCGCGTTGTGCTCGCCCAGGAGCGGCGAACTGACCACGTTCACGGGGGAGTCCGACAGCTTCAGCGGGGAGCCGACCGTGGTGAAGGAGCCGCGCTGGGGATGCGCGACCTCGACGACCATCTCGTTCGCGGCCAGCGAGGCGTCCTCGATGATCTCCTTGGTGGAGAGGATCGGGCCGCACGGGATGTTGTGGGCGTTCAGCCGCTCGAGGACCTCCCACTTGGGGAGGGTCGATGACCACTCCTCGATGAGCTGGAACATCTTGCCGAGCTTGGGAAGCCGCGACTCCGGAGAGGCCCACTCGGGATCCTCCGCGAGTTCGGGGCGTCCGATGAGCTCGGTGAGCGGCTGCCAGCCGACGGGCTGCACGATGACGTACACGTAGTCGTTCGGTCCGCCGGGCGCGCACTTGACCGCCCAGCCGGGCTGCCCGCCGCCGCTCGCGTTGCCCGAGCGCGGCACCTCGTCCCCGAAGTCCTCGTTCGGGTACTCGGCGAGCGGTCCGTGCGCCAGGCGCTGCTGGTCGCGCAGCTTGACCCGGCACAGGTTGAGCACGGCGTGCTGCATGGCCACGTTCACGCGCTGCCCGCGCCCGGTGTTCTCCCTCTGGAAGAGGGCGGCGAGAATGCCGGCGACGGCGTGGATGCCGGTCCCGGAGTCGCCGATCTGGGCGCCCGTGGCGAGCGGCGGACCGTCCTCGAAGCCCGTGGTCGACATGGAGCCGCCCATGGCCTGGGCGACCACTTCGTAGGCCTTGAAGTTGGTGTAGGGGCCCTCTCCGAAGCCCTTGATCGAGGCGTAGACGATCCGCGGGTTGATCTCCTGGATGCGTTCCCAGGTGAAGCCCATCCGGTCCACGGCGCCGGGGCCGAAGTTCTCCACCATCACGTCGGAGCGCCGGATCAGCTCGGTGAGGAGTTCCTTGCCGCGCTCGGTCTTGGTGTTGAGGGTGATGCTCCGCTTGTTGCAGTTGAGCATCGTGAAGTAGAGCGAGTCGACGTCCGGGAGGTCGCGCAACTGCTTGCGTGTGATGTCTCCGGAGGGCGCCTCCAGCTTCACCACGTCCGCACCGAGCCAGGCGAGCAGCTGGGTGGCGGAGGGCCCGGACTGGACGTGTGTCATGTCGAGGACGCGTACGCCCTCAAGAGCCTTGGTCGTCATCGCGCGGGCTCCTCACTTGTACATGGTCTGGTTCATGGTCCCGGGGGCGTACGCGTCCGGATCGACCCATACGTTGATGAGCGAGGGCTTGCCCGACTCGCGGGCCCGCCGCAGCGCGGGGCCGATGTCGGCGGGGTCGCGTACCTCTTCGCCGTGGCCGCCGAGCATCTGGGCGAACTTGTCGTAGTGGACGTCTCCGAGGGTGTTGCCGATCCGCTGGCGCTCCTCGCCGTACTTGGCCTTCTGGCCGTAGCGGATCTGGTTCATCGAGGAGTTGTTGCCGACGATCCCGACGAAGGGCAGGTTGTAGCGGACGAGCGTCTCGAAGTCCCATCCGGTCAGCGAGAAGGCGCCGTCTCCGAAGAGGGCCACCACCTCCTTGTCGGGCCGCGCCTGCTTGGCGGCGAGCACGAAGGGGATGCCGACCCCGAGCGTGCCGAGCGGTCCGGGGTCCATCCAGTGGCCGGGTGACTTGGGCTGCACGACCTGCCCGGAGAAGGTGACGATGTCGCCGCCGTCGCCGATGTAGATGGAGTCTTCGGTAAGGAAGTCGTTGATTTCGCTCACGAGACGGTAGGGGTGGATGGGCGAGGCGTCGGACTTGAGGTTCGGAAGCCGCTTCTCGATCGCCGTCTGTTCGGCGGCGCGCAGCTCGTCGAGCCACTCCTTGCGCTTGGACGCGCCTCCGTTGAGGCGCCCGGAGGCGGCCTCGGTGACCGACTTCAGGATGAGTCCGGCGTCACCGACGATGCCCAGGTCGATGTCCCTGTTCTTGCCGACGGTGCGGTAGTCGAGGTCGATCTGTACGACCGTGGCGTCGGGGGAGAGCCGCTTCCCGTAGCCCATGCGGAAGTCGAAGGGCGTTCCCACGATGACGATGAGGTCGGCGTTGGAGAAGGCGTACCGCCGCGAGAGCTGGAAGTGGTGCGGGTCCCCGGGCGGCAGGGTCCCGCGGCCCGCGCCGTTCATGTAGGCGGGCACATTCAGGGTCCGCACGAGTTCGATGGCGGAGGCGGTTCCCCGCGTCGTCCACACCTGGCTGCCCAGCAGGATCGCGGGCTTCTCGGCGTGCACGAGCAGGTCGGCGAGCTTCTCGACGGCCTCGGGGTCTCCGGTGGAGCGGGTGGAGGCGCGGTACCGCCCCGCCTGCGGCACCCGGGCCTTGTCCACCGGCACCTTGGCGTCGAGCACATCGCGCGGTATCTCCAAGAAGGACGGGCCAGGAGCGCCGTGGAAGCACTCGCGGAAGGCCATCGAGACCATGTCGGCGGCGCGCGCCGTGTCCGGCACCGTCGCGGCGAACTTGGTGATGGGCGTCATCATGTCGACGTGCGGAAGGTCCTGGAGTGAGCCCATCTTGTGCTGGGTGTGCGCTCCCTGGCCGCCGATCAGCAGCATGGGGGACTCGGCGCGGAAGGCGTTCGCGACGCCCGTGACGGCGTCCGTGGTGCCCGGTCCTGCCGTCACCACGGCGCATCCGGGCTTTCCGGTGAGGCGCGCGTAACCGTCGGCCGCGTGGGCGGCGACCTGCTCGTGGCGTACGTCGACGACTTCGATCCCCTCGTCGACGCAGCCGTCGTAGATGTCGATGATGTGGCCGCCGCACAAGGTGTAGATGACCTCCACACCCTCTGCTTTGAGTGCCTTGGCGACCAGATGCCCACCGGAGATGTGGGTCTGGTTCGTGTCGCTGCTGCCGTCGGGCATGGCGAAGTCCTGTCCCTTCGTAGGGGAGTTGGAGCGCTCACACGCTGCGCACACACTGCTCGGAGGTGCTCTCGCGGTAGATTGCATACAGTCGACGAATACTGTATGAAGCTTGTTATCCCGCATCCGGTCAGTGGTGTCCAGGGGGCGTGCGGCACTTTTCGGAGGCGGGGGGTTCGCTCCCCGGAACGACAAGGCGTCAGGAGCCGGAATGGACCTGTTCGAGCACCAGGCAAGGAAACTCTTCGAGGAACACGGCATCTTGGTGCCGCGAGCGGAGGTCGCCGACACGGCTAAGGAGGCCCGCGCGGGCGCCGAGCGCCTGGGTGGCCGCGTCGTCGTCAAGGCCCAGGTGAAGACCGGCGGGCGCGGCAAGGCGGGCGGCGTGAAGGTGGTCGCGGACGCGGCCGCCGCCGAGATCACCGCACGCCAGATCCTCGGCATGGACATCAAGGGTCACACCGTGCACAAGGTGATGGTGGCCCAACCCGTGGAGATCGAAAGCGAGTTCTACGTCTCGTACGTATTGGACCGCGCGGCGGGGCGCTTCCTCGCCATCGCGTCCGCCGAGGGCGGCATGGAGATCGAGGAGGTGGCGGCGAGCCGGCCGGAAGCCGTCGCGCGTGTGGAGATCGACCCGGCGAAGGGAGTGGACGACGCGAAGGGCGCCGAGATCGCCGCCGCGGCGGGGCTCCCCGAGGCCACCGCCGACGTCCTGGTCAAGCTGTGGCAGGTGCTGATCCGCGAAGACGCCCTCCTCGTGGAGGTGAACCCCCTCGTCCGAAACACCCAGGGAGAGATCCTCGCCCTCGACGGCAAGGTCACCCTGGACGACAACGCCCGCTTCCGCCAGGCCCGCTGGGGTGCCGACGACTTCGAGCACGGCGACCCGCTGGAGTCGGCTGCCGCCTCCAAGGGCCTCAACTACGTCAAACTCGACGGCGAGGTCGGCATCATCGGCAACGGCGCGGGCCTCGTCATGTCCACCCTCGACGTGGTCGCCGGCTGCGGGGCGCGCCCCGCGAACTTCCTCGACATCGGAGGCGGCGCCTCCGCCCAGATCATGGCCGACGGACTCTCCGTCATCCTCTCCGACCCCGCGGTCAAGTCCGTCTTCGTCAACGTCTTCGGCGGCATCACCGCATGCGACGCCGTCGCCGACGGCATCGTCCAAGCGCTGGAATCCGTCCAGTTGACCAAGCCGCTGGTGGTCCGCCTCGACGGCAACAACGCCGTACGCGGCCGCGCCATACTCGACGCCCGCTCCCATCCCCTGGTCCAGCAGGCCACCACGATGGACGGCGCCGCACGCCGAGCCGCCGAACTCGCCGGTCACACCAACGCAGCTTGAGGAGCAGGGACATGGCGATCTATCTCACCAAGGAGAGCAAGGTCCTCGTCCAGGGCATGACCGGCGCCGAGGGCATGAAGCACACCCGGCGCATGCTCGCGGCCGGAACGGACGTCGTCGGGGGCGTCAACCCCCGCAAGGCCGGCCGCACCATCGACTTCGACGACCGGGCCGTCCCCGTCTTCGGCTCCGTCCGCGAGGGCATCGAGGCCACGGGCGCCGACGTCACCGTGGTCTTCGTGCCGCCCGCCTTCTCCAAGGCGGCGGTCATCGAGGCCGCCGACGCCGGGATCGGTCTCGCCGTGGTCATCACGGAGGGCATCCCCGTACACGACGCCGTCGCCTTCCACGCGTACGCCAAGGAGCGCGGCACACGCGTCATCGGCCCCAACTGCCCGGGACTCATCACCCCCGGCCAGGCCAACGCGGGCATCATCCCCGCCGACATCACCAAGTCCGGACGCATCGGCCTGGTGTCGAAGTCCGGCACGCTCACCTACCAACTCATGTACGAGCTGCGCGACATCGGCTTCTCCACCTGTGTCGGCATCGGCGGCGACCCTGTCGTCGGTACCACGCACATCGACTGCCTCGCCGCCTTCGAGGACGACCCCGACACCGAACTGATCGTCCTCATCGGGGAGATCGGCGGCGACGCGGAGGAGCGCGCCGCCGCCTACATCCAACAGGCCGTCACCAAGCCCGTGGTCGCCTACATCGCAGGTTTCACCGCGCCTGAGGGCAAGACCATGGGCCACGCGGGAGCGATCGTCTCGGGCTCGTCCGGCACCGCGCGCGCGAAGCAGGAGGCGCTGGAAGCCGCGGGGGTACGGGTCGGCGCCACACCGACGGAAACGGCCCGCCTCGTTCTCAACCGACTCGGGGCGTGATGTCACTCATAGGTGGCAGGCGCCGACTGCACTAGCGTCCCCCAGCACACCGCACGGACCATACGCATGGACCGAGATCCGAGCCCATCCGTGCGAGCCATGCACCTCCCGCCCCGACTTGTGCACCGTGAGCGGAGACATACGAATGGCACCCACCCTCACCAGCCCCCGCGTCCTCAAAGCCGGTACGGCCTGGGCCGACGCCTGGCGACGCTGTGTCGCCGTCGCGCCCGAGGCCTTCCGCGACGACCGCGTCCTCAACCTCTGGAACGGCACCTGGCAGGCGGACGGCCGTGCCCTGCCCGCCACCTCACCCGTCGACGGCAGCCCCATCGCGGGCCCGCCGCGCCTCGACGCCGCCACCGCCCAGCAGGCCGTACGCGCCTCACTCGGCCAGCACCGGGCCTGGCGGCACGTCCCGTTGGACGAGCGGCGCGCCCGCGTCGCCGCCACCCTCGACGCCCTCACCGAACACCGCGAACTGCTCGCGCTCCTGCTTGTCTGGGAGATCGGCAAGCCCTGGCGGCTCGCCCAGGCCGACGTCGACCGGGCCATCGACGGCGTGCGCTGGTACGTCGACGGCATCGAGCCGATGGTCGGGGGCCGGAGCCCGCTGGACGGTCCGGTATCCAACATCGCGAGCTGGAACTACCCGATGAGCGTGCTCGTTCACGCAGTGTTGGTACAGGCACTCGCGGGCAACGCGGTCATCGCCAAGACCCCGACCGATGGCGGCGTCGCCTGTCTGACCCTCGCGTGCGCCCTGGCCGTCCGTGAGGGGATTCCCGTCACCCTCGTGAGCGGCAGCGGGGGCGAACTGTCCGAAGCGCTGGTCCGCGCACCCGAGATCGGCTGCGTCTCCTTCGTCGGCGGACGGGACACGGGCGCCGCCGTCGCCACCGCCGTCGCCGACCTCGGCAAGCGGCACATCCTCGAACAGGAAGGACTGAACACCTGGGGCATCTGGAACTTCAGCGACTGGGACGCGCTCAGCGCCGTCATCCCCAAACTCTTCGACTACGGCAAGCAACGCTGCACGGCGTACCCGCGCTTCGTCGTCCAGCGAGCCCTCTTCGACGAGTTCCTCGCCGCCTACCTGCCGGCCGTGCGCACCGTCCGCGTCGGCCACCCCCTGGCGGTCGAGCACGCCGACGACCCGTTCCCGCAACTCGACTTCGGGCCGCTGATCAACGCGGCCAAGGCCAAGGAGCTGGGCGACCAGGTGGCGGAGGCCATCGACCGTGGCGCGGTGCCGCTGTACCGCGGCGCGTCGGCGGCGGATGCCTTCCTGCCGGGCCAGGACACCGCCGCGTACGTCCACCCCGTCACGCTCCTCAACCCACCCCCCTCATCCCCGCTGCACCACGCGGAGCCTTTCGGCCCGGTCGACACCATCGTCCTGGTCGACACGGAGGCGGAACTGCTCGCCGCCATGAACGCGTCGAACGGAGCGCTGGTCGCCACGCTCTCGACCGACGACACCGCGACGTACGAGCGTCTCGCGCCGCAGATCCGTGCCTTCAAGACGGGCCACGGGAAGCCGCGCTCGCGCGGGGACAGGGAGGAGCTGTTCGGCGGTTTCGGTGCGTCCTGGCGCGGCGCCTTCGTCGGCGGTGAGCTGCTGGTGCGCGCGGTCACGCACGGCCCGGCGCCGGAGCGGCCGCCGGGGAACTTCCCGAGTTACCACCTGATGGCGTGAGCCCCGGTCCGATGGCGTGAGCCCGGATCCGGCAGAGGATCGGTTGCCTAGCCGATGCCCTGCCGGTCCGGCAGCAGTGCGAACGCGCGGTCCGCGGCCTCCGGGACCGTGCGCTCCACCGCCTGCGCGAGCAGCTCACGGTGACGCAGGAGCGGCTCCCTGCGCTCCTGCGGTGCGAGCCGCAGCAGGTCGTCGAGACCGGCCATCATGCGCCGGGTGACCTGTGGGTTGCCGACCGCGCACCCTCGGATCTCGGCGAACCCGAGGTCCACCAGCGCGGTCCAGTCCGGTACGGGCTGCACCATGCGTACGACCCCGCGCCGGTCGCGGTGGCGCAGGGCGCCCAGCGGATGTGCGGCCACCGAGGTCAGGAACTGGACGATGCGGTCAAGGGCCTGCACGGCGGTGGTCGGGTCGTTCACCGCGGGGGAGAGGGCTCGCAGCGCGATGTCGGCGAGCTGGCGAAGCCCGAACCCGAGGTCTTGGTGGAAGGTGCGCTCCACGCCCACGGACACCGTGTAGCGCAGGGCGCGCGGGGGTGGCGCCGCACCGCCGTGCACGGTGAACACCGGCGTGCCCGGCACCACGAAGTCTCCGATGCGCGGCAGCAGTCGCAGCACCACACCGTGGCGTCCGGCGGCCCGCACGACGCGGGCGATGTTCACGTCCCGCAGCACTCCGGCCCGCCCGTCGTGAGTGATCCGGGCGGTGGCGGGGCCGAGGCGCTCGCCGTTCACCGCGGCTTCGGTCGGGTGCTTCACGGCCACCCGGAACGACTCACGGGCGATCCGGTCGATGACGAAGCTGATCCGCATCATGCGGAGGGTGCCGTTCACGTACGCGACGAAGAGCAGCAGGCTCAGGAACACCATCGCCATCGCCAGAACCGACTCGACCAGCGGCACGCTCGTCAGCAGCCGCGGATCGCTCTCGCTGTCGAAGGACGTCAGCGTCATCAGCGAGAACAGGAACGTCGCAAGGAAGACGGTGAGCGTGATCTTGGTGATCCGGGACCTGACGTACAGCCGCACCACCCGCGGGCTGAACTGCCCGCTGGCCATCTGCACGGCCACGAGCGAGATGCTGAAGACGACACCGATGAACGTCATCATGGCCGAGCCGATGGTGTTGATCACCGCCTTGGCGTCGTCGGCGATCCCCATCAGGCTCCGGACGGTGTCGTAGTCCCCGTCCTCCTGCAGCAACTCCACGACCCGGCTGTCCACCTCCGCGGCGACGGCCCACAGCACCATGGCCCCCACAAGCCCGGCGGTCGGCGCGAACCACATGGTGTCCCGCAGATGCTCACGCAACGGGGACAGCAGCCGGGGCCGCCGTACCTTCACTCCACCAAGCACTTCCGTAACCAACCCGTCACTCATGGTGAGACTGTAGATGCGGCGTATCGGGTCACCGGGCATCCGCCCGTCGACGTACGGATACGCAGGTGAAAGGCACTCCGAAAGCTTGGTATTGTTGTCCATGTCGCCGCGGGGAACACCCGCGAACGGCAGACACCTAGTCCGGGTGGCGGAATGGCAGACGCGCTAGCTTGAGGTGCTAGTGCCCTTTATCGGGCGTGGGGGTTCAAGTCCCCCCTCGGACACCAGCCAGAACCCCACGGCCTCTCTGAGGCCGTGGGGTTTTGTCATGCCCGCCCTTCCCGGGAGAGAGGGGCGGGCATGACATGGGTGATCAGGCCGTGGCGCCCGAAGCCGCACGCGGGTCTGTCTCTGTCTCGGGGGAGTCGGAATCCGCATCCACCGGGCGCACCGGAATCAACGACGCCACCGCCGCTGCCGCGAGGGCCACACCGCAGCCCATCAGCATGGCGGTCTTGAAGCCGTTCTCCGACGGGAGGAAGTGGCCGCCGAAGTCCGTCGTCATCTGGGCGAGGACCACGCCGATCACGGCCGCCGCCGCGGAGCTGCCGATCGAGCGCATCAGGGTGTTGAAGCTGTTGGCCGACGCGGTCTCCTCCTGCGGGACAGCGCCCATGATGAGCGCCGGCATCGCCCCGTACGCCAGGCCGACGCCCGCGTTGCAGACGATCGTCACGGCCAGCAGGCCCCAGGTGGAGCCGAGCAGCAGTATGGAGGAGGCGTAGCCGAGGGAGATGATCAGGCTGCCGACGGCCAGGGTGACCTTGGGGCCGCGGGCGTCCGACAGCTTGGCGCCGAGCGGTGCGAGGCCCATCATCATCAGGCCCGCCGGTGCCATCCACAGGCCCATGGCCATCATCGACTGACCCAGGCCGTAGCCGGTGGCCTCCGGCAGTTGGAGGAGCTGGGGGACGACCAGCGACTGGGCGTACATCGCGAAACCGACCAGCACCGAGGCCGCGTTGGTCATCAGGATCTGCGGACGGGCGGTGACGCGCAGGTCCACCAGCGGCTCGTCGCTGCGCAGCTCCCACCGGCCCCAGGCCAGCAGGATGACGAGCGCGGCGGCGAACAGGCCGAGCGTGGTGCCGCTCGTCCAGCCCCAGTCGGAGCCCTTGGAGACGGCGAGCAGCAGGCAGACGAGGCCGCTGCCGAGCCCGATCGCACCCAGCACGTCGAAGCGGGCGGAGCCGGAGCCCTTCCGGCCGGTGGGCACGAACAGCCAGGCCAGGACGGCGACCAGGAGGCTCAGGCCGGCGGCGACCCAGAACAGCACACGCCAGCTGGCGTTCTCGGCGACCGCCGCCGAGAAGGGCAGCCCGAGCGCACCTCCCACGCCCATGGACGCGCTCATCAGGGCGATGGAGGAGCCGAGCTTCTCGGGCGGCAGCACGTCACGCAGGAGGCTGACGCCCAGCGGCACCACGCCCATGCCGAGGCCCTGCAGTCCGCGGCCGATGATCATCGGCACCACGGATGAGGCGAGGGCGCACACCACCGAGCCGACCACGAGCGGTATCACCGAGACGAGCAGCATGCGCCGCTTGCCGTACATGTCGCCGAGCCGTCCGGCCACCGGCGTCGCCACCGCCGCCGAGAGCAGCGTCGCCGTGACCACCCACGAGGCGTTCGAGGGGGTGGTGTCGAGCATGCCGGGGAGGTCGCCGATCAGGGGTACCACCAGCGTCTGCATGACGGCGGCCACGATGCCCGCGAGGGCGAGTACCCCGACTATCCGCCCCGGGCGCACATCGGGGCGGACATCGGGCTTCGAGCTGACCACTGGCTTCTCCTTCGGCTTTCCGGGTGGCGATGGCCTGACGACATCGCGATGCTCACCACGGCACGAGGATGTGCACTATACATATGAAGTGCATGATGCATATGCCGAGTAGAATGCCCTCATGGAAAAGCCCGGTCGCCGCCACAGCAAGCCCGCCGGCCGCACGGAGAAGCCAGTGCGGCGGGTCGAATTCGAGACGATGCTGCTCGGACGGCATTCACACCTCTTCAACCCCCGCACACGCTCCTCCGGCGGGCGCCTCGACCGCAGCGCGTACATCCTGCTCAGCCGCATCCAGATGGACGGGCCCATGTCCATCGGGCAGCTCACCGACGCCTTCGGCCTCGACGCCTCCACCCTGAACCGGCAGACCGCCGCGATGATGCGCGGCGGCCTCGTCGAGCGCATCCCGGACCCCGACGGCGGCATGGCCCGCAAGTTCCGCATCTCCGCCGAGGGCGCGCGGCAACTCGACGCCGACCGCGCCGAGTACACCCTCAGCCTGGAGAAGGTCATGGACGACTGGTCGGCGGAGGACGTGGCCGCGTTCGCGGGCTTTCTCCAGCGCTTCAACAGCGACATCGAGCGCCTGGAGGGCCACCCCTGGCCGCGCCCGTGACCACCTCGGCCCGGGGGAGCAACTCCCCCTAGGGGGAAGTAACTCCCACGTATGACGAGACGGGAGTGAGTACTGCCAGGTCAGTACGCCGTATTGACTGCAGGTGCACGACGACCGGACCCCCCGCGCCCGGAGAACCTGTGGAGGTACCCGAGACCAGATCTGGAGACCTCTGCCCGTGGCTACTCTTCTCTATCGCCTTGGCCGTCTGGCCTTCCGGCGGCGCTGGTACGTCGCCCTGCTGTGGGCGGCCGTCCTAGGTGCCGTCGGCTTCGGCGCGGCCACGGCGCCCGCCGCCCCGGACGAGGGCAACTCCATGCCCGGCATCGAGTCCCAGAAGGCGTTCGACCTGATGGAGCAGCGCTTCCCCGGGGCCGCGGCCGACGGGGCGAGCGCGCGCATCGTCTTCGTCGCCCCCGACGGGCAAAAGGTCACCGCCGCCGAGAACCGCGAGGCCGTCGAGAGATTCGTGGACGAGGCGGCCGACGGGCCCCAAGTCGCCCACGCGGCCGACCCGTTCAAGGCACGGGGGGTGAGCGAGGACGAGTCGACGGCGTACGCGACGGTCACGTACAAGGTGGAGTCCGGCGACCTCACCGACCGGAGCAAGACGGCCCTCGAGCGCGCCATGGAAGAAGCCAGGGACGCGGGCCTGACCGTCGAGGCGGGCGGAAACGCGCTCGCCACCCAGCCCGAGGCGGGCGGGGCGGCCGAGGGGATCGGCGTCGCCATCGCCGCCGTCGTCCTGCTGATCACCTTCGGATCGCTGGCCGCGGCCGGCCTTCCGCTGCTGACCGCGATCATCGGCGTCGGCGTCAGCATGGCCTCGATCCTGGCCCTGGGCAGCGCGCTCGGCCTTTCCGCGACGACCGGCACCCTCGCCACGATGCTCGGCCTCGCCTGCGGCATCGACTACGCCCTGTTCGTCGTCTCCCGCTACCGGGAGGAGCGGGCCAAGGGGCACGCGCCCCAGGAGGCGGCGGGGCTCGCCGCGGGGACGGCCGGTTCCGCGGTCGTCTTCGCGGGGCTCACCGTGGTCATCGCGCTGGCGGGGCTCTCGGTGGTCGGCATCCCGATGCTGACCAAGATGGGTCTGGCCGCCGCCGGGGCGGTCGTCGTCTCCGTCGTCATCGCGCTCACCCTCGTCCCGGCCCTGCTCGGCCTCTGGCCGAACGCGGTGCTCTCCCGCTCCAGCCGCGGGCGCGGCAACCTCAAGGGCGGGGGTGAGCGCGACGGCGGCGAGAGCAACGGCGGCAGCCGCTGGGCCAGGTTCGTCCTGCGCCGCCCCGTCCCCGTGCTGCTCGCCTCCGTCGCGGGGCTCGGCACGCTGGCCCTGCCGGTGCTCGATCTCCGGCTCGGCATGCCGGGGGACGAGGCCAAGCCCACCTCGACCACGGAACGCCGCGCCTATGACGCCCTCGCCGACGGCTTCGGTCCCGGGTTCAACGGACCGCTGACCATAGTCGTCGACGCCAAGGGGGCGGCCGATCCGAAGGCCGCGGTGACGACCGTCGAGCAGCGCGTCGGCGCCACGGAGGGGGTCGTGTCCGTGTCGCCCGCGCAGTTCAACCCCTCCGGTGACACCGCGATGTTCACCGCTGTGCCGGCAGCCGCTCCCACCGACCAGAAGACCAAGGACCTCGTCCACGGCATCCGCGGCGACCGTCCCGCGATCGAGGCCACCACCCAGGGGGCCACCTTCGAGGTCACCGGGTCCACGGCGATGAACATAGACATGGCCCAGAAGGTGCAGGACGCCCTGATTCCGTATCTCGCCGTCGTGGTGAGCCTGGCCGTGCTGCTCCTGATGGTGGTCTTCCGCTCCGTCCTCGTACCGGTCAAGGCGGCCCTCGGTTTCCTCCTGTCGGTCGGCGCCGCTCTCGGCTCAGTCGTCGCCGTCTTCCAGTGGGGCTGGGGCGCCGGGCTCCTCGGCGTCGAACAGACCGGTCCGATCATGAGCCTGATGCCGATCTTCCTGGTGGGCATCGTGTTCGGGCTCGCCATGGACTACGAGGTGTTCCTCGTCGCACGTATGCGCGAGGCGTACGTGCACGGGGACCGGCCGGGGCAGGCCGTCGTCAGCGGATTCCGGTACAGCGCACGTGTCGTGGTGGCGGCCGCGCTGATCATGATGGCGGTGTTCTCCGGGTTCATCGGCGCCGGCGAATCCATGATCAAGACGATCGGGTTCGGACTTGCCGTGGCCGTCCTGTTCGACGCGTTCGTCGTCCGTATGGCGCTCGTCCCCGCCGTCCTCGCCCTGCTCGGTAAGGCGGCGTGGTGGCTGCCGCGCCCGCTGGACCGGCTGCTGCCCCGCGTCGACGTGGAGGGCGAGGCGCTCAGCCGCAGGTCCGCCGTCATACCGGCCCCCGCCCGGCCTGCCGATCGCGAGTCGGTGCGGACCTGACAAAGACCGCGTGACGAAGCGTGTGGCCGGGTGGCCGAGCAGTACGACGCGGGACCGCCCCGTGCGGGACACGGGGCGGCCTGCGCCCCTCCGGACGCCGCGTGGCCGACGATGGCTGAAGACTCATGATCGGAGAACTCGATGCTCACCAGCTGGCAGCGCCGCGCGGAGGCCCACCCCCGCGTCGCCGACGCGGCCGTGGCACTGCTGCTGTTCGGCGTCTCCTTCTCCGGCAGCATGCTCAGCACCACCAGTCCCTCCGACCGGCCCGCGTGGTGGGCCGGCGTGCTGGCCTCGGGCGTCGGCTGCACGACCCTGCTGTGGCAGCGCAGCCGTCCCCGCACCGTCGTCGCCGTGACCACGGTGTGCGCCATGGGCACAAGCGCGATGGGCTTCCTGCTCACGCCCCTGCTCTTGGGCCCGGTCATGGTGGCGCTCTACTGGCTGGCCGTCGGCAGCGGCCGCAGGGTCACCCGTGGGTACACGCTCGTCGTCGCCGTCCTGGTGGGGGGCACCGCCCTGTTCGCGGACACCGTCAACCACTCGCTGCTGCTCAAGACGCTCAACCCCATCGCCTGGATCCTCCTGTCAGCGATGTTCGGCAGTGGCGTCCAACTGCGCCGTGCCTACCTGGAGTCCCTGCAGGCCCGTGCCGCGCACGCCGAACGCATGCGCATCGCAAGGGAGTTGCATGACGTCGTCGCCCACCACCTGACCCTGGCCAACGCCCAGGCCGGCACGGCCGCGCACCTCGCGGACACCCACCCCGGCCAGGCCAAGCAGATCCTCACCGACCTCACGGGCACCACCGCGACGGCTCTGCGGGAGCTCAAGGCCACCGTGGGGCTGCTGCGCCAGGCGAGCGACACCGACACGCCCCTGGAGCCGTCCCCTCTGGGGCCGTCCCCCCTGGAGCCGCAACCCGGGCTCGCCCGGCTCGCCGACCTCACCGCGTCGTTCGCCTCCACCGGACTCACGGTCACCGTCACCACGGAGGGCGAGCCGCAGCCGCTCTCGGCGGCGGTCGATCTGACAGCATTCCGGATCGTGCAGGAAGCGCTCACCAACGTCAGCAAACACGCCCGCACGGAGACGGCGTACGTCCATCTGACCCACGCCCCCGACGGCCTGACCCTCGAGGTCACCGACGACGGACACCACACGGCGCCCGCCACACCCGCCGGAGGACATGGCTACGGGCTCATAGGCATGCGGGAACGCGCCCACTCCGTCGGCGGTCACCTGCACGCCGGCCATCGCCCCGAAGGCGGTTTCGAAGTCACCGCCCACCTGCCGCCGCACCCCGAGAACACGGAAGAGAACCGCACCACATGACCCTCCGCGTCCTGCTTGCCGACGACCAGGCCCTCCTCCGGGCGACCTTCCGCATCCTGATCGACTCCTGCGACGACATGGAGGTGGTCGCCGAGGCCACCGACGGCGAGGAAGCCCTCGAACTCACCCACATCCACCGCCCCGACCTGGCCCTCATGGACATCCGCATGCCGGGCACGGACGGCCTGGCCGCGACCGCCCGGATCTGCGCCGACCCGGACCTCGCCGCGACCCGTGTCCTCATCCTCACGACCTTCGAGACCGACGAGTACGTCGCCCAGGCCCTGCGCGCCGGAGCGAGCGGATTCCTCGGCAAGGACGTGGGAGTCGACGAACTCCTCGGCGCGATCCGTACCGTGGTCGCGGGCGACTCGCTGCTCTCCCCGTCGGCCACGCGCGCCCTCATCACCCGCTTCCTCGCCACCCCCGAACCCGGCGGCCACCTGGTGCCGCCCGAGAGTCTCGCCGCGCTCACCGCCCGCGAGCGGGAGGTGATGGCTCTGGTCGCCGAGGGGAAGTCCAACGCCGAGATCGCCGACGCGCTCTTCGTCAGCCCGCTGACCGTACGCACGCACGTCCAGCGCGCCATGACCAAGCTCGATGCCCGTGACCGTGCCCAACTGGTCGTCATCGCCTACCAGTCGGGCCTCGTCCGCCCCGCCCCGCCCCTGTGCTGAGTCCAGTTCAGGACCGCACGAGCCCGTCCCTCACTTCTTGAGCCCTTCCATCGCGGCGCGCGTGTCGGACTTGAGCATCTCCTCGACCTCCGAAGCGGTCGGCGGCTCGGACTTGTCGTCCGCGCCGCCGTAGTAGCTCCAGCGCGTCTCGATGGTGAACCAGCCCTCCCGCACGGCGAGCGTCATGCCGTTGAGGTCGTCGCTCGTGCCGCTGGTACCGCTGGTGCCACTCCTGTCGGTCACCAGGTAGGCCTCGTCGCCGATGCCGCTGACGGCCTTGGTCTTGTAGGTGTACGTCTTCTGCGACTGGTCCTCGTAGGCCTTCTGCTCGGAGGCGAACTCGCCCTTCGGGTCGGTGGCCTTGTGCCAGCGGGCGGTCGAGTAGACGTAGATGCTCGAATACGAGTCGGCGTCCGCCTCCGGGTCCTTGAGCTTGCGGCTGCAGTAGCTCTGGTCGAAGCCCTTCTGCCGGGTGCCGTAGTGAGTGGTCGAGGTGGAGTCCGAGTCGATCTCGTACTTCTCCTTGAAGGCGTCGAGCGGGGAGACGTCGCAGAGGTTCTTCGCGTACTGGTATCCGGCGAGGTCCGCCTTCGCGTCGTCGCCGTCGCCGCCGGTGGAGCCGAGGTTGCCGGTGGCGAAGAGCGCTCCCGCCCACAGGGCCGAGGCGACCACGACGCCGCCGATGCCCCACACCCAGCCGGGCGTGGGCTTGCGCGGGCCTGCCGGAGGCGCGGGCGGTGCGGGCGGCTGGCCGTAGGGGCCCGGCTGCTGGCCGTACGGACCCGGCGGCTGGCCGAAGGGCTGGGGCGAGCCTTGGGGTGGCACCGCGCCCGGGGGCTGCTGGTACGGATTCGGCGGGGTCTGCTGGTACGGATTGGGCTGGGCGGGCTGATTGGGTTGGTTGGGCTGGGGATTCGGTATCGACATAGGCGGCAATGTACCGCTGGCCCCCGGGTTGGTGGACGTGGCCCGGCCCTGGTCGTCCCAAGGGTGAGGGGCTCAAGTAAGGTCACCCTTAGCTACGCGTACGCAGTGAACCCCTGGAGGCTTCCTCATGCCGCTCACCGCTCCTCCCACCGGGGCGACCCGCCGGCCGCCCCGCATCCCGCGGCCGCGGCCGGTCGAGCGTGCGGTCAGCGCGTGGGTGGCGCAGGCCGTGGAGCGGGGCGGCGACTTCTGGGACGCCGTGCGGGCGGCGGGCGGGGCGCCGGTCGTCGAGCCCGACCCGCGGGGCGACGACCAGCACCGCGTGGTCACCTTCCTGTGGCGTGGCACGGACGCGACCCGCGCCGTCCTCGTCATGCCGAACAAGATCGTCGACCCGCGTGACATGGCCCCCAACCTGATGGAGCGGGTGCCCGGCACGGACATCTGGCACTGGTCGATCCGGATGCGGGCGGACTGGCGGGCGACATACAGCCTGTGCGTGGACGAGGGGGACGGGCCCGGGGTCGACGACGCCGGATACTGGCCCTGGCTGCGGCAGCAGCAGCGCACCGACCCGCTCAACTCCCTTACGCTCACCCGGCGTTGGGGTGGTGAGCCGGTCTCGTGCGTGGAGTTGCCGCAGGCGCCGGCAGGTGACGACTGGCAGCGTCGCGAGGGCGTCGCGCGCGGCACCGTCAGCACGCACACCGTCCGCAGCGAACTCCTCGGCAACGAACGCCGGGTGCACCTGTACGAGCCGCCGGGCGGCGGGCGCGATCTGCCCGTGCTCGTGCTCATGGACGGTGAGATGTGGCAGCCGGGTCTGGATGTCGCGGCCCTCCTGGACAACCTCATCGCCGACGGCCGCATCCCGCCGCTGGCCGCGCTGCTGCCCGAATCCCTGAGCGCCGATCAGCGCTGGGCCGAGCTCGCCTGCAACGAACGGTTCGTCGGGTTCCTCCAGGCCGAGCTGCTGCCCTGGGCGGGCGAGCGCCTCTCCCTGACCGCCGATCCGGCGCGGACCGTGATCGCGGGGCAGAGCCTGGGCGGCCTCACCGCCGCGTACGCCGGAGTGATCGCGCCGGGGCGGTTCGGCCGCGTCCTGGCGCAGTCGGGGTCCTTCTGGTGGCCGGACGGCCCCGACCTCGAACGCTCCGAGTGGCTGACCGGCCGCATCGCCGAGAGCGAGAAGCTCCCCGTCCGCTTCTGGCTGTCGGCCGGCGAGCAGGAGTGGGTCGCGCTCCCCGCGATGCGCAGGCTGCGCGCCACCTTGCGGGAGAAGGGCTACGAGGACGCCGTGTATCGCGAGTTCAACGGCGGCCACGACTACTTGTGCTGGCGCACGGAACTCGCGGACGGTTTGGTCGGACTGCTGGGCGCGGACTCCACGGGGGAGTCCTCGGTGGCGACCGCTGCCGCGTAGCCCTCAGGGGCTGTCACGTCTCGTATCGTCCAGCCTTGGACGTCGACGGGTGTGGTGCCTGTGCCGACCAGGAGCGAGGTCATCCCGCCGCCGGCGAGGCCCTCCCCTGTTCCCTTGAAGTATGCCTCCTTGCGTGTCCAGCAGCGGGCGAAGGCCAAGGGGCGGGCCGCCGCAGGGAGTTCGGACAGCTCCGTTCGTTCCTGGGGGTGCAGGGATGTTGTCACGTCCGCCACCGTGCTCGCGGACGGGAGCCTCTCCACGTCGGCGCCGACCGGCCGGTCCGAGAAGGCGAGCAGGGCCAGGCCGTCCGTGTGGGAGAGGGAGAAGTGCGGGCCCGCGCCTCCGGCCACCGCGGGGCGGCCGTGCGGCTCACCGCACAGCGGGCACGGCAGCCGTACCAGCTCCACCGCCGCCGGGTCGACGGAGAGGCAGGCGCCGAGCCGCACGCGCAGCGCCGTGTGCGCCGCCGCGTACAGCTCCCGGTCCGCCGGGCGCCGCAACGCCGCCGCCCGGCGCCGCTCCTCCGCGTCGAGGAGCGACACGTCGAGCGGGGCCGGGCGGACGAGCTGGATCTCCGTCACGCGGGCGGATCCTGGAGGCGGGCGACGCAACGGCCGTACGTCTCGGGGCCGTAGACCGTGGTCCAGCCCTCGGGCGCGGCGCGGAAGACCGGCCACAGGGAGTACTCGCCGAGCGTGTTCTCCAGGATCAGGTGGGTCGGGTCGGTGTCGGCGTCGACGGGAGCGACCTGGTCGAAGGGGCTGGGAGTTGTCGTCATGCGTGGTCCAGCTCCTTGAGGCGGGCGGCGAGGACGGCGCAGACCTCGTCGAGGCGGCGCGGCTGGGTCAGCTCCGGGTGCAGGCAGTCCACGTCGTGGTTGGTGATCGAACCGGTGACGTACGGCGCCCAGGCCTCCCTCGTCAGCCAGTCCTCGGCGCGCGGCGCGGCCGCCGTGAAGAACAGGGCGTCGCCGTCGAAGGGACGGTGGTCGTGCTCGCGCATCAGGCGGGCGTTGTTGACCACGATGTCGAGGACCGCCGACAGGGTGCGGTCCGGCAGGCCCGCCAGAGCGCTGCCCTCACGCTGCAGCGTCGCCAGGACGTCCTCGCGGGTCATCTCGTCCGTACGGTCGTAGCCTGCCATCCGCAGCAGCGCCGCCAAGGCGTCCGCCTCTTCCGGTACCACGGCGTCGCGCCACTGGTCGGAGGGGTAGGCGTCGAGCAGCGCGAGCAACTCGACCTCCTCGCCCGCCTCTTGGAGGAGTACGGCGACCGTGTGGGCGAGGACACCGCCGACCGACCAGCCCAGCAGCCGGTAGGGGCCGTGCGGCCGGACCGCGCGCAGTGCCTCGACGTACTCGGCCGCCATCTCCTCCATGGTGGAGGGGAGTCCCCCCTCGCCGTGCAGTCCGCGCGCCTGGAGGCCGTACACCGGCTGCCCGGGGTCGAGCCGCGAGAGCAGTCCCGAGTAGCACCAGCTCACGCCGCCCGCCGGGTGGAAGGCGAACAGCGGGGCGCGGTCACCGCCCGCGCGCAGCGGGAGCAGCACGTCCAGGGAGTGGTCGGCCGCGCTGTGGTCCGCGTCCAGGAGGGCGGCGAGTGCGGCCGGGGTCTGCGCCTGGAAGAGCGTGCCGATGGTGAGTTCCGCGCCGAGCGTGTCGCGGACCCTGGCGACCAGGCGGGCCGCGAGGAGCGAGGTGCCGCCCAGGTCGAAGAAGGCGTCGTCCACGCCGAGTTGGGGCACTCCGAGGATCTCGGCGAAGAGCCGGGTCAGCGTTTCCTCACGGTGACCGCTCGGCACCCGGCCGCCGTCGCCCGACCCCTCGAAGGCGGGGGCGGGCAGGGCGCGCCGGTCCAGCTTGCCGTTCGGGCTGAGCGGGAAGTCGTCCAGGACGAGGATCGCGCCCGGCACCATGTAGTCGGGCAGGGTCCCGGCGAGCCGGATGCGCAGCTTCTCGGGGTCCGGGACGGCTCCGGTGTCGGAGGGCGTCACGTACCCGACGAGCCGCTGGTCGCCCGGCCGGTCCTCGCGCACCAGGACGCTTGCCGCGCCCACGGAGGGATCGGCCGCCAACTCGGCCTCGATCTCGCCCAGTTCGATGCGCAGGCCACGCAGCTTCACCTGATGGTCGGTGCGACCCAGGTACTCGATCTCGCCGTGCTCGGTCCAGCGCGCCAGGTCGCCCGTGCGGTACATACGGGTGCCGGGCGGGCCGTAGGGGTCGGCGACGAAGCGGGACGCGGTCAGTTCGGGCCGCCCCAGGTACTCGGCTGCCAGCTGCGTCCCGGCCAGGTACAACTCGCCCTGGATGCCGGGCGGGCACGGCTGGAGCGCCGCGTCCAGGACGTACAGGCGGGTGTTCCAGACGGGCTTGCCGATCGGCACCGGGCCCGTCGCGTCGGTGGCGCACGGGTGGTACGTCACGTCGACGGCGGCCTCGGTCGGCCCGTACAGGTTGTGCAGCGGCACGCCGTCGAGCACGCGCCCGAACTCCCGCACCGTCTCGCGCGGCAGCGCCTCGCCGCTGCAGAAGACGTGCCGCAGGCCCGTGCAGTCCGCGGCTGCGGGCTCGGCCAGGAACACCTGGAGCATCGACGGCACGAAGTGGCAGACGGTGATGTCCTGTTCGCGGATGACCCGCGCGAGGTACGCCGGGTCCTTGTGGCCCCCCGGTTCGGCGACGACGAGCGTCGCGCCCACCCGCAGCCCCCAGAAGAACTCCCACACCGACACGTCGAAACCGGACGGCGTCTTCTGCAACACCCGGTCACCGGCGGCGAGTTCGTACGTCGCCTGCATCCAGCGCAGCCGGTTGTCGATCGCCGAGTGGGGCACGACGACGCCCTTGGGGCGGCCGGTCGAGCCAGACGTGTAGATGACATAGGCGGGGTGGTGCGGGGTGAGCGCCCGCGGCGGGTCGTACGTGCCGTACGGCGTCGTGTCCAGGGTGTCCAGGGCGACGAGCGGGACGCCCGACGCGGGCACCCGGTCGGCGCGGTCGGCGATCACGCAGGCCGGGCCCGCGTCGTCCAGCATGTACGCGAGCCGGTCCGCCGGATAGTCCGGGTCGAGCGGGAGGTAGGCGCCGCCCGCCTTCAGCACGGCGAGGAGCGTGATCACCAGGTCCAGGGAGCGGGGCACGGCGACCGCCGCGAGCGCGCCCGGACGTACCCCGGCCTCGATGAGGTGGTGGGCGAGGCGGTTGGCGCGGGTGTTCAGTTCTGCGTAGGTGAGCTCCTGGTCGCCGAAGACCAGGGCGGTGGCGTCCGGGGTGCGGACCGCCTGGCCCTCGATCGGGCCGATCAGCGTGGTGGGAGGCACCGGGTGGTCGGTGGCGTTGAACTCGTCGATCACCAAGGTGAGTTCACCGCGACGGGCGATGGTGTGCTCGGCCAGCGGCGTGTGCGGACCCGCGTCGGCGATGCGCTCCAGGAGTTCCATGAACCGCGCCTGGTGGACGCCGAGTTCGTCCGGCTCGTACAGGGCGGGGTTGCCGTCGTAGTCGATGCGCAGGCCGCTGCCGTCGGCGCGGTCGTAGACATTGACCGTGAGGTCCTCGACCGGGCCGGCCGACAGGTTGTGGGCGTCGGTGCGGGCCCCCGCGAAGGTCAGTCCGTAGTCGAACGGCATGACGTTGATCAGCGGCCCGACCAGGGACCGGCCCTCGCCGAGGAGGCCCAGGTCGCGGCGGATGTCCTCGTAGCGGTAGCGCTGGTGGCGGCGGGCGGCGCGGATGCCGAGCACCACCTGGCGGGTCAGCTCCGCGAAGGTGGCCTGCGGGGTCACGGTGAGCCGCAGCGGCAGCACGTTCATCACCATGCCGGGCACGCGGAGCGCCACCGAGCCCATGCGGCCCATCATCGGCAGGCCGAGCACCACCTCGGCCGAGCCGGTGGCCCGGGAGACGTACAGGGCCTGCGCGGCGACGAGCACCTCGGGCCAGGTCGCCCGCATCGAGGACGCCGACTCGCGCAGCCGCGAGGTCGCCTCGGGGGAGAGGCGGGCGCTGCGGCGGTGGAAGGTGCGCGACGGCAGCGCCGTGCGCCCGGCCAGGTTGGGGGCGTCGGGGCGGTCGGCGAAGGCGCCGTCCCAGAAGCGGCGGTCCGTCTCGAACGTCTCCGAGGCGCGGTACGCGGTGTCCTCGGCGACCAGGTCCTCGAGCCGCCCGAAGGGGCTCTCGCCGGGCTCCTCGCCCGCGGCGAGCGCGGTGTAGACCTCGGCGGTGCGACGGGCGAGCAGCGAGTACCCGAAGCCGTCCATCACGATGTGGTGCACCCGCTGGTACCACAGCCAGCGCTCGTCGCCGACGCGGAACAGCGCGTGCGCGAACAGCGGCCCGGCCGCCAGGTCGAACGGCGTGGCCAGGTCCTCGCGCATCCACGCCTGCGCCTCGGCGTCCGGGTCGGACGCGGCGCGCAGGTCGCGCACCTTGAGCGGAAGCGTCGGGTCGACGACCTCCAACTGGCTGGGCCCGTCGGCCCCTTCGATGATCCTCACGCGCAGCGCGTCGGCCTCGGACACGACCTGTCGCAGCGTCTGCGCGAACAGCGACGGGTCGATGGGCCCGTGGATCTCCAGGCACTCGGCCGTGTTCTGCGCCGGGCTGCCGGGGTCGAGCGCCTGCGCGAACCACATGCCCGACTGGGCAGCGGTGAGCCTCATGCCGTGGCTCCAAGCAGCGGCGCCCAGGCCTCGATGGCGGGCTGTTCGGCCAGGTCCACGAAGGTGGCCGTGATGTCGTGCTCGCGGCGCCAGCGCTCGATGAGCGACATGATGCGCACCGAGTCGAGGCCGTAGTCGACGAGGTTCTCGTCGACGGGGATGTCGGCCGGGTCCTCGCCCAGGACGTCGGCGACGTCGGCCCGTATGAGTTCCACGCTGAGCGCCATGTCAGATCCCCTTCAGAACCGCGTCGGTGGTGGTGACGACCGCACAGCGTCCCGCCGCGTAGCGCAGGGCCATGTCGTGGTCCTCGCGGGAGAAGTCGGCCACGGCGTCCGCGACGACGAACGCCTGCACGTCACGCATCCAGGCGTCGCAGGCCGTCATCAGGACGCCGATGTGCGCGTACACGCCGACGACGACGATCTGGTCGCGGCCCGCCTCGCGCATGCGCTCCTCGAGGTCGGTGCGGACGTACGCGCTGTACTTCCACTTCGTGAGCACGGTGTCGCCGGGCTCCGGCGCGACCGGGCCCGCGATGGCCTTGGCATGCTCGTCGTCGGGCAGCCCGGGACCCCAGAAGTCCTGCTGCAGTCCGCGTTCGGCCGGCGACTGGCCGCCCGGCTGCGCGGAGTACAGGACGGGGATGCCGACCGCGCGCGCCGCCTTCGCCAACTCGCCGACGTTGGCGAGGAGTTCGGCCGTCGGCGAGGTGTCGGGGGTGTAGGCGGTCAGGAAGTGGTTCTGCAGGTCATGGACGAGCAGCACCGCCCGCTGCGGGTCGATGGTCCAGGCGACCCGGTTGTCGGGCAGCTCCTCGGACGAGGGCATCGGGTACGGCGTGACGGCGGGGAGCGCCATGGTGGGGCCTTTCGGGAACTCAGGAAAGCTGGTGGATCGGGGCCGCCCCGGGCAGAGGTCAGCTGCCCGGGGCCGATGGCGGAGGTCAGTTGCCAGGAGCCGCGGCGGTCGTCCGCTGGTCCTTCTTGCTGATCTTGCCGATGCCGGTCTGCGGGAAGGCGGTCACGAACTCGACCCGGTCGGGCACCTTGTACGCGGCGAGACCGCGCTCCCGTACGAACTTCTTGATGACGACGGGCTTGAGCGGTTCGGCGTCCGAGCGCAGGATCACGTACGCGAGGGTCCGCTCGCCCAGGTACTCGTCGGGGACGGCGACGACCGACACGTCGTGGACGTGCGGGTGGGCGAGGATGATGTTCTCGACCTCCTCCGGCGCGATCTTCTCGCCGCCGCGGTTGATCTGGTCCTTCGCCCGGCCTTCCACCACCAGATGCCCGGTGGGGGTGCGGCGCACGATGTCGCCGGTGCGGTAGAAGCCGTCGGCGGTGAACGAGCGGGCGTTGTGCTCGGGCGCCCGCCAGTAGCCGCGGATGGTGTACGGACCGCGGGTCAGCAGGTGTCCCGCCTCGCCCTCCGGCACGTCCTGGTCGAGGTCGTCGACGATGCGGATCTCGTCGTCGGGGGAGATCGGACGGCCCTGCGTGGTGACGATGGTCTCCGCCGGGTCGTCCAGACGCGTGTAGTTGACCAGGCCCTCGGCCATCCCGAAGACCTGCTGGAGGGTGCAGCCGAGCGCGGGGGCGACCCGGCGCGCGGCCGACTCGCTGAACTTCGCGCCGCCCACGAGCAGCACTTCGAGGCTGGAGAGGTCGTACGGCGTGGTGCGCCCCGCGTCCGTCCACACCAGTGCGAGCGGCGGGACCAGACCGGTGATCGTCACCCGCTCCCGCTCGATGAGCGGGAACGCGGTGTCCGGGTCGGGCTGCGGGCACATCACGACACGGCCGCCCGCGTACAGCAGGCCGAGCGAACCCGGCGAGGACAGCGGGAAGTTGTGGGCCGCGGGCAGCGCCACGAGGTAGACGGAGTCCTCCGTCACCCCGCAGAGCTCGTTCGAGCCCCACAGCGAGTACATGTAGTCGTCGTGGGTGCGGGGGATCAGCTTGGGCACGCCAGTGCTGCCGCCCGACAACTGGAGGAACGCCAGGTCGGACGGCTCGGGTCCGTCGAGCTCGACCGGCTCGCGCGGCACGTCGGCGAGGGCGGTGTGCTCGCCCGGGTCGCCGACCACGAACACCTCGCGCAGCGTGGGCACTTCGGCGAGCACCTTGGACGCGAGGTCACGGTGGTCGAAGCCGCCGATCCGGTCCGGGATGACGTAGGCGACGGCCTCGGTGAACTCGCAGAAGTAGTGGATCTCCGTCTCGCGGTGCGCGGGCAGCGCGAAGACCGGCAGCGCGCCGATCCGGAAGAGCGCGAAGATCACCTCGAAGAACTCGGCGACGTTCGGCAGCTGGACGACGACCCGGTCACCCTTGCTGATGCCGCGCGCGGCGAAACCGGCGGCCAACTGGTCCGCTCGTACGTCGAGTTCGCCGTACGTCCAGTTGCGGTCCCCGTCGGTGATCGCGACCCGGGCGGGGTGGGCGTCGGCGCGCTCGCGGAGCATGCCGCCGAACGTCTCGCCGCGCCAGTACCCGGCGGCGCGATACCGCTCGGCGAAGACCTCGGGGATGCGCGGCGCGTCTCTGCGGCTGTCCGCCGCACCGCTGTCCGTCGTCGTCATCGGTCGACCCCCACCGCGTCCAGGAAGGTACGGAACTTGGCGCCCGTCTCGGCGCGTTCGGCCTCCGGCGACGAGTCGGCCACGACGCCGGCGCCCGCGAAGAGTCGCAGCCGTCCGCTGCCGTCCCGCGTCTCCTCGGACTCCGCGCAGCGGATCGTGACGACCCACTCGCCGTCGCCGCGTGCGTCGCTCCAGCCCACCATGCCGGTGTAGTGGCCGCGGCCGAAAGGCTCGAGCTCGCCGATCACGTCACGGGCGTGTCCGGTCGGGGTGCCGCACACGGCCGGGGTCGGGTGCAGGGTGGTGGCCAGCTCCAGGGCGGAGGTGGCCGGGTCGGCGAGTTCGCCGGTGACGGTCGTCGACAGGTGCCACATGGTGGCGGTGCGGACCAGGGTGGGCCGCTCCGGCACGTCGAGGTCGGTGCAGAACGGGGCGAGGGCCTTGTGCACGGCGTCCACGACGACGGCGTGCTCGTGCAGGTCCTTCGCCGATTCGAGCAGCGCGGCGGCCCGGCGCACGTCCTCGGCCAGGTCCGCCGAACGGGGCGTCGAACCGGCCAGCGGGTTGGCGGTCAGGCGGTTGCCGTGCCGGGAGACGAGCAGCTCCGGGCTGGCGCCGAGCAGGGTACGGCCCCCGCCCGTGGGCACGGCGAAGGAGTACCCGCGCGGGTCGCGGCGCGCCAGGCGCTGGAGCATCGCGGGCAGGTCGAGCGGTCCGTCCGTGGACAGCTCAAGGGTGCGGGCGAGGACGACCTTGTCGAACTCGCCGCTCTTCATGCGGGCCACGGCGGCCTCGACCGACGCGGCGTACTCCTCGCCCGAGGGAACCTCGCGCACCTGCCAGCCGCCGGCCGTGGCGGGCGGCGGCGTGGGCAGCGCCACGAGCGGGTCGGTGCGCAGCGCGGGCGCCCAGCGTGCCGCTTCGGGCACCGTGAGCACGGCGGGCTCGGCGGGGTCGAAGGGGATGGAGCCCACCACGATCGGCGCCTGGTTGCCGGCGCGGAGCTGTGCGTCCAGGGTGGCGGCGACCCGCTCCGTCAACGGCCGCTCGTCGTGGGGGACTTCGGCGGCGGTGCCGTGGGCGAGGAGGGTGCGGGTGGGCGACGCGAAGAACCGGGTGTCGCCGGGTCGGTAGGCGTCGAGCAGCGCGGTCGCCGCGCCGACGGCCCCGGGGGTGGTGGGGGCGGCGTCTGCGACCACGTCGTTGGGGGGTGTCACGGATGACTCCTCGTCAAGTAGGGGAGGGCGGCGCGGCTTTCAGGCGCGCAGGGTGGCGCCGCCGTCCACGTACAGGTCGTGCAGGGTGATGTGCCTGGCCCGGTCGGAGACCAGGAAGGCGACCGCTTCGGCGATGTCGGAGGGGTCGGCGATCCGGCCGAGCGGAATGCCGACCCGGTACGAGGCGGGGTCGCCGTCGATGACCCGGGCCTCGGCCTGCTCGTGGTCGCCGGTCCACAGCTGCCGCTGCATGTCGGTGTGGGTGGAGCCCGGCGACACGACGTTGCAGCGCACGCCGTCGCGGGCCACCTCCAGGCCGAGGCATTTGGTGAACATGGTGGCGGCGGCCTTGGACGCGGCGTACGCGGCCATCTGGGTGCGGGGCACCCCGGCGGCGTTCGAGCCGACCGTCACGATGGAGCCCTTGCCCCGGGCGGTCATGCGGCGGGCCGCGGCGCGCGAGGTGTGGAAGACGCCGTTCGTGTTGACGGCGAAGGTTTCCGCCCAGTCGGTGTCGGTGAGTTCGACGACCGGGGCGGGCCGCAGGATGCCCGCCACGTTCACGAGGATGTCCAACGGCCCCACGGTGCGCTCGACTTCCTCGAACGCGGCGTCCACGGCGGCCGCGTCGGTGACGTCGAGGACCATGCCGGTGACGCGGCCGACGCCCGCCGGCCGCCCTTCGTCGTCCTGCTCCTTGACG
This sequence comes from Streptomyces sp. NPDC055099, assembly GCF_053607685.1. Lineage (NCBI taxonomy): Bacteria > Bacillati > Actinomycetota > Actinomycetes > Kitasatosporales > Streptomycetaceae > Streptomyces > Streptomyces sp. NPDC055099. The sequence continues at coordinate 343,679 of NZ_JBSGUA010000007.1, read as the reverse complement.
TCGGGCGACCGGTCGGCGGCGACGACCCGCGCGCCGCGCTCGGCGAGCGCGCGGGCCACTGCCTGTCCGATGCCCCGGCCCGCGCCGGTGACCAGAGCCACCCGGCCCGCGAGCTCAGGGTCGGTTATGCCGGAAGTCACTTGCCCATCGCCTTCTCGACGTCCTGGAGGACGGAGACGGCGGCCTGCGCGCCACCGAGGCTGGTCCACTTCGAGCCGTCGATCTCGGTCGTGTGGTCCTTCTTGACCGCGTCGAGCTGCTTGTACGCGGCCTTGCCCTTCAGCTCCTTGAAGAGGTCGGCGTCAGGACCGGCCGACGCGAGGGTGCCGATGAACAGCCAGTCGGCGTCGATCTGCTTGAGGTCCTCGTCGCTGAGCGGCGTCGAGTGGCCCTCGCCCTTCTTGTTCTGGATGCCGGGCCGCTTGAAGCCGAGGTCCTTCAGGACGTCGGAGATGAACACGCCCTGCTGCATGACGGCGGTGCCCTTGGCCGAGTAGCGGGCCACGGAGACGCTCGCGCCCGCGTTGTCGCCGAGGTTCTTCTTCACGGCGGCGACCTTGGTGTCGTAGTCCTTGAGGAACGCGCTCGCCTCGTTGGACTTGCCGAGCACCTCGCCGGTGATCTCCAGGGACTTCTTCCAGTCCTTGGTCCTGTCGATCGTGACGACCGTCGGGGCTATCTCCTTGAGCTGCTTGAGGACCTGCTGGTCGGCGAGCTGGCCCGCGAGGATGACGTCCGGCTTGGCCTGCAGCACCTTCTCGATGTCGGGTCCGGTGACCGCGCCCACCACCGGGATGCCCTTGGCCTGGTCGGCCAGGTACTCGGGGGCGCCCTTCTGGCCTCTGCCCGCGGAGAGGCCGACGGGCTTGACCTTCAGGGCGAGGGCGGAGTCCAGGTCCATCTCGCTCAGCGCGATGACCTTCTTGGGATTGGCCGGAACCTTTACCTCCGCACCGGAGGCGTCGGTGACGGTGACGTTCTTCGCGGCGTTTTTGGCGTTGCTGCTGGAGTCGGAGTCGTCGGACGAGTCCGAACCGCAGGCGGAGAGCGTGAGGGCGGAGGCCAGAGCGAGGGCCGCAACCGCGGTCAGCCGGGTGCGCGGGGAGTGGTTCGAGGACATGTCCGTGATCTCCATGCTTCAGTTGCCCGGCGGTCAGTCCGGACATAAGGGTTATTCCTGGCCGTGCCGGGGCATGGCAAATTACCCCTGAAAGAACAGGGAGTTCGCCGCCACCCCGACTCGGGGCTCCAGGTCAAGGTTAGGTTAGGCTAACTTCATGTTGGTTGCGCAAGGGGGCCGGGTCCCAACGTCCGGATCCAGACCTCCGATACCGGGCTTGGCGAAGATGCATCGCCCCACGCTGTGGGCGGCTGCCGCCCTTGTCGTCCTGCTCCTCTTGCTCGGCCTGTTGTCGCTCCTGGTCGGATCAGGGTCGACGCCGATGAGCCGCGCCTGGGACTTCCTCACCGGGGACCCCTCCGCGCGGGCCGACGCCCAGATACGGCTCGCCGTCATGGACGTACGCCTCCCGCGTACGCTCGCCGGCGTCCTGGTCGGCGTCGCTCTCGGCGCGGCCGGCTGCCTCCTGCAGGCCGTCACACGCAACCCGCTCGCCGAGACGGGCCTCCTCGGGGTCAACTCGGGTGCGGCGCTCGGCGTCGTGATCGGTCTCACCTACTTCGAAGTGACCTCGGCCTACGGCGTGTTGGTGTGGGCCCTGGTCGGCGGCACGGCCGCCAGCGCGGTGGTGCTGCTGCTCGCCGCGTCGGGCAGGGCCGCGGGTTCACCGCTGCGGCTCGTCCTCGCCGGATCGGCGCTCGGCGCCACCTTCCACGGCATGACGTCGTACGTACTCCTGGGAGAACAGGCTACGTTCGACACCTACCGCTACTGGACCATCGGGTCGCTCGCCGGCATCAAGACGTCCGAGACCTACCCCCTGATCCCGCTGATCGCGGTCGGGCTGCTCATCGCCTTCTCCTGTGTGCGCCCGCTCTCCGCCCTCGCGCTCGGCGACGACAGCGCGCGCTCACTCGGCCACCACCCGGGACGCATCCGCCTGATCGTCGCGGCGGCGGTGACGCTCCTCGCGGGCTCCGCCGTCGCCCTCGCGGGCCCCATCGCCTTCCTCGGCCTCCTCGCCCCGTACGCCGCGCGCGCGGTCACCGGCCCCCGGATGGCGGGCCAGTTGGTGCTCTCCGCGCTGGTCGCAGCGAACGTGATGATCGCCGCCGACCTCCTCGCCAGGGTCGTGATCCGCCCCTGGGAGACCCCGGTCAGCGTGCTGCTCGCCTTCATCGGCGGCCCGTTGCTGATCTGGATCGCCCGTTCGCAGCGGATGTCGACGGCGGGGGTGACCGCGTGAGCACACACGAGATGCCGGAGGCCGGGACCCCGGAGCCCGCGCAGGCGCAGCGGGCCGATGTCACCCCGCCCGACTCCACCGCCGTACGCGTCGGGACCTTCTCCTGGCTCTTCCCCTACCGCAGCGCCCTCGCCGCCGTCGGCCTCACGCTGGTGATCGGGGTCGTCGTCTCGTTCGCCACCTTCGCCAGCTCCACCGGGATGAGCTTCTCCGACAGCCTCTCCGGACTGCTCGGAACCGGCGACTCCGCCACCGTCATGCTGGTGCAGGACTTCCGGCTCCCGCGGATCGCCGTGGGGCTCATGGTCGGCGCGGCGCTCGGCGTCGCCGGGTGCCTGACGCAGACGCTCGCCGGAAACCGCCTCGCCACGCCCGACATCATCGGCGTGAACGAAGGCGCCACCGCGGCCGTCGTCGCCTCCGTCGTCGGTTCGTCCACCGGCATGATCGGGGACTGGTGGCTCGGGCCCCTCGGTGCCGCCGCCGCGGCCATGGTCGTCGTCGCCTGCGCGGGCGGCGCGGGCAGCGGGGGATACCGCATCCTGGTCGTCGGCATCGGCGTCTCCACCGTCATCGGCGCCGTCACCGACCTCGTCATGTCCCGCGAGAACGACAACACCGCGGGCGGCGTCTTCCTCTGGACCGTCGGCTCGCTCAGCGGCCGCGACTGGAGCGTCGGCACGCCCCTGTCGGTCATCCTGCTCGTCCTCGTGCCGCTGGCCCTCATCGCCGGCGGCCGCCTCCAACTCCTGCGCTTCGACGACGACATGGCGGCCACCCTCGGCGTGAACGTCCGCCGTGTGCGCGCCGTGACCCTCGCGCTCGCCGTCGCCCTGTCCGGCGTGGCCGTCGGCATCGGCGGGCCGATCGCGTTCGTCGCGCTCGCCGCACCCGTCGTCGCCGGGCGGCTCAGCGGACCCACCCGTGTCCCGGTCATCGGCTCGGCCCTGGTCGGCGCGGCGCTCGTGGGCGCCGCCGACGCGCTCGGCCGGGTCGTCGCCCCCGTGGAGATCCCCGTCGGCGTCATCACCAGCGTCCTGGGCGGACCCTTCCTCCTGTGGGTCCTCTTCGGCAAGAACTCCGAGCAGACCGGAAAGGCCTGACCCGTGCAACTGACCGTCGAGGCGCTCACCTCCGGCTACCCCGGCCACACGGCCGCCGTGGACGGCGTCGACCTGACCATCCCCAGCGGACAGGTCGCCGCCATCGTCGGCCCCAACGGCTGCGGCAAGTCGACGCTGCTCCGCTCCATCTCCCGGCTCCACAAGCCGAGTTCGGGCACGGTCCGCGCCGGGGACGAGGACGTGTGGCGGCTGACCCAGCGCCGCGCGGCCCACCGCATCGCGCTGCTCGCGCAGTCTCCGCAGGCCCCCGAGGCGGTCACCGTCGCCGGACTCGTCCGCTACGGCCGCCATCCCCACCAGGGGCTGTTCCGCCAGTGGTCGCGCGAGGACGAGGACGCCGTGCGCGACGCCCTGGAGGCCACCGGCACCACGGAGCTCGCCACGCGCCGCCTCGACCACCTCTCCGGCGGCCAGCGCCAGCGCTGCTGGCTCGCGATGGTCCTCGCCCAGCAGACGCCGATCGTGCTCCTCGACGAGCCGACCAGCGCCCTGGACCTCGGGCACGCCGTCGAAGTCCTCTCCCTGGTGCGGGAGGTGGCCGCCGCGGGCCGCACCGTCGTCATGGTCCTGCACGACCTCGCGAGCGCCGCCCGCTACGCCGACACCGTCATCGCCATGAACGCGGGCAAGGTCGTCGCCGGCGGCCCGGCCCGCGAGGTGGTGACCGCCGAGCTGGTCAAGGAGCTGTACGGGATCGACGCGGACATCCTCAAGGCCCCGGGGGACGGCTCCCCGGTGGTCGTACCGACGATGACCGCGAAGGCGACTACGAAGGCGACCAAGAAGACGCCGACCGGCTGACCGCGAAGTCTGCGGCCGTCCACGCGAGCCCCACGGCCCCGTCGACCAGGGCCTGTTCGGCTCGCGGCGTGACGGCCGCGGCGGCGAACTCCGGCTGGTGCGGGCCGCAGCCGCCCCCGCTGATGTCGAGCACGGGGTGGATGGACGGGACGACGTGCGAGACGTTGCCCATGTCCGTGGACGCGAAGGGCCCGCGCCGCTGCGGTTCGGGCCGCCCGAGGACGCGCGCGTTGCTCTCCCACAGGGCGACGAGAGCGGCATCGGACCGGAAGTCGAGATAGTCGGGAGCGGGCTGTTCGAGCTCCACCGCGCACCCGGCGGCAAGCGCCCCCGCCCGGAAGCAGTCGGCCACGCGCTCCCGCAGCTCACGCAGCTCCTCGACGGACGGCGTCCGCAACGCGTAGGCGGCACTCGCCCGCTCGGGGATCGCGTTGAGCGCGGTCCCGGCCTCGGTGGTGATGCCGTGCACCTTCCACTCCCCGGGCAGCTGCTGCCGGAGCAGCCCGAGGGCCACCTGCGCCACGGTCAGCGCGTCGGCCGCGTTCCGCCCGTCCTGCGGGTTGAGCGCGGCGTGCGCGGACTTGCCGGTGTACGTCACCGAGAGCGCCCCCATCGCGTACGAGTGGAAGTCGGCCACTTCGAACGGGCACGGGTGCACCATCATCGCCGCGTCGACCCCCTTGAAGGCCCCGGCGTCGAGCAGCAGCGCCTTCCCCGCCCCGCTCTCCTCCGCCGGAGTGCCCAACACGCGCACGGTGAGCCCGAGTTGATCGACCACCGGAGCGAGCCCGAGGGCGGCCCCCACGCCCGCCGCCGCGATCAGGTTGTGCCCGCAGGCGTGCCCCATGCCGGGCAGCGCGTCGTACTCACATGTAAGCGCGACGGTCACGGGTCCGGACCCCAGGGAGGCCTCGAAGGCGGTGTCGAGCCCGTACGCCGGAGCTGTCACGGCAAAACCGTGCGCACGCAACACATCCACGCACCACCCGGCGGCCCGCCGCTCCTCGAAGGCGATCTCCGGATGAGCGTGAATCCGCCGGCTGAGCCCGACGAGCTCACCGCGCACCTCGCCGATCCGAGCCCGGATCTCCTCCTTGAGTCCATCGAGGTCACTGAGGTCATCGAGCCCATCGAGGCCATCGAGCCCGTCGCCTGTCACACGTCCTCCTCGTCACCGCCACGGCCACTGCCGCTGCCACCGAACATCACGCCCGGCCAGCTTACGGTCGGCCGCGTTCCCGCTCAGACCGGCAACAACCGCCCGATCAGCGCACTGAGCTGCCGTGCGTTGCGGCACTCGTACATGTCCACCAGTTCGGCGTAGGTGCCGGCCGCCGAGTCGCCGGTCCGCCACTGGGCGCGGCCTTCCGGGTTGAGCCAGTACACCTGGCGGGCGCGGGACGCGAGGGTGCGCAGGGCGGGGACGTTCGGGTCGCTCATGTTCGTGCGGGCGTCACCGAGCACGAAGACAGTGGAGCGCGAGGTGACCGCGTCGCGGTAGCGCTCGGCGAACTCACCGAGGGCGGTGCCGTAGTCGCTGCTGCCGTGGTGGCCGGTGACCGCGGCCCCCGAGATGATGCGGCCGCTCAGGCCCTCGGGGTCGGCCGTGCCGCGGGCGATGAGGTCCGTGACCTCGTCGACGCGGTTGACGAAGGCGAAGACCCGCACCTTGCTGAACTGGTCGTGCAGCGCCTGGACCAGCAGCATCGTGAAGTTGGCGAAGCCCGCCACCGAGCCCGACACATCGCACAGGAGCACCAGTTCGGGGCGTGCGGGGCGGCGCCTTCGCAGGACAGGGCGCATCGGGATGCCGCCCGTGGACAGCGAGCCGCGCAGCGTCCTGCGCAGGTCGATGTGGCCGCGGGCGGCACGACGGCGGCGGGCGGCGAGGCGCGTCGCGAGTTTGCGGGCCAGCGGCTGGACCGTCCTGCGGAGTTCGTCGAGCTGGGCGCGGCCCGCGACGAGGAAGTCCACCCGGTCGGCGGTCGGGGCGATGGCCCGCCGGGCGATCACGTCCGCGCCGCGCCGCTCGGCGACCCGGCGGCGCGCTTCGTTGCCCACGAGCGCGCGGAAGCCCTCGATGCGGCGGCGGATCTCGTCGGCGGTGAGCCGGTCGGTGAACTCGGCGTCGGCGGCGGCCCCTTGGCGCATACCGGCCAGGACGCGGGCCAGCAGGGTCTCGGGACGGAGGCGGGAGAGCGTCTGGTGGGACGACCAGCCGTCCGAGCCTCCGGTGCCTCCCGACCCGGGCCGCGTCCCGTATCCGCCCAAGCCCTCCACCGCCTCGGCCGCCAACCGGGCCAGCAGGGCCTGGTCGTTGGCGGCCAGGGCGGCGGCCAGACGGTCACGCAGGTCGTCCCGGTCGAAGGCCCGCCCTGCATCCCCTGTCGCTTCTGTCTCGCCTGTTTCGGAGCTGTCCGGGGCGCCCGGGATGTCCGGCGCTCCGATCCCGCGCGGGAAGTACAGGTCGAAGACCGGATCGAAGACCGGCCGCTGGCCCTCGCTGTGCAGCAGCGCGGCGGCGAGGCCCTCCCGCACCTGCTCCCGGTCGGTGAGGCCGAGTGCCTCGATGGCCCGGCCGGCGTCCACCGTCTCGCCCGTGCCGATCCGGATGCCGTGCGAACGCAGCGCCTGCACGAGCGCGGTGAGCCGCTCCGGAACCCCGGTGGCCGACCCGGTCACACGGCGTCCAGGTCCAGTTTGGCCGCCGCCTTCAGGACGTCGTCCTGATGCTTGAGCACGACGCCGAGACTGTCGCGTACGACCTCCTCGTCGAGGGAGTCGGCGCCGAGGGCGATGAGCGTACGGGCCCAGTCGATGGTCTCGGCGACCGACGGCACCTTGCGCAGGTCCATCGCGCGCAGCGCGCCCACCACGCGTACGACGGACCGCGTGAGGGTCTCGTCGAGTCCGGGCACCTTCAGACGCACGATGCGGCGCTCCAACTCCTCCTCGGGGAAGCCGATGTGGAGGAAGAGGCAGCGGCGGCGGAGCGCCTCGGAGAGCTCGCGGCTGGCGTTGGAGGTGAGGACGGTGAAGGGGCGCCGGGTCGCGGTGATGGTGCCGAGTTCGGGGACCGTGACCTGGAAGTCGCTGAGGACCTCGAGGAGCAGCCCCTCCACCTCGACGTCCGCCTTGTCGGTCTCGTCGATCAGGAGCACCTTCGGCTCGTCGCCGCGGATGGCCGTGAGCAGCGGGCGCGGGAGCAGGAACTCCTCGCTGAAGATGTCCGTGCGCGTCTCGTCCCAGGACTCGTCGCGGCCCGCGGTGATGCGCAGGAGCTGCTTGGCGTGGTTCCACTCGTAGAGCGCGCGGGACTCGTCCACGCCCTCGTAGCACTGGAGCCGGACCAGGCGCGCGCCTGCGACCTCGGCGACGGCCTTGGCCAGCTCGGTCTTGCCGACGCCCGCGGGACCCTCGACGAGCAGCGGCTTGCCCAGGCGGTCGGCCAGGAAGACGGTGGTGGCGACGGCCGTGGAGGCCAGATAGCCGGTCTCGGCGAGCCGCGTGGCGACATCGTCCACGGATGTGAAGAGCAACGGGGCCTCCGGCTTGTGCGGGTGAGCGGGCTGAGCGCGCAGGAGCGGGTCGGTGGTGCGTCGTGCGGGTAAGCGGCTGCTTACCCCACCAGATCAGTTCACCGTCCCGCTCCACAACGGTGCCGCCACGTTTGCGTCGAACGTCACGTGAGCCTGCCGGTACCCGCACCAGGCTGCTGAGTCCGGTACCGAGACCCACCGGGGCCCGGGGCTCCTTCTCGTGTCCTTGCGCTCGTATCCTTGCGGCATGAGGCGGACCTCCTTTGCCGACTGGCCCTGCTCCATCGCCCGCACCATGGACCTGCTGGGCGACTGGTGGACGCCGCTCGTGCTGCGCGAGGCGTTCTACGGGATCAAGCGGTTCGACTCCTTCCAGCAGGAGCTCGGGATCGCGCGCAACACCCTGACCGACCGGCTGCGCCGCCTGGTCGACGAGGGCCTGATGGAGAAGCGCGCGTACCAGAGCGAGCCGGTGCGCTACGACTACGTGCTCACCGAGAAGGGCCGCGACTTCTTCGGCGTGCTCGCCGTGATGAACAGCTGGGGCAACCGTTGGCTGAGCGGCGACGAAGGCGCGCCGGTCGTCTTCGAGCACGACCGCTGCGGGCACCAGACCGAGGCCGAGGTGGTCTGCGGTCACTGCAAGGAGCCCATGTCGGCCGCCGACACACACGCCCGCCTCGGCCCCGGCTACCCGGCGCGGCTCGCCGAACGGCCGGACATCCGGGACCGCTTCAACCGCTGAACCCCCTCGCGCCGTTCAGGGCTCTCCCCCTCTCCCTCACCCTTGACGAGTGAGTCCATCTACGCAACTCTCGTGGTCAACGAGGTAGCGACGACAACGGAGAGGCGACCCACGATGGAGTGGACAGGCGCGCGCTACGCGGACAAGCCGACGGCCGAGGTGCGCACACGGATCGCCGCGCCACCGGAACGCGTGTGGGAGCTCGTCTCCGACATCGCCCTGATGCCCACCCTCAGCGCGGAGCTGCGGTCGGTCGAATGGCTGGACGGAACGACCCGGCCTGTCCTCGGCGCGCGGTTCGTCGGCCGCAGCGAGCACCCGTCGTTCGGCGCGTGGGAAACCACGTCGTACGTCGTGGAGTGCGAGGCCCCGCGCGCGTTCGCCTGGGCGGTCCAGGACCCCGAAAACCCCAGTGCCCTCTGGCGGTTCACCCTCACCGCGGCGGACGACGGCTGCACCGAGCTGACCCAGTGGATGCAGATGGGGCCGGGCCGCTCGGGCCTGTCGTACGCGATCGAGCGGATGCCCGAGAAGGAGCAGAAGATCGTGTTCGTACGGATGCGGGAGTTCGAGCAGAACATGACGGCGACGCTGGACGCGATCAAGAAGCTGGCCGAGGGCGCGGGCTCGGCGAAAGCCAAGACGAAGGCGGACGCCTGATGCGCACGTCGACGACCATCGAGGCGTCCGGGGCGAACTGGCGGGAGACCGTCGACTTCGTCACCGAGGCCGAGAAGCTGGGGATGGACATCTGCTGGGTCGCGGAGGCGTGGGGCTCCGAAGCGCCGTCCCCGCTCGGCTACTTGGCAGCGCGCACGGAACGCATGCTGCTGGGTTCCGGCATCATCCAGCTCGCCACCCGGACCCCGGCGGCCATCGCCCGCGCGGCGATCACCCTCTCGAACATCTCCGAGGGCCGCTTCGTCCTCGGGCTCGGTCCGTCGGGGCCGCAGGTGATCGAGGGCCTGCACGGGGTGCCGTTCGCCCGGCCGCTCGGCCGGATGCGGGAGACCGTGGAGATCGTCCGCCTGGCGGCCTCGGGGGAGAAGATCTCGTACACGGGGCGGGAGTTCACCCTCCCGCTGCCGGGCGGCGAGGCCAAGCCCATGCGCCTGTCCATGCGCGCCGAGCACGACCTGCCGGTCTACCTGGCCACACTCTCGCCCAAGATGCTGCGCCTGACCGGCGAGATCGCCGATGGCTGGCTGGGCACCAGCTTCGTCCCCGAGGGCTCGAAGGAGGCCTACTTCGACCACCTCGACGCGGGTCTGGCCGCCTCCGGCCGCACCCGCGACGACCTGAACGTCTGCCAGGGCGCCGAAGTGGCCTTCGCCGACGACGAGGACGCCCTGCGCGCGATGGTCGCGGGCCGCAAGAAGGAGCTCGCCTTCAGCCTGGGCGGCATGGGCTCCGCCACCGCCAACTACTACAACAACGCCTACAGCAGGCAGGGTTGGGCGGAGGTCGCCGCCGTGGTCCGCGAGCGCTGGCAGTCCGGCGACCGCGAGGGCGCGGCCTCCCTGATCACCGACGACATGGTCCTCGCCACCACCCTCATCGGCACCGAGGAGATGGTCCGCGAGCGGCTGAGGGTGTGGCGCGAGGCGGGCGTGGACACGGTCCGCTTCTACCCGGCGGGCGAAAGCCTGGACGCGCGGCTCACGACGCTGGGGCGGGCGCTGGATCTGGTGCGGGAGTTGGACCAGGAGCGGGACCAGGCGCTGGCCCGGGACCGGGCCCGGGAGTGGGATCAGGGCCGGGAGGCACCGCAGTGAGGTGTGACCTCAGCCGCGTGTGGTGGCCCCACCTGCGCACCCCAAGATCGTCAACTACGGGTGTAGGAGGGCCTGTTGGCTCAGGCGAACCCTTGATCTAACCTGGGAGCCGCCTGAGGGGGGTAGCCGCATGAGTGGAAGCGTCGAGCACACCCGGGACAGCAAACGCACGGCTCCGGCCGGCAAAGGGGAGCGGGTCGCCGACTGGGCGGACGGCCGTCTCGGCATCCACACCCTGGCCAAGAGCCAGATGCGCAAGATTTTCCCCGATCACTGGTCGTTCATGTTCGGGGAGATCTGCCTCTACAGCTTCCTGATCCTGATCCTCACCGGGGTCTGGCTGACGCTCTTCTTCGAGCCGAGCGGCTCCGAGGTCGTCTACGACGGCGTCTACACCCCGCTCAAGGGCATCCAGATGACCAAGGCCTTCGAGTCCACGGTCGACATCAGCATGGAGGTGCGCGGTGGCCTGCTGATCCGGCAGATCCACCACTGGGCCGCGCTCGTGTTCGTGGCCGCCATGCTCGTGCACATGATGCGGGTGTTCTTCACCGGCGCGTTCCGCAAGCCGCGCGAGGTCAACTGGCTGTTCGGCTGGACGCTGCTGTTCCTCGGCATCATCACCGGCCTGACCGGCTACTCCCTCCCGGACGACCTGCTCTCGGGCACCGGCATCCGCTTCGCGCAGGGTGCGATCCTGTCCATTCCCGTCGTGGGGACGTACATCTCCTTCTTCCTCTTCGGCGGGGAGTTCCCGGGTGACGCCATCATTCCGCGTCTCTTCAGCGTGCATGTGCTGTTGTTGCCGGGGATCATGCTGGGTCTTGTCGTCGCCCACCTGATCCTGGTCTTCTACCACAAGCACACCCAGTTCGCCGGGCCGGGAAAGACCGAGAAGAACGTGGTCGGGGCGCCCTTCATGCCCATCTACATCGCCAAGGCGGGCGGCTTCTTCTTCCTCGTCTTCGGTGTCCTCGCGCTCATGGGCGCGATCGCCACCATCAACCCCGTGTGGGTGATCGGGCCCTACCGGCCGGACCTCGTCTCCACGGGCGCTCAACCCGACTGGTATCTGGGCTTCTCCGAGGGCCTGATCCGGGTGATGCCAACCTGGGAGATCAACGCCTGGGGGCACACGGCCGAACTGGGCGTCTTCATCCCGTTCATGCTCTTCCCGCTGATCCTGGCGGCGATCGCGGTCTATCCGTTCATCGAGGCCTGGGTCACCGGCGACAAACGCGAGCACCACATCGCCGACCGGCCGCGCAATGCCCCGGTGCGCACCGGGCTCGGCGTGGCGTGGCTCTCGCTGTTCGGCGTACTGATGGTCGGCGGCGGCAACGACATCTGGGCCACGCAGTTCCATCTGTCCATCAACGCGATCACGTGGGCCGTACGGGTCGGTGTCTTCGTCGTGCCGGTGCTCGCCTTCTTCGTGACTCATCGATGGTGCATGGGCCTGCAGCTCCGCGACCGCGAGAAGGCGCTGCACGGTCGCGAGAGCGGCACGATCAAACGCCTGCCGCACGGCGAGTACGTGGAAGTCCATGTGCCGCTCACCCAGGGCGAGTTGTACACCCTGACCGCCCACGAGCAGCCCAAGCCGTACGAGATAGGCCCGGTGGTCGACGCGCACGGCGTGGCCCGCAAGGTCACCCGGGGCGAACGCCTGCGGGCCCGCCTGGGGCGGGCCATGTACGGCCCCACGGCCCAGGTGCCCAAGGCGACACCCGAGGAGTACCTGGAGATCCAGCAGGGCGGCGGGGACGGCCACCATTGATCGCGCCACGCCGCGTCAGCTCCGCGATCGGTCTCACGGAATGACACAACTGCCGCACCAGAGACCAAAGTTGTACGCCATCAGCGATCTGCATGTCGCGTACGAAGCCAACCGGACGTTCCTCGAGACCCTGCGCCCGCAGACCGACGAGGACTGGCTGATCGTCGCGGGGGACACCGCCGAGCGCATGGCCGACGTCGAATGGGCGCTGCGCACCCTCACCGACCGTTTCGCCAAGGTGGTGTGGACGCCGGGCAACCACGAACTGTGGACGCCCCGCGACGACCCGAACCAGTTGCGCGGCGAGGCGCGCTACCGCCACCTCGTGGACCTGTGCCGCTCCCTGGGTGCCGCGACCCCCGAGGACCCCTACCCGGTGTGGCGCGGCGACGGCGGCCCCGTCACCGTGGCCCCGCTGTTCCTGCTCTACGACTACACGTTCCGCCCCGCGGGCACGCACGCGAAGCGGGACGCGCTGGAGGCGGCGCACGCGGCCGGCGTCGTCTGCACCGACGAGGTGCTCCTGCACCCCGACCCCTACCCGGGCCGCGACGACTGGTGCCGCGCCCGCGTGGCGTTCACCGAGGAGATGCTCGCCAAGCGGACGTCCGGCCTGCCCACGATCCTGGTCAACCACTGGCCACTGGTGCGCGACCCCACCCGCATCCTGCACTACCCCGAGTTCGCCCTGTGGTGCGGCACCGAACTGACCGCCGACTGGCACCTGAAGTACGAGGCCGCGGCGGTCGTCTACGGCCACCTGCACATCCCCCGCACCACCTGGCACGACGGCGTCCGCTTCCAGGAGGTCTCGGTCGGCTACCCCCGAGAATGGCGCCGCGACCACCACCCCACCCCACAACTACGCCAAATCCTGCCGGAACCACGGGAGGGCTGACGGTCAGGTGAGTTAGGGCGCTCCTTCCATCTGGCGGTCGACGGCCAGGCCGAACTCCCACAGCCAGTCCGGGCGTACCGCCGCCATGCCGAAACCTGACGGGGTTCGCAGGGGGCCGTGTGACAGGTTTTCCTCGCGGTAGCGGCGGCAGTCGCGGTGCCAGGTGTGGATGCCCGCCATCCAGTTCTCGAGGTCGCGTACGTAGTCGTCGAGGATGGTTCGTGTCGACTGGGGGAGGGCGAAGTCGTCGTAGAGGACCGGGAGTTCATGGGCCACGATGTGCTGGAACTGGCTCAGGCGCGATTTCATGAGGTCGTCGATGATGCCGAGCGCCGTCGGATAGTCGCAGCCGAAGAAGTTCTGGACGACGAGGATGCCGTTGTGGATCTCGCCCTCGTACTCGATCTCCTTCTGGTAGGAGAAGACGTCGTTCATCAGGGCCGAGTAGTCGACCGCCGCGTTCTCCAGGTTCTGCATCGGGCCGCTCCGGTAGATGTCCGGCGGGACCTGCGGACCGTTGCCCAGGCGGCACAGGCTCAGGGTGAGCGGGGCACCGAAGGTGAGGCGGCGCATCTCGATGTAGTCGACGGGGTCGGGGATACGGTTCTGCGCCTGGTTGTCCAGCTCCCAGAGCCAGCTGGCCGTCATGACCTCGACGGCGGTGCGCAGCGTGCGGCGCGCCTCGTCGTCCATCGGGCCCGCGGTGCGCACCCACAGGTCCGCGAGGCCGCGCTCCAGCGCGCTCGTCGGCGCCGGCATGTCGGCGAATTCCTGCGGCATGAAGAGCGAGAGCCGGTCGTTGCAGAGTTTCGCGCCCGCCAGGTCGCGGGGCCTGCCGAAGACCACGGGGAAGTAGTCGTCCCCGTACGTCCCCCAGGTCAGCCACTGCGATCCCAGGTCGAGGGCTTCGAGGTCCGCGTCCGGGTGGATGCCCGCCGCGCAGAGCGGGAAGTCATAGCCGTACAGCTTGTGCGCGTCCCAGATGTCCGAGCTCGGCACGCCGGGCTGGGGCCGGAGCATGCCCATCCGGCTCGCCCACCGCACGGTTCGCGGGCGTGCTGCCTCCAGGTGCGGCGAGAGGCGGGTCCTGAACGGCAGGTTGAAGTCCGGCAGCCGGGACTGGCCCACCCGCTGGAAGGGGACATGCGTGTAGCCGCGCAGTCGCTCCGCGCCCGTGGCGGCGATCAGCGCCTTGATGCCGGCGGCGGCCGTGCCGGGCCCGGTGGGGCCGTCCAGCGGCGAGGGCGTGGCGCCGCCCTTGTTCATGTAGCGGCTGGACACCATGTGCCACTCCTGCCCGCCGGACTGCCAGTCCTGGAGCCCCTTGGTGTACGCGAGGACGTCGGCGCACTCCTTCGGGGGGAGCCCCGTCTCCGCGAAGAGCGGGGCGAGTTCGGTCAGCACCGTGCTCTCGAACTGCTGCATTCGCGAGGTCAGGAGGTCGTTCACGGCATCGGCCGCCTCCTGCGTGGAGCAGTCCAGAAACTTTTCGAGGACCAGTACACCGTTGGAGAGTTCCCCCTCGTCCTCGATCTCCCGCTGGTACGAGAAGAGGTCGTTGCGCAGGTGGACGGCGTCGGAGAACGTCTCCTTGAGGACGCGCAACGGCCGGGACCCGGCCACGGCCGGAGGGACCTCGGCGCCCGTCGCGTACTCGATCAGCCCCGCCGACCAGGGAGCGCCTCCCACCTTGCGGCGCATCTCGATGTACTCGACGGGGTTGGCGATCCGGCCCTCGTTGATGTTCGAGAGCTCCCACAAGGATTCGTTGAGCAGATTCCGTGTGCTCTCGGCGAACCGCGCCCGCCAGTCACGCGACATGAACGGCACGGTCCGCGCCCAGAGGTCCGCTAGACCCGCCTCAACCGGATTGGTCGGCTCCGGCACGGGCGTGGACAGGTCCATCGGCATGAAGGCGGGCAACCGGTCCAGATAGGCTCGGCCGCCCTCACGGTCATGGGTTCGTTTGAACAGTTCGAGAAAATGGTCGTCGAAGAAGAACACCCACACATACCAGTCGGTGACCAGGGACAACGCCGGGCCGTCGCAGTCGGGGTGGGTGTACGCGCACAGCAGCGCGTAGTCATGGGCGTCCAGGTCACGCTGCTCCCAGACGCCCGAACCCTCCAGCATCCCCATGTCACGTGCCCACTTCCCTGAGTGCTCCCTCGCCTCTTCCAGATGGGGGTTGAGGCGGGCGGGATGCACCATGTAGAAGCTGGGCAGTTCAAAGGGCTGCGACGACATACGGCGTTCTCCTCGCGACGGGGGTGATGGCGGTGACGGCGGTGCGGCAGTGCGCGCTGGTAGGGCGGTGACGGTGGCTTACGGGCAGCGGAGCACTACCCGAGCGGGGGTGCCCGATGCGGTGACGGCCGGAGCGTCACACCATTGCGTGATGCACGCGGTTCAAACGTCGCCGTGACGAGGCGCTGTAGAGGTCGGCGTGACGAGGCGGCGTGACAAGGCGGCCTGCGGCGGCTCGGCGGCTCGGCGGCTCGGCGGCGGTGAGGATGAAGCAGCGACCCCGCCCCGTCAAGCCCCGTGACATCACCGGAATTTGACCTCCGACGCCCCCTTGTATACGGCATCTTTCGCGATCTAGCCTGCTGGCGCTCAAGCGCTTCAGCTCGGCGGCCACCGACCGTCGGCATTCCTCCCCACCCGGTAGACAACGTTGCCAACGCCGCCACCGCTGCCGAAGTTGCCGACGTCACCCCCCGACGCGCCCCCGCACCACGAGGAGAACTGCCCATGATCCAGCCGTGGTTCACGGACTCCAAGCTCGGGATCTTTCTCCACTGGGGCATCTACAGCGTGGACGGGGTGGCCGAGTCCTGGTCCTTCTTCGACGGCCGCGTGCCCTACGACCGCTACATGGCGCAGCTCGAAGGCTTCACCGCGTCCGCCTACGACCCCGACGCCTGGGCCGACCTCTTCGTCCGCGCGGGCGCCCGCTACGCCGTACTCACCGCCAAGCACCACGACGGGGTCGCCCTCTGGGACACGGCGAACGACCTCTCCGTCGTCAAGCGCACCCCCGCGGGCCGCGACCTCATCACCCCATACGTCACCGCCCTGCGCGCCAGAGGCATCAAGGTCGGCCTCTACTACTCGCACCTGGACTGGTCCCACCCCGACTACGCCACCGTGCGCCCCGACGGCCAGGACCCCGCCGAACGCGGCAACCGCTACTCCATGCCCGCCGTCGGCGAGGAGTCCGAGGAGAGGTGGGCGGACTTCCTCGCCTTCCACCGCGTACAGGTGCGGGAACTCCTCGAACGCTTCGAACCGGACCTGCTGTGGTTCGACGGCGAGTGGGAGCGCAGCCCCGAGCAGTGGCGGATGGCGGAACTCGCCGAGGAGATCCGGACGCTCTCCCCGCACACCATCGTCAACGGCCGCCTCACCGGGCACGGCGACTACGCCACCCCCGAGCAGGGCGTACCGATCGAACCACCGCACCAGCCCTGGGAGTTGTGCCTCACGGTCAACGACTCCTGGGGGTACCAGCCGCAGGACACGAACCACAAGTCACCGCGTCAACTGATCCGCATCTTCGTCGAGGCCGTAGGAGGCGGCGGCAATCTGCTCCTTGACGTCGGCCCGAAGGAGGACGGCACGCTGCTCCCCGAACAGATCGAGCGCCTCGAAGCGCTGGGGGAGTGGACGGGCCGGCACGCCGAAGCGGTCTACGGGACGGTACGCGGCCTTCCGCACGGCCACTTCTACGGCCCTTCGACGCTCTCCGCCGACCGCCGCACCCTGTATCTGTTCCTCTTCGACCGGCCCAACGAGTACGTGGTGCTGCGGGGCGTGCGCAACGGCGTCACCTCTGCCCGCGTGCTCGGCACGGACACCACCGTCCGGCACGAACGCGTCGGCGGCCTCGGCGACGTACCCGGCTGGGAGTACGTGCACCTCGCCGACGATCACCTCGATCCGCTGTGCACGGTCATCGCCTTGGAGCTCGACGGCGAGCTCGACCTGTACCGCTCGCACACGCGCGACTGAGCGCTCCGCTGGACATGCGGTTCGTTCGCCTTGGGCCGGAGGGGGCTGGTCGCGCAGTTCCCTGCGCCCCCACGGGGCGACCCCCGGAGCGCCCGCCCCTGCCCACTCCCACCCCCACCCCGAAGTTCGGAGGTCTCATGCCCCGCACCACACGCACCCTCAGAACCCCGACAGCGCTTCTCGCGCTCGCCGTCCTCGCGATCCCCCTGGCCCCGTCGGCAGCCGCCGCGCCGCCGTCGGCCCAGGAAGCGGCCGCTCAGGAAGCGGCCGCTCAGGAGGACACCGTGACCCGCAAGCTCCCCGTCGTCTCCCCGACCCCGCAGCACATGGCCCGCGCGGGCGGCGACGTACCGCTCGCCCGGCGCGCCGAGCTCGTCGTCGGCGATGACACGGACGGGGTGGCCCGCCAGCGCGTCACCGAGACGCTGCGCGCCCACGGGGTACGTGACATCGACGTACGCGCCAAGGCGACGGGCCGTGCCCCGCTGACCGTCCTGCTCGGCCCCGCGACCCGGCCGGACATCGCGAAGGCGCTCGGCGGGACGAAGGTGCCGGAGCAGGCGGAGGGTTACGCGCTGCGGGCCCGGCACCGCACCGTCGCGCTGGGCGGCAAGGACGCCACCGGGCAGTTCTACGCGGCGCAGACTCTCGGGCAGCTCATCACCAAGGGGCGCATAGCGGGGGCCGAGGTCTCCGACTTCCCCTCCATGCCGCTGCGCGGCAGCATCGAGGGCTTCTACGGCCCGCCCTGGACCGAGGCCGAACGCCTCGACCAGATGGACTTCCTCGGCGACACCAAGGCCAACACGTATGTGTACGCGCCGAAGGACGACCCCTACCACCGGGAGAAGTGGCGTGAGCCGTACCCGGCGGACAAGCTCACCGCACTCGGCAAGCTCATCGACCGCGCCACGGCCAACCACGTCCGCTTCACGTTCGCGGTCTCGCCGGGCGGCTCCATCTGCTACTCGGACCCGGCGGACGTCAAGGCGCTGACGGCGAAGCTCCAGGCGATGTACGACCTCGGGGTGCGGTCCTTCTCGGTGCCGCTCGACGACATCAGCTACACCAAGTGGAACTGCGACGCCGACAAGGCCGCGTTCGGTGAGCCGGGCCGCGGGCCCGCGGCGAAGGCCCAAGTGGGGCTCCTCAACACCATCCAGCGGGACTTCATCGCGCAGCACGAGGACGCCAACCCGCTGCAGATGGTGCCCACGGAGTACGGGGACCTCACGGACACCGCGTACAAGCAGACGATGCGGGCCGAGCTCGACGGCGCCGTCGAGGTGATGTGGACGGGCACGGACGTGGTCCCGCCGGAGATCACCAACTCCCAGGCGGAGAAGGCCGCCGAGCTCTTCGGACGCAAGGTGTTCGTCTGGGACAACTATCCGGTGAACGACTTCGCGCGGACGAAGGGGCGGCTGCTGCTCGCGCCCTACGACAAGCGCGAGCCCGGTCTGTCCGGCCATCTCAGCGGCATCGTGTCCAACCCGATGAACCAGGAGGGGGCGAGCAAGCTCGCCGTCTTCACCATGAACGACTTCTCGTGGAACGACCACGGGTACGAGCGGGCGCGTTCGGGGCGGCAGGCGGCGCTGTATCTCGCCGGGGGCGATGAGCGGGTCGCGGACGCGGTGCAGACGTTCGTGGACCTCAACCACGCGGCGCCCACCTTCGGTGAGTCGAACTGGCAGCCGCAGTCCCCGGTCCTCGGCCCGAAGCTGGACGCGTTCTGGCCGCGGTACGAGAGTGATCCCGCCGGGGCGGTACGGGCGCTGCGGCCCACCGCCCGGGAGATCGAGAAGGTCCCCGCGGTGCTGCGCGCCGGGGTGCCGGACGAGCTGTTCCTCCATGACGCGAAGCAGTGGCTGGACGCGACGGAGCTGTGGGGGTCCGCGCTGGGGCACGGCCTTGCGGCGC
The DNA here is from genome assembly GCF_053607685.1 of Streptomyces sp. NPDC055099. Lineage (NCBI taxonomy): Bacteria > Bacillati > Actinomycetota > Actinomycetes > Kitasatosporales > Streptomycetaceae > Streptomyces > Streptomyces sp. NPDC055099. Next base: position 324,714 of record NZ_JBSGUA010000007.1, on the reverse strand, counting down.
TGTCCTTCGCCCAAGAGGGGGACGACGCGGGGGCCGCGCGGGAACGGGCCTCGATGGAGTCGCTCGTGCGGCGGGCCCGTGCGATCACGGTGGACCCGGCCGAGCACCATCAGCTCGGGCCGGTGAAGATCGCCGATCCTTACCTGGACGAGTTCGTCTCCGGGGTGCAGGACCGAACCTGATCTGATCCTTTCTGATCACATCTGATGTGATCTGAGTGACTGATGCATCAGTCAGAATCGCAATTGCCTGTTCCACCTGGGTAAACCTCGCACTGTGGGATTGCGATCACCGCAATGTCCCGGTAGCGTGACCGCCCATGCAGCAAGACCCCGAGGTCGCGGACAGAGTCCGCAAGGTCATCGCCGACGCCGGAGTGACCCAGCGCGAATTCGCCCGCCGCATCGTGATGGACCCCTCCAAGCTCTCCCGTTCCCTCGGCGGCACCCGCCGCTTCACCGCCGCCGAGCTCGCCCGCATCGCCGACACCGGCGGCGTGGACGCGGGCTGGCTCCTGGGCACCCAGCTTCTGGGTGCCCAGCTTCCGGGCACCCAGCATCCGGGTGCCCAGAACGCCGCGCCCCCGGCGGCCCGCCGGGAACGCACCGCCGCGGCCCCGGACGGCGGGCGCCCCCTCCAGATCGTCCGCGAGACCGTACGGCTCGTCGCCGAGCGCGGATTCCATGCCGTACGCGTGGCGGACATCGCCGAAGCCTGCGCCACCAGCACCGCCGCCATCCACTACCACTTCCCCGGCCGCGACGACCTCCTGGAGGCCGCCGTCCGCTGGTGCATGGACGAGGACACCGCCCGCCGGGCGGCCCGCGTCGCCGACGCGGCCGACGCCGCCGACGAGCTGCGCCAGCTCATCGAGCTCCAGACGCCCCGCACCCCGCAACAGCGCTGGCAGTGGAGCGTCTGGCTGGACCTGTGGGCGGAGGCCGCCCGGTCGACCGCCGTGGGGCGGCTGCACGCCGACTACTACCGGCAGTGGCGTTCGACGGTCGCCGACGTCATCCGCCGTGGCGTCGACGAGGGCGTGTTCCGCCTCGTCGATCCGCAGTCCGCCGCGCTCCGGCTCACCGCGCTGATCGACGGCCTCGCCACCCAGGTGCTCGCCTCGACGCCGGGAGACGACGGCACGACCCCCGACGACATGCACGAGGCGCTGCTCGTGTACGTGGACGCGACACTCGCGGCGCCGAGACCCGCGTAAGCACCGGCAGAGCTACGGCAGTACCCCCGCAACAACCCCCGCAACACCTGCATCAACACCCCACCCCCGAGGGAGAGTTCGCCATGCCCGTGAACCAGGACGTCATCATCACCGCCGCGCTCACCGGCGCGGGCGACACCGTACGCAAGAGTCCCCACGTCCCCGTCACCCCCGAGCAGATAGCCACCTCCGCCGTGGAGGCCGCCGAGGCCGGCGCCGCCGTCGTGCACATCCACGTACGCGACCCCGAGACCGGCGACCCCTCGCGCGACCCGCGTCTGTACCGCGAGGTCGTCGAGCGCATCAAGGAGACCGGCACTGACGTCGTCATCAACCTCACCGCGGGCATGGGCGGCGACCTGGTCATCGACCCGGTCGAGCCGCTGAAGGAGCTGGGCGGGCTGCCGGGCACCGACCTCGTCGGCGGGCTCGACCGCCTCCCGCACGTCGAGGACCTGCTCCCCGACATCTGCACCCTCGACTGCGGCTCGCTCAACTTCGGCGACAACCTCTACATCTCCACCCCCGACATGCTCCGCCAGGGCGCCAAGCGCATCCAGGAGCTGGGCGTACGGCCCGAGTTGGAGATCTTCGACACCGGACAGCTCTGGTTCGCCAAGCAGCTGCTCGCCGAAGGGCTGCTCGACAACCCCACCGTCTTCCAGCTCTGCATGGGCATCCCGTGGGGCGCCCCGGCCGACCCCGGTGTGCTCCAGTCGATGGTCAACATGCTCCCCGAAGGCGCCCAGTGGGCCAGCTTCGCGCTCGGCCGCATGCAGATGCCGTGGGTCGCCCAGTCGATCCTGCTCGGCGGTCAGGTCCGCGTGGGCCTAGAGGACAACCTCTACCTCGGCAAGGGCAACAAGGTCGGCAACGCCCAACTCGTCGAGCGGGCCGTGCAGATCACCGAGAACCTCGGCTCCCGTGTCGCCACGCCGGACGAGGCGCGCCAGAAGCTCGGCCTCAAGCCCCGCGCCTGACCTCCGCCCCCCCCACGACGAGTAGGACCCCCTCCATGAACGACATCACCACGCCCCCCGCCCCCTGCGCCCCCGAAGACGTGCGCCGTATCGCCTGCGTCGGCGCGGGAGTGATCGGCGGCGGCTGGGTCGCCCACTACCTCGCCCGCGGCTACGAGGTCACCGCCTGGGACCCCGCCCCCGACGCAGAGCAGAAGCTGCGCCGCCTGGTCGACGCGGCCTGGCCCGCGCTGACGCAACTGGGCCTCGCGGAAGGCGCGTCACCCGACCGCCTCACCGTCACCGCCACCCTCGAAGAGGCCGTCGCCGACGTCCAGTTCGTGCAGGAGAGCGCCCCCGAGAAGCTGGAGCTCAAGCGCGATCTGCTGGCCCAGCTGGACGCCGCGGCGCCTGCCGGAGTCGTCATCGCTTCCTCGACCTCCGGCTACCCCATGACCGACATGCAGACCACGGCCGCCGACCCGGGCCGCCTCGTCGTCGGCCACCCCTTCAACCCGCCCTACCTGATCCCGCTGGTCGAGGTGGTCGGCGGCGACAAGACAGCGGCACACGCGGTCACGTGGACCTCCCGCTTCTACGAGGTCGCGGGCAAGTCCGTGATCACCATGGCGAGCGAGGTGCCCGGCTTCATAGCCAACCGCCTCCAGGAAGCACTGTGGCGCGAGGCCCTGCACATGGTCGCCAACGGCGAAGCCACGGTGAAGGAGATCGACGACTCGATCACCGAAGGCCCCGGCCTGCGCTGGGCGTTCATGGGCCCCATGCTCACCTTCGCGCTCGCGGGCGGCGAGGGCGGCATGGCCCACATGCTCGACCACTTCGGTCCGTCCCTGAAGTCACCGTGGACCCGCCTGGAAGCCCCCGAGCTCGACAAGAAGCTGTACGACGCCGTGGTGGCCGGCTGCGACGACGCGGCGGAGGGCAGGACCATCGCCGACCTGGTCGCAGAGCGCGACCAGGGAGTCATCGACGTACTGCGGGCGACGGGCCGCCTGCCGCAGCAGCGCGCAAAGGAGGACACCAAGTGAGCGAGTCCGTGCCTTTCGAGCCCCTGCCGCCCCTCCACCGGACCGTACGGCCGGAGTGGATCGACTACAACGGCCACATGAGCGAGGCGTTCTACGTCCTCGTCTTCGGCTACGCCACCGACGCCATGATGATCGAGACCGGCCTGCACGAGGGCTACCGCGAGTCCACGGGCTGCTCCCTCTACACGGTCGAGGCGCACATCCGCTACCTCGACGACGTGGCGGAGGGCGCCCACCTCGCCGTCCGCACCCGCATCCTGGGCGCGGACGCCAAGAAGGCCCGCTTCACCCACGAGCTGTACGTGGTGGAGGAGCCCGAGGCGGCCATCGCCCCGGACGCGACCCCGGTGGCGACCACGGAGCTCCTGGCTCTCCACGTCGACCAGAACGCGGGCAGGTCGGCGCCTTTCCCGGAGGCGATCCAAACCCACCTGCAGACCCTCACGGAACCGGCCCCGCAGTGGGCGGGCCGCTCGATCGCCGAGGTACCGAAGGCGAGTTAACGCTCCAGTTCCTTGTGGGCCGATTCCGGGAGCTTGAGATACACCGCCGATGACGCGAGGCAGAGCACGGCCACGTACCAGGGGAAGAGGCCCGGGTTGCCGATTTCCTTGAACAGGGTGCCCATGTACGGGGCCGTGCCGCCGAACAGGGCGACGGTGAGGGAGTACGGGAAGCCGATTCCCGCGGCGCGGACGTGGGCGGGGAAGACCTCCGCGTTCACGGCCGCCGAGATCGACGTGAAACCGGTGAGCAGCACCATGCCCGCGCACTGCACCATCAGGAGCGAGCCGAACGAGCCGTTCAGGGAGCGGAGGAGCGGCACGCTCAGTACGGCGAAGCCGATTCCGAAGAAGAGCAGGAGCGGCCTGCGGCCGAAGCGGTCGGAGAGCAGTCCGCCGACCGGCTGGAGCAGCGCGAAGAACGCCAGGGAGAGCGTGCCGGACAGCAGGGCCTGGCTCTTGCTGATGTCGGTGTTCAGCTCGGCGTACGTCGGCAGGTACGACGTCCACGTGTAGTACGCGATCGTGCCGCCGGCCGTGATGCCGCAGATCAGCAGCGACTGGCGCGGATACTTGCGCAGCGCGTCGAACAGGCCGGGACGCTCGGACGCGTCCTCGGGCGTCCGGTGGGTCTCCTGGGCGCCCTGCCTGATCCAGAAGCCGACCAGGCTGAGCACCGCGCCCACGATGAACGGCAGCCGCCAGCCCCAGCCGTCCATCTGCCCGTCGGAGAGCATGGCGACGAGCAGCGCCGCCACACCGGACGCGGCGAGCTGGCCCACGCTCGTCGACACGTACTGGAAGCTGGAGAAGAGCCCCCGACGGCCGGGGCCGGCGGACTCCACGAGGAACGTCGTCGATGCCGCGAACTCGCCGCCCACGGACAGGCCTTGAAGCAGCCGGGCCAGGACCAGGACGACCGGAGCGAGCACCCCGACGGACGCGTACGTCGGCGTCAGGCCGACCAGCAGGCTGCTGCCGCCCATCAGCAGAATCGTGACGGTCAGCGCGGCCCGCCTGCCGCGCCGGTCGGCGACCGCGCCCATGAGCAGACCGCCGACCGGCCGCATGAAGAACCCGACGGCGAAGACGGCGAACGTGGAGAGCAGCGGTACGAGGGAGTTGCCCGAGCCCTTGGGGAAGACCTGGTCGGCGATGTACGTGGCGAGGAACGTGTACGCGTACCAGTCGTACCACTCGACGGCGTTGCCCACCGACGCGGCGAGCAGCTGCCGTATCGGGCGGCGGGGCTGAGCGGGGCGCGTCTCGGACACGGGGTCGTGCCGGTGTTGCTGTGTCATGATCGCGACCATCCCCCGCCCGGCCCCTCCGCACACGTCCGGCGTGTCGAGGGTGTGTGCAGGTCAGCCAGCCATGGTGAGCGGGCTTTGGTCAGCCGGTCGTCGGCTTGTACGCGTACACCGACGTCGTCACCAGGCACGGGACCGGCGGCACGACCTCGGCGCGCAGCGTGCGCCGCGCGGAGTCGTAGTCGACGCCCTCCGTCTCGAACGTGCCCCGGCACAGGCTCCGTTGCGGGACGGCGAACAGGCTCGTGACCTTGCCCGTCACGGGCTTCCCGTCGAGCGCGCGCTCCAGGTCCACCTGGAGGACGGGCCGGTCCTCGGGCCACAACTCCTTCGAGGCGTCGTTGGACGCGCACACGAGGCGGGTGTTGGAGACGAAGTCGCAGCCCTGGATGTCCCGCACCGGCTTGTCGAGCGAGATGTGACCGGCCTGGGGGAGCGCGCCACCGGTCGGCGGGGTCGAGGAGTTGAGGAGCGGGGCGGGAAAGACCTGGAGACGGTTCTGGTCACCCCACTCGCCCGACACCAGCCACTGGTTGCCGGGCGCGACGGCCGCGAAGGAGTTGTTCAGCTTCTCGCCCGCGTCGAGCTGGTGCTCGTAGAGGTAGCGCTTGCCGCCCGGCGTCGTGACCGCGAACATCTTCGACTTCGCGCCGTCACCGCCCTGGTAGGCGTCGACGGTGTGGCCGTCGGCTATGTCGGGGTCGCCGACGTGGCTCCAGCCCTTGGCCCGCAGGTCGAGCGGGATCGAGCCGAGGCCACGGTAGAGGAGACTGCCGTCGGCGCGGCTGGCCAGGCCCTGGCTGCCGGTGAGGGAGTTGACGGACGAGACGCCGGTCTCCTGCCAGCCGCCGGGGGATCTGGGGGCCGTGTCCGCCGATGCCGCGGAGCCGGTCGACACGGCCAGCGCGAGGGCGCCGAGCAGGGCCGCGGATGCCTTCGCGGACGTCTTGAGGGGTGTCATCGGTGCGCTACCTCCGTGGGGGGTCGATCGCTGCCGGGCAATCGTACGTAACGTGACCTCTGTCGACGGGTGAGTTCTGACAGGTCGACAGATGTGCGTGGGCCGGCAGCCAGGTGTTCCGACGGCAGCCAGCTGTTCCGACGGAAGGTGGTTGAGACGTGAAGGTGGTTGAGACGTGAAGCTGGTCATTCTCGGTGGCGGCGGATTCCGCGTCCCGCTCGTGTACGGCGCGCTCCTCGGCGACCATGCCGAGGGCCGGGTCACGGAGGTCGTCCTGCACGACCTGGACGCGGGTCGGCTCGGTGCGGTCGCCCGTGTGCTGGCCGAGCAGGCCGCCGGGGTGCCGGACGCCCCCGCCGTGACGGCCACCACCGACCTGGACGAGGCGTTGCGGGGCGCGGACTTCGTCTTCTCGGCGATCCGGGTGGGAGGCCTGGAGGGACGAGCGGCCGACGAGCGGGTGGCGCTCGCGGAGGGTGTCCTGGGCCAGGAGACGGTCGGCGCGGGCGGTATCGCGTACGGCCTGCGGACCGTGCCCGTCGCCGTGGACATCGCGCGCCGCGTACGACAGCTCGCCCCTGATGCCTGGGTCATCAACTTCACCAACCCCGCGGGCCTGGTCACCGAGGCGATGTCCCGGCACATCGGCGACCGTGTCATCGGCATCTGCGACTCGCCGGTGGGCCTGGGGCGCCGGGTGGCACGCATGCTGGGCGGCAACCCCGACGAGGCGTTCATCGACTACGTCGGACTCAACCACCTGGGCTGGCTGCGCGGACTGCGGATCGCGGGCCGCGACGAGCTGCCGCGCCTGCTCGGCGACGCGCGGATGCTGGACTCGTTCGAGGAGGGGCGGCTGTTCGGCGCGGAGTGGCTCCAATCACTGGGCGCCATCCCGAACGAGTACTTGCACTACTACTACTTCAACCGCGAGGCGGTCCGCGCCTACCAGGAGGCGGAGCAGACGAGGGGCGCCTTCCTGCGCGACCAGCAGGCGCGCTTCTACGAGCAGCTGGGCCGTGACGACGAGGTGTCCTCCGCGCTGAAGGCCTGGGACGCCACGCGTGCGGAGCGGGAGGCCACGTACATGGCCGAGAACCGGGAGGCCGCGGGCGTCGGCGAGCGTGCCGCCGAGGACCTCGAATCCGGTGGCTACGAGAAGGTCGCCCTCGCCCTGATGCGGGCGATCGCGCGGGACGAGCGGACGACGCTGATCCTCAACGTCCGCAACCGTACGACCCTTTCGGCGCTGGACGCCGACGCGGTGATCGAGGTCCCGTGCTCCGTCGACGCCAACGGCGCGCACCCCATGGCAGTGGACCCGCTGCCGGGTCACGCGACGGGGCTCGTGTGCGCGGTGAAGGCGGTGGAACGGGAGATCCTGGCGGCGGCGGAAAGCGGCTCACGCGCGACGGCGGTGAAGGCGTTCGCCCTGCACCCGTTGGTGGATTCCGTGGCGGTGGCGCGCCGGCTGGTGGAGGGCTACAAGGCGGTGCACCCGGGGCTTGCCTACCTCGGGTGAGTCGGAGCGTCGGGAGGGGAGGGAGTGGCGGGCGGTCGGCGACGGGCGGCGGGTGACGTGAGACGGGCGTCGGGCGTCGTGAGACTTGCGAGGGTCATACCAAGCAGAACTCGTTGCCTTCTGGGTCGGCCATCACCATGTGGTCGGGTTTTCCTTGCAGCTCGTGCTGCCGGATCACCGTCGCCCCCGCCGCGGTCAGCCTCTCCATCGCGGCGACGACCCGGGGCCAGCGGATGTCCCAGGGAGTCTCGCGGCCACCGCCCACCCGCACGTCCAGGTGAAGCCGGTTCTTGACCACCTTCGGCTCCGGGACCTTGAGGAAGGAGAGGGTGGGTCCCAGGCCGTCCGGGTCCAACAGATAGGCACCTTCGTCCCACTCCTCCTCGGGGACGTCGTGGTGCGCCAGCCAGGCCTCCCAGCTGTCGAAGCCGGCAGGCGGCGGCTTCGGCGCGTAACCGAGCGCAAGCGCCCAGAACTTGGCCAGCTCGCGCGGCCGCGCGCAGTCGATGGTGACGGTCCAGTGAACGGCCATGAGCGCTCTCCCTCGTCCGCGGATCTTTCCCGCGTACCTCTGCGCGGGTCGCGTTGCATCGAGCGTGCCACGAGGGTCTGACAACCGGGCTTGGGCGGGCTGAGATGATCACTGGATGAGCCCCGTCATCTCCATCGGATCCGCCGCCGCCCGCCCCTGCACCCTGGTCGTGTGCCGAGGCTGCTGCTGCGGCAACTCGCGGAAGCATCCCGGAACGGACCACGACTGGCAGCTGGCGCGGATGCGGGCCGCCGCCGCGGAGTCGGCGGGGCGGTTCGCGGTGCGCACGAGCGAGTGCCTCGGGCCCTGCGGGCAGGCGAACATCGTCGTCGTCCAGCCCTCGCGCGAGGGGCGCAGGCGCGGCGGCCGGGCCGTCTGGATCGGCTTCGCCATGGACGACGACTCGACCGACGAGATAATCGCGTGGGCGGAGGCGGGCGGACCGGGAGTCGCGGCACCGTCGGCGGCACTGACTCTGCAGGTGGTGGACCCCCGGCAGACGTGAGGGCGAGGGGCGAGGAGGCGGGGAGGGGCAGCGGTTCAGGCCGCCGCCGACGACCCTGCCAGAACCTTGTCGACGAAGCCGTGCAGGTTCGCCACGGTGCGGGCGTTCTGCTCCTCCAGGCTGAGGGTCTCCTCGAAGCGGCGGGCTAGGGCCGTGGTCTTCTTCCCGCGTACGTAGAGGGAGCAGGCGAGGTCGGCGCAGATGTAGATGCCGACCGAGTTGCCCTGGCGGCCCGCGGGGCCCGAGAGGGGTGCCGCGAGCAGCGTGATGCCGGAGCCGGACTGCGGGGTCACGCAGACGGAGCAGATGCTGGACTTGAAGAGGCTCTTGCGCGCACCGGTCGAGGCGCGCAGCGCGATGCCCACGTACGCGCCGTCCCGCTCGGTCACGATGTAGCCCCGGTCCGGGGCCTTGGGGTCCCGCCACCCGAGGAAGTCCAGGTCGGACCAGGGAGTCTCCTGAAAGCCCGCGGGGAGCGTGAGTCTGCGGGCCTCGCCCTTGGAGCAGTTGACGAAGGCCGCGCGGATCTCTTTCTCGCCGATAGGTTCCATGATTCGAAACGTATCAACGAGAACAGGACCCGTCCTCCCCTTTTTCCCCCACCCAAACCCTCCGCCCCGGCTTCCCCCGCAGCCCCGCAGCCCCGCAGCCCCACCCCCTCCCACAGCCCACAGGCTCAGCCAGGCACCTCAATCACGACCTTGCCCCGTGCATGCCCGGCCTCCACCGCCCGCAACGCCTCGTCCGCCCGCTCCAGCGGGTACGTCGCCGTCACCTGTGGCCGCAGCACCCCGTCCACGGCCAGTCGCGCCACCGCGTCCAGGACCTCGCTGGTCCGCGCCCGTGCGACCGCCGCCCCGCCCAGTTCCCCGACCGTCTCCTTGGCGGCGGCCGTGATCAGCTTCCCCTCGCGGTCAGCGAGCGGCAGCAGGGAAGCCACCGCCACCAGATCCTCGCCGCCCACCAGGTCGAAGATCGCGTCGATGTGCCCGTCCGGCGCAGCGGCCCGCACCCGTTCCGCCAGGTCGGGACCCGGCGGTACATGGACCGCGCCCAGGGACTCGACGAAGTCCTTCTTGCCCGCGCTAGCCGTGCCCACGACCTGGATGCCGAGGTGCCTCGCCAACTGCGCCGCCGCCACGCCCACCCCGCCGCCGACTCCGGTGATCAGCAAGGTGGCCCCAGCCGGCAGATTCAGCTGACGTACCCCGTCGTACGCCGTCGCCACGGCGACCGGCAGCGCGGCGGCTTCCGCGAACGTCAGGTCGTCCGGCTTGTGCGCGGCAAGGGAGGCGGGCAGCAGGGTGTACTCGGCGTAGCCGCCCGTGTCCGGGTTGCCGAACACCGCGTCGCCGACCCCGAAGCCTTCGGCTCCCGGACCGACCGCCTCGACCACGCCCGCGACCTCGCTCCCCAGCACCTCGGGGAACGCGGCGGGCGGTGCCCCCGGCCTCCGCTTGCCCGCGCGCAGCTTCCAGTCGACCGGGTTGACCCCCGCCGCCCGCACGGCGACCAGGAGTTGTCCCGGACCGGGCTCCGGTGGGTCCTGATCGACGAAGGCCTCCACTTCAGGGCCGCCGAACCGCGTGAATACGTACGCCTTGGACATGTGCTCCCTCGCTTCGAACCGTGAACTTCGAGCCGTGAAACCTGAGCCCTGAACCCAGAGCCGTCAACCCTGAGCCCCGTCCGCACTCCCAGGACGGAGCACCTAGGACGACCGCCACGCTCGCCCCGCTATTCCCCGTCCAGAAAACTGAACGACCTCCAAAGTTTTGCCGACGCGAGCATTGACCTTAAGCGTTCAACCAATCAAGACTCAGGCCCCACAACACCGCACTGGCGCGGGTGACGCATTCAGCTCTTGGCGTCGCGGGCCCAGTTCGGCACGCCCAGAGCCGCGTTCGGAGGCCATTTCGCCATGCCTGCCACCACACGTCGTGAACTCATGAAGCAACTGGGCGGCACCGCGGCCGCCTTCGCGTTCGTCGCCGCCGCCGGCCCGCTCGCCGCGGCGACGCCCGCCACCGCCGTCGCCGCCGCCGGAACGCGAACTCCCGCCTCCCCGGGCGCGGCCGCCGCCACGCGCCGCGTCCGGGGGCTCATCGCCCGCCTCACCCTCGACGAGAAGATCAGCCTCGTCCACGGCGCGACCGACCCGCGCAGACTGGGTCAGGCCGGATACCTGCCGGGTGTCGAGCGCCTCGGCATACCGGAGCTGCGCCTGAGCGACGGCCCCGCCGGCGTGAACGTCACGAAGTCCGCGACCGGCCTCCCGCCGGTCGCCACACTCGGCTCCTCCTTCAACCTCGCACTCGCCCGCCAGTACGGCGAGGTCATGGGCCGCGAGGGTCGCACCCTCGACATGGACGTCCTGCTCGCCCCACAGATCGAGCTCTCCCGTACGCCCTTCTTCAGCCGCAACAAGGACCAGTCCGGCGAGGACCCCTACCTCAACGGCCTGATCGGCGCCGCCCAGGTCGAGGGCGTCCAGGCGCAGGGCATGCTCGCCCAGGCCAAGCACTTCCTCGCCAACAACCAGCGCCTGCACGAGTTCGACCGCGAGAAGCCGGAGAACTCCTACGACTTCGTCGTCGACGACCGCACCCTGCACGAGCTGTATCTGCCCGCCTTCGAGGCCGTCGTCCGCGCCGGAGTCGCCTCGGTGATGTCGGCGTACAACCACCTCAACGGCAAGTGGAACTCCGAGCAGCGCACCACCCTCACCGACATCCTCCGCGGCGAACTCGGCTTCGAGGGCTTCGTCACCTCCGACTGGGGCGCCACCCACTCCACGGCCGCGCTCGAAGCGGGCCAGGACATGCAGATGTGGGACGGCTCGTTCTACGGGGAGCCCCTGAAGAAGGCGATCAAGGACGGTTCCATCCCCGAGGCGGCCCTGGACACCGCCGTCTCGCGCATCCTCGGCCGGTACGACGCCTTCGGCATGCTTGACGGCAGCCGCGTCCCCGCCCACAAGAAGATCGACGTCAGGGCCGGAGCGCGCGTGGCCCGCGAAGTCGCCACCCAGGGCGCGGTGTTGCTCGCCAACGACGGCGGCCTCCCGCTCTCGAACGCCGCGTTGCGCGACCTCGCCCTCATCGGCCCGACCGCGGGCCAGGTCGCCACATCGGTCTCGGGCGAGCGCGCGTACGGCTTCGAGGACCGCCTGGTCAGCCCGCTCGACGCCCTGCGCCGCAGCACCAAGCGGAAGATCGCCTACGAGGTCGGCGTCGACCTCACGGGCACGGCCGTGCCCGCGTCCGCCTTCCCGAAGGGCCTGACGCGCAAGGGCAGCGGCGCGAACAGGACCGACCAGAACGTCGACTTCGTCGGCGACAAGGCGCTCCCGGTCGGCACGACGGCCGAGTGGACCGGCACCTTCGTCCCGCCCACCACCGGCGAGTACGCGCTCAAGATCCAGGGCTGGGGCGCCGCCGTCTCGCTCAGCCTCGACGGCAAGGAACTGACGACGGCGGCCGGCGCCCGCGACAGCTTCGCGCGCAAGTGGTCCTCGATCGTCCCGACCACGGACGGCCTCGACAACGGCCAGGCCGACCCGATCGAACTGACCGGCGGCAAGTCCTACCAGGTCGTCGTCAAGGCCACCGGGTGGGCCGCGACCATCGCCGAACGCGGCCCGGTCCAGGTGCGGTTCGCCTGGGTGACACCGCAGCAGCGCACCGCCTCGATCGCCGCCGCGGCACGGCTGGCCCGGCGCGTCCACACACCCGTCGTCTTCGCCTTCAACGGCTCGGGCGGATCGGTGGGCGGCAGCGGCGACTTCACCACGCTGACGCTCCCCGCCCACCAGGACGAGCTGATCACGGCCGTCGCCAGGGCCAACCCCCGTACGGTCGTCGTCCTCACCACCGGCTGCCCGGTGACGATGCCCTGGCGCCGCGAGGTCGGCACGATCCTGCACACCGGTTACGTCGGCCAGGAGGGCGGCTGGTCCACCGCCGACCTGCTCACCGGCCGTGCGAACCCGGGCGGCAAGGCCACGGTGACCTGGCCGAAGAAGGACACCGACCACCCCACCCTGGACCCGGCCCACCCCGAGCGCTACTACGGCGTCGACGGGGTGGTCACGTACAGCGAGGGCATATTCACCGGCTACCGAGGCTTCGACAAGGCGGACATAGAGCCCCTCTTCCCCTTCGGCCACGGCCTGTCCTACACGGAGTTCGGCTACCGCGACCTGTCCGTGCGCAGGGCGGGCGAGGGGTACGAGGTGTCGTTCACGGTGACGAACCGGGGGCGGCGCGCGGGTGCGGAGGTCCCGCAGGTGTACGTGGGCGCCCCGCGCGGCGCCGCCGTCGAGATGGCAGTCAAGACGCTGGCCGCCTTCGACCGCGTCGAGTTGCGCGCAGGGGAGTCGCGCCGGGTCAGGGTGCGGATCGCCGAGCGCCAACTGTCGTACTGGGACACGGACCGCGGCCACTGGGTGCGCCCCGAGGGACGGCGCACGGTGTACGTCGGCTCTTCGTCCCGCGACATCCGGCTGACGGGGGTCGCCCGCTAGGGGGCGGGCGGGGGCGCGGCCCGGGGGAGCCGCTCCGCCTCGGCCGGCTCACCAAGTCCCTTGCCGTCCATGGCGAGGGCTTGGGTGAGCCGGTCCAGGTACGCTCGGTACAGCCCGACGAAATCCAGGCGCCCTTCGGCGATGGCCCACTGCACCTGGAGCCCGTCGGACACGGCGAGGATCTCCCGCGCGACGCTCTCCGGCTCGATCTCGGGCTTCAACTGCCCGGCTGCGACCGCACGTTGCAGCGCTGAGGCGAGATAGTGCGCGACGCGTTCGTACCGCTCGGCGAAGTAGGCGTGCGCGGGGTGCGAGGGGTCGCCCGCCTCCGCCGACAGCCTGGTGTAGAGCTCGATGAGGCCCGGCTGGGTGAGGTTGTACGCGGCCAGCGCGAGGACCTCCCGGAACAGCGCGCGCACGTCGTCACCGGGGTCGGGGGCGGGGCCGGAGCCGGTGTCGGGGCCGAGCCGCCCGAACGTACGGACCGTGCGTTCCTCGCGGGCTTCGAGCACCGCCATCAGGAGGCGCTGCTTCGACCCGAAGTGGTGGGTGATGACGGTGGCGGAGGTCCCCGCCTCCTCGGCGATCTTCGCAAGCGACGAGTTCAGATAGCCCGCCTTGGCGAAGAGCGCGAGAGCCGCGTCGATGATGGCCGCCCTGCGGGAATCGGCGGCGGCGTACTGCCCTGACGGGCGGTGGCGGGGGGTGCGCTGCTCCATGGGGGCAGATTACGTTCCCCCGAGCCCTCACCCCCGACACCCCAGCCGCCGCCCCCCGGCGGCGACTCCCACAGCCAGCCCCCGGCCCCCTACTTCAGCCCGCGGTACAGCGCCCCCACCAGATGCACGCTCCGCAGATCCTCCCCGGAGGTCCCGCCGCCCATCCGGTTCATCACGTACGCGTATGAAACACGGTTCTCGGGATCGGTGAAGGCGTAGGACCCGCCCGCGCCCCCATGTCCCACGGCCCGCGGGTTGGGTCCCGCCTGCCCGTACCGGTTCAGCATGTAGCCGAGCCCCCAGTCCCACTTCTCGCCCCACGCCGTGCCCGCCGCGAGCACCAGGTCCGGCTCGTCGGGCTCGCCCTGCCGCGTCCGGAGCCGCTCAAGTGCCCCGGAACTCAGCAGCTTTCCGCCGCCCAGCGCCGCGTACACCGTCGCGAGCCCCCGCGCGGACGCGTGCCCGTTGGCCGCGGGGATCTCGGCGCAGCGGTAGGCCGCACTGTTCACGTTGCCGACGGGCAGGTACTGCAGGGCGAGCGTGACGACGGCCATCGGGTGGGCGTCGATCGAGGCCACCGGTGGCGCGGGCGGAGGAGCCGAGCCGAGCGCGCTGCGCGGGCCGTCCGAGGCGAGCGGCCTCACCATGTTCGCGCACCGGCCGTGCTCGCTCTCCGGAGTGCCCACGTACACATCCGCGCCGAGGGGACCCGTGACCTCGCTGTGCAGGAACGTGCCGAGCGAGACCCCGGTGATACGCCGGACCACCTCACCGACCAGATAGCCGAAGCTCAGCGCGTGGTATCCCTGTGCCGACCCCGGCTTCCACCACGGCGGTGTCGCGGCCAGCGCCCCGCACACCTTCTCCCAGTCGTAGAGGTCGTCCGGCGTCATGGGCTCGCGCGGCGCGATCACCCCGGAGCGGTGGCTCAGAAGCCAGCGCACCGGGATGTCGGCCTTGCCCTCCTGGGCGAACTCCGGCCAGTAGCGGGCGACGGGCGCGTCCAGGTCGAGCTCGCCCCGGTCGGCCAGCAGATGCGCGCACAGCGCGGTCATCCCCTTGGTCGTGGAGTACACGTTCACCAGCGCATCGCGCTCCCACGCGCGCGTGCCCGTCTTGTCCGCGTCCCCGCCCCACAGATCGACGACGAACTCACCGTCGACCGTCGCCGCGACGGAAGCCCCGAGATCGCCCCGCTCGGCGAAGTTGCGCTCGAACTCCTCGCGTACGCCCTCGAATCCCGGGGCGACGGTTCCATGGATGCGTGCGGTCATGACTCTCCTCGATCGCTGGAAGCGCCGGCCTGGAAGGAGACGAGCGGGAGGCAGGGCAGGAGGCAAAAAAAGAAGGCAAGGAGGTGTTCCCACTCCTTGCCACTCTTAATTTATAGCGCAGTGGGGGGCTTGCGGCAAGGCCCCGGTCGTCCCGCACAATCGCAGGCCTAAGCCCACGACCTGCGAAAACGGGAGATCCCTTAAGTGCCTGCGTTGCTGACCGCGTTCGACCTTCCCGCCCGCCTCGCCGCCAAGGCCGACCCGGCGCTGATCGCCCGGGACGAGCAGCACTTCGCGTCCGTCGCACAGACCCTCGAGGAGACCGTCGCCGAGGTTTCCGCACGTCTCGACGACCTGCGCAGGGCGCCCGGCGGCATCGGCCGTGAGGCGATGGACCGGGACCTGGAGATCCACCGCCTGTCCGGCCGCCTGCGCACGCTGAGCCGCTTCGGCCTCGACCTGTGCCTCGGGCACATCGTGACCGCGGACGACCCCGAGCCCGTCTACATCGGCAGGCTCGGCCTCACCGACAGCGAGGGCCGCAGGCTGCTGCTCGACTGGCGCGCCCCCGCGGCCGAGCCGTTCTTCGCGGCGACCCACGCCGACCCGATGGGGCTGGCGAGCCGCCGCAGATACCGCTGGACCGACGGCCGGATCAGCGACTACTGGGACGAGGTGTTCACCGCCGACGGGCTCGACGGGCACGCGGCGCTCGACGACCAGTCCGCCTTCATCGCCAGCCTTGGCGGCAACCGCTCGTCGCGGATGCGCGACGTGCTCGCCACCATCCAGTCCGACCAGGACGCCATCATCCGGGCGGGCTCCCGCGGTGCTCTCGTCGTCGACGGCGGTCCGGGCACGGGCAAGACCGTCGTCGCCCTGCACCGCTCCGCCTATCTCCTCTACTCCGACCCGCGCCTCGGGCACAGCCGGGGAGGCGTGCTGTTCGTGGGCCCGCACCGGCCCTACCTGAACTACGTCGCGGACGTCCTGCCCAGCCTCGGCGAGGAGGGCGTGCAGACCTGCATCCTGCAGGACCTGGTCGCCGAGGGAGCCACGGCAGGACCCGAGAGCGACCCGGAGGTGGCCCGCCTGAAGTCGTCCGCGGACATGGTGAAGGCGATCGAGAAGGCCGTCAGGTTCTACGAGGAGCCGCCCACCAAGGGGATGACGGTCTCGACCGACTGGGCCGACGTGCGGCTGACCGCCGACGACTGGGCGGAGGCCTTCGACGCGGCGGGACGCGGCACACCGCACAACGAGGCGCGTGAGCAGATCTGGGAGGAGCTGGTCGCGATCCTCCTCGACAAGATCGACGGCGATGTCCCCGGCGAGCTGTTCGAGCGGTCGCTGCGGCACGACGAGGAGCTGGTCACCACCCTGCACCAGGCGTGGCCGCTGCTCGAAGCGGCCGACGTCGTCGGGGACCTGTGGTCGAACTCCGCCTACCTGCGGATGTGTGCCCCCTGGCTCGACCGGGACGAGGTGCGCACGCTGATGCGCAAGGCGGCACCCCAGGCCTGGACGGTCTCCGACCTGCCGTTGCTCGATGCGGCAAGGCAGCGGCTCGGCGACCCGGAGGCGGCGCGGCAGAAGCGTCGGCACGAGGCGATCCTCGCCGCCCAGCGCGAGCAGATGGCGCAGGTCGTCGACAACCTGATCGACGCCGCGTCCGCCTCGGGCGCCGACGGCGACGACGGTGAGGGTCTGGTGACGATGTTGCGTGGCCAGGACGCGCAGGTCAGCCTGGTCGACGAGTCCGAGCTGCCGCCCGGTGACCCGGACCGCCTCGCGGGACCGTTCGCGCACGTCGTCGTGGACGAGGCCCAGGAGCTGACGGACGCGGAGTGGCAGATGCTGCTGCTGCGCTGCCCGTCCCGGAGCTTCACCATCGTCGGCGACCGCGCGCAGGCACGGCACGGCTTCACGGAGTCGTGGCAGGAGCGTCTTGAGCGGATCGGGCTCGACCGGGTCGAGTTGGCTTCCCTGAGCGTCAACTACCGCACGCCGGAAGAGGTCATGACGGAGGCCGAGCCGGTCATCCGGGCCGCGCTCCCGGACGCCAACGTGCCGACCTCCGTCCGCAGCAGCGGCATTCCCGTGACGCACGGGTCGGTGACGGAGCTGGACAAGGTCCTCGACGGCTGGCTCGCCGCCCACGCCGACGGGGTCGCCTGCGTCATCGGTGATCCCGGCTTCCAGGAGACGTCCCGTGTCCGGTCACTGACCCCGGAGCTGGCGAAGGGGCTCGAGTTCGACCTGGTCGTCCTCGTCGACCCGGACAAGTTCGGCGAGGGCGTCGAAGGCGCGGTCGACCGCTATGTCGCGATGACCCGCGCGACCCAGCAGCTCGTCGTCCTCACGAGCTGACCGGGGCGTTGCCGGGCATGTCGGTGCACTTACGTCACACAGGGCGATTTGGGCCCATAGGTTCAGGCCTTGTGTCCTTCCCGCCAAGGGTTGGACTTCTCTTCACATCCAGGTCACGGGCCCTTCCCTGATCCTTGCTCCCCTTGACACACTGCACCCGCTCGCGTCCCCCACACCCCACACGACGAGGTCGAATCCACTCATGCCAGAACTCAATCGGCGCCGGTTCATGCAACTCGCCGGAGGCACCGCGGCATTCGCGTCGCTCTCACAGAGCATCGCCCGCGCCGCCTCTCTGCCCGCACAGCGCCGCTCCGGCTCCATCGAGGACGTCGAGCACGTCATCGTCCTGATGCAGGAGAACCGTTCCTTCGACCACTACTTCGGCACGATGAAGGGCGTACGCGGCTTCGGCGACCCGCGCCCCGTGACCCTGCCCAGCGGTAAACCCGTCTGGAACCAGTCGGGCGGCGGCAAGGAAGTGCTGCCCTTCCACCCGGACGCCGAGGACCTCGGCATGCAGTTCATCGCGGGCCTCGACCACGACTGGGCGGGCGGCCACAGCGCTTTCAGCAACGGCAAGTACGACAACTGGATCGCCGCCAAGTCCGAGCGGACGATGGCCTACCTGACGCGCGACGACATCCCGTTCCACTACGCCCTCGCCGACGCGTTCACCGTCTGCGACGACTACCACTGTTCGTTCATGGGGGCCACCGACCCCAACCGCTACTACATGCTGACGGGCCACGTCGGCAACGACGGCAAGGGCGGCGGACCGGTCCTCGGCAACCAGGAACTGGGCTACGACTGGACGACGTACGCCGAACGCCTGGAGCAGGCCGGAATCTCCTGGAAGGTCTACCAGGACATCGGCGACGGCCTGGACAAGGCCGGACACTGGGGCTGGATAGACGACGCCTACCGTGGGAACTACGGCGACAACTCGCTGCTCTACTTCAACAAGTACCGCAACGCCAACCCCGGCGACCCCCTCTACGACAAGGCGCGCACCGGCACCAACGTGAAGGCGGGCGACGGCTACTTCGACATCCTGAAGGCCGACGTGAAGGCCGACAGGCTCCCGCAGGTCTCCTACATCGCCGCCCCCGAGGCCTTCACCGAACACCCCAACTGGCCGGTGAACTTCGGCGCCTGGTACATCGCGCAGGTCCTCGACGCGCTCACCTCCAACCCCGCCGTATGGGCGAAGACGGCGCTGTTCATCACGTATGACGAGAACGACGGCTACTTCGACCACGTGGTCCCGCCGTACGTCCCCAAGGACGCCAACCAGGGCAAGTCCACCGTCGACACCACGCTCGACTACTTCCCGGGCAACGCGCAGTACGCCGCCGGACATTACGGCCTCGGCCAGCGCGTCCCGATGGTCGTCGTCTCGCCGTGGAGCACCGGCGGCTTCGTGAACTCCGAGGTCTTCGACCACACGTCGATCATCCGGTTCATGGAGAAGCGCTTCGGCGTCCGCGAGCCGAACATCTCGCCGTGGCGGCGCGCCATCTGCGGTGACCTGACCTCCGCCTTCGACTTCGCGGGCAAGGACACCGACCCGGCGACGCTGCCGGACACCGACGCCTACGAGCCGCCGGACAACGAGCGCCACCCCGACTACGTGCCCAAGGCCCCCGCGAAGGCGAACCTGCCCAAGCAGGAGACCGGCTCCCGGCCCGCGCGCCCGCTGCCGTACGCGCCGCTGGTGGACGGGGCCGGGACGCCCGCCGACGGCAAGTTCACGCTGACCTTCGGCGGCGGCGAGGCCGCGGGCGTCTGCTTCCACGTGCGCTCCGGCAACCGTACGGACGGGCCCTGGACGTACACCACGGAGGCCGGCAAGCAGATCTCCGACACCTGGAACACGGCGTACTCGAAGGGTGCGTACGACCTGTCGGTGTTCGGGCCCAACGGCTTCCTGCGCGTCTTCAAGGGGCCCGGCAAGAAGGCGGGCCCTGAGGTCACCGCCCGGCACGACAAGACCACCGGAAACCTCAGGCTGACGCTGCGGAACGCGGGCACCACCGACGTGAACCTCAGCGTCTCCAACTCCTATGGCGGCGCCGCCCAGACGTTCAAGGTGAGGGCGGGCGGCACCGTCGAGCACACCGTCGATCTGCGGGCGAGCAAGCGCTGGTACGACGTGACGGTGAAGTCCGACGCGGACGCCACCTTCCTGCGCCGCTTCTCCGGGCACGTGGAGAACGGCCAGGCGGGCGTCAGCGACCCGGCGATCATCTCCGCCTGACACACGCGGCGGCCTCAGGAGCGCGGGCACCTGGGGCCGCCGCCGCTCCGGCCGCGAAAAACAGCAGGCCCCCGCACCCCGCCCGCGCTTAGCATGCGGAGGCATGACCTTCCCCCATCGCACCAGCGCGGACGGCGCTCCCGACAGGCCTTCTCTCGACGGGCTCGAGGAGAAATGGTCGAGGCGATGGGACGAGTCGGGCGTATACGCCTTCGACCGCACCAGGACGCGGGAGGAGGTCTTCTCCGTCGACACCCCGCCGCCCACGGTGAGCGGTTCATTGCACGTCGGGCACGTCTTCTCGTACACGCACACCGACGCCGTCGCCCGCTATCAGCGCATGCGCGGCAAGGAAGTCTTCTACCCGATGGGCTGGGACGACAACGGCCTGCCGACCGAACGCCGCGTCCAGATCCACTTCGGTGTCCGATGCGACCCCGCGCTGCCCTACGACCCCTCGTTCCGGCCGCCGGAGTCACCGCCGAAGAATCAACTGCCCATCTCGCGGCGCAACTTCATCGAGCTGTGCGAACACCTCACCACCGAGGACGAGAAAGTCTTCGAGGATCTGTGGCGGCTGCTCGGCCTGTCCGTCGACTGGTCGCGTACGTACCGGACGATCGGCACCGAGGCGCGTGCCACCGCGCAGCTCGCGTTCCTCAACAACCTGGCGCGCGGCGAGGCGTACATCGCCGAGGCGCCCACCCTGTGGGACATCACCTACCGCACGGCCGTCGCGCAGGCCGAACTGGAGGACAGGGAGCGGCCCGGCGCCTACCACCGGCTCACCTTCCACGGCCCGGACGACCGGCCGGTCGCCATCGACACCACCCGGCCCGAACTGCTCCCCGCCTGTGTCGCTCTGGTCGTCCACCCCGACGACGAGCGCCACAAGGGCCTGGTCGGCTCGACGGTCCGCACCCCGCTCTTCGGCGTCGAGGTGCCCGTCGTCGCTCACCGTGCCGCTGTCCCGGACAAGGGCACGGGCATCGCGATGATCTGTACCTTCGGCGACACGGCCGACGTCACCTGGTGGCGTGAACTGCGGCTCGCCACGCGGCCGGTGATCGGCTGGGACGGCCGCTTCCTCGCGCAGCCGCCGAGCGGTGTCGAATCGGCGGAAGCCGTCGCCGCGTACGCGAAGCTGGCGGGCGCCACCGCGCACACCGCACGCGAGCGGATCGTGGAACTGCTGCGCGCGAGCGGCGAGATGGAGGGCGAACCACGGCCCGTCACCCACGCCGTGAAGTTCTACGAGAAGGGCGACCGGCCCCTGGAGATCGTCACCACCCGGCAGTGGTACCTGCGCAACGGCGGCCGCGACGCAGGCCTGCGGGACGAACTCATGGCGCGCGGGGCCGAGTTGACCTGGCATCCGCCGCACATGCGGGTGCGTTACGAGAACTGGGTCGGTGGCCTGAACGGCGACTGGCTGGTCAGCCGGCAGCGCTTCTTCGGCGTCCCGATCCCGGTCTGGTACCCCCTGGACGGTGACGCCCAGCCCGACCACACCCGCCCGATCGTCCCGGACGCCTCCGCCCTGCCCGTCGATCCGAGCGCGGAAGCACCGCCCGGCTATGAGGACGCGCAGCGAGGCGAGCCGCACGGCTTCACCGGCGACCCGGACGTCATGGACACCTGGGCCACCTCTTCGCTCACCCCGCAGATCGCCGGCGGCTGGCGCTCGGACCCGGACCTGTTCGCGCGCGTCTTCCCGATGGACGTCCGGCCGCAGGCCCACGAGATCATCCGTACCTGGCTGTTCTCGACGGTGGTGCGTGCCCACGCCGAGCAGGGGAAGCTGCCGTGGCGGCATGCCGCGATCTCCGGCTGGATCCTCGACCCGCACCGCAAGAAGATGTCGAAGACGAAGTCGAACGCGGTCACGCCCGGGGACCTGCTCGTGCGGCACGGTTCGGACGCGGTCCGCTACTGGGCGGCGAGCGGGCGGCCCGGCACGGACACGGCGTTCGACGTCGGCCAGATGAAGGTCGGCCGCCGTCTGGCGACCAAGCTCCTGAACGTCGGCAAGTTCGTGCTGAGCCTCGACGAGGGGCCCGGACCGGCGGACCCGGCTCCGGCCACCGAACCCCTGGACCGGGCGGTGCTCGCCGAACTCGCCGCCACCGTGGAGGAGGCGACCGCCGCCTTCGACGACTTCGACTACGCGCGGGCCCTGGAGCGTACGGAACGCTTCTTCTGGCGCTTCTGCGACGACTACGTGGAGCTGGTGAAGGCGCGCGCGTACGGCGACCAGGGCGAGGACGCGGGGACGCGGTCGGCGCGCGCGACGCTGCGGACCGTTCTCGACGCGCTGGTCCGCCTGTTCGCACCGGTCCTGCCCTTCGTCACGGAGGAGGTGTGGTCCTGGTACGCCGAGGGCTCCGTCCACCGCGCCGCGTGGCCCGCTCCCCGGGCCCCTGAAGGAGCGGACGCCTCGGTCCTGTCGACGGCCTCGGAGGTCATCGCGGCGATCCGCAGGGCGAAGTCGGAGGCCCGGCTCTCCATGCGCGCGGAGGTCGCGGAAGTGGTGGTCTCCGGACCGCGCGCGAGCCTGCACCGCTTCGGCCTCGCCCAGGCGGACGTGCGGGCCGCGGGGCGGGTCGGGGCCGTGGAGATGC
The DNA here is from genome assembly GCF_053607685.1 of Streptomyces sp. NPDC055099. Classification (NCBI taxonomy): domain Bacteria; kingdom Bacillati; phylum Actinomycetota; class Actinomycetes; order Kitasatosporales; family Streptomycetaceae; genus Streptomyces; species Streptomyces sp. NPDC055099. The sequence goes on along the minus strand of NZ_JBSGUA010000007.1, from coordinate 302,388 downwards.
GCGAGGGGGAGACGCGGGAGGGGGAGACGCAGCTGAGGGTCGAGGTGCGCGTAGGGAATCAACCGCGGTGAGTCAGGTGTCACAGGGGGCGCGAGGGGCTGGCGAAGCGCCCCCGTTCGCGGGGTAGTGTGCCCGGGTGACAACGCAATCGAACACTCCTGCAGGCTGGTATCCGGACCCCCAGGGCGCGCCCCAGCTGCTGCGCTGGTGGGACGGTTCCCAGTGGACCCAGCACACCAACCCGGGCCAGCAGGCCGGCGGCCAGCAGGCGCAGGCCCAGCAGGCGCAGCCGCAGCAGGTCCCGCAGCAGCAGGCTCAGCAGCCGGCCCAGCCGCAGGCCCAGGCCGCGTACGGTCAGCCGCAGGCCCAGTTCGGCCAGCAGCAAGGGCAGTTCGGTCAGCAGGCGGTCCAGCAGCAGGCTCCGCAGCAGGCCCACTACGGCCAACCCCAGCAGGGGGCCCCGCAGGCCGACCCGGCCAAGGTGCAGCGGCAGGTCCAGCAGCAGGCGGGTGTCACGCCCACGGCGCAGGGCGGCGGCTCGCTCTTCACCGAGCCGGTCCTGGTCGTGAACCAGAAGGCCAAGCTCATCGAGCTGACGAACGAGTACAGCGTGATGGACCAGGCGGGCAACACGCTCGGCTCGGTCGTGCAGGTCGGTCAGAGCACGCTGAAGAAGGTCGCGCGCTTCGTCTCCAGCGTCGACCAGTTCATGACGCACAAGCTCGAGATCCGTGACGCGTACGGTCAGCCGGTGCTCAACCTGACCCGCCCCCGCAAGTTCATGAAGTCGCGGGTCATCGTCGAGCGCCCCGACGGCCAGCCGATCGGTGAGATCGTCCAGCAGAACATGATCGGGAAGATCAACTTCGCGATCATGGTGAACGGTCAGCAGGCCGGCGCGATCAAGGCCGAGAACTGGCGCGCCTGGAACTTCTCGATCGTCGACCACGCGGACAACGAGGTCGCCCGGATCACGAAGACCTGGGAAGGCCTCGCCAAGACGATGTTCACGACCGCGGACAACTACGTCCTGCAGATCCACTACCAGCTGCCCGAGCCGCTCCTGAGCCTCGTCGTGGCGACGGCGTTGACGGTGGACACGGCGCTGAAGCAGGACTCGCGCGGCTTCGGGTGAGGTTGTTCCGCACGGAAACGGTGTTGGGGCGCGTCCTGGATCCAGGACGCGCCCCCACACCGTTTTAGGGGAAAAGATGCGGTCGGGGGGGGCGACATTGGGGGTGAAGTTGAGCGGGGCGGGGT
>NZ_JBSGUA010000007.1:195501-301118 GCF_053607685.1 Streptomyces sp. NPDC055099 | reverse complement strand
TTTTGTGTTGTCACCGGCCTTTTATCCAGCTCTGGCGGGTTTTGGGGTTTGTTTTTTCGGCTCTAAATGTTTTGTGGGGGGCGTCCTGGATCCAGGACGCGCCCCAACACCGTTTACGCGTCTACGAGCCTGACGGGGCTGCCTCAGTGGCGTGACAGATGCAGCGCGGCGGGTTCGGTCTGCCCGGGGATGGAGGGCAGGAAGTCCTGTGGGGACAACTCCGAAGGTGCCTCCGAGGACGCGCCGTCCCGTGGTGACCGCGTCAGGACCAGCACCCCGTACGCCGCGATCGCCGCGCCCCCGGCCGCCAGGAACAGCCCGGCCACGCCCCCCTGCAACCGCTCGCCGAGCAGGGTGACACCGATGGCGGCGGCGGCCACCGGGTTGGCCAGGGTGACGACGGCCAGGGGCGCACCGAGCCCCCCGCGGTACGCGGTCTGGGACAGCAGGAGACCGCCCACCGCGAACGCGGCGACGAGCAGTGCCACGACGATCACCTGCGGGCTGAGCAGCGGCCCCGAGCGGTCCGTCGCGGCGACCGTCACGGTCTGGGTGAGCGCGGACGCGACGCCCGAGGCGAACCCGGAAGCGGTCGCGTGACGCAGCCCCGGCCGCGTACCGGGCCGGGAGAGCAGGCCGATCACGGCCATCGTGACGCCCGCGACGGCCAGCGCCTCCGTCAGGGACAGCGTGTCGTCGGGCGCGGGACCGGAAGCGGTGAGGAGCAGGGCGCCGAGGCCGATGAGCGTGAGCCCGGTGCCACGCCACTCCGGCGAGGTGACGTGCCGCCCCGCCAGGCGGGCGCCCAGCGGCACGGCGGCGACCAGGGTGAGCGCGCCGAGCGGCTGCACCAGGGTGAGCGGACCGTACTTCAGGGCCGCCACGTGGAGCAGCGCCGCGGACGCGTTGAGCCCGACCGACGACCACCAGGGTCCGCTGCCGAGCAGCCGCAGGAAGCCGTTGCCGGAGTCCGTGACGCGGGTGGCGAGACGTTCCTGGGCCACGGCGGCACACGCGTACGCGGCGGCCGAGACGAGGGAGAGCGCGACGGCGAGGAGGGTGGCGTTCATCGGCGGACCCCGGGAGCGGCCAGCTCACGCGTGGGCGCGTACCGCCGCACGACGCGCGAGCGCGTGGGATCGGGCAGCTTGATCACGGCGAGCGCGATGCCGAGCAGCGCGGTCACCACGAGGGCGTCGAGCCAGTAGTGGTTGGCGGTCCCGACGACCACGAGCAGGGTGATCAGCGGGTGCAGCAGCCACAGCCAGCGCCACCGCGAGGAGGTCGCGACGATGAGTCCGACGGCGAGCATCAGCGCCCACCCGAAGTGCAGGGACGGCATCGCCGCGAACTGGTTGGCCATCGAGTCGGTCTGCGGGGAGGCGCCGTACACGCTCGGTCCGTACACCTGCCCGGTGTCCACGAGGCCGGTCGCCTCCAGCATCCGGGGCGGCGCCAGCGGGAAGGTCAGGTGCAGCACGAGGGCCGCCGCGGTCAGCGCGGCGAGCACCCGGCGGCTCCACACGTAGTGCCGGGGCCTGCGCAGGTAGAGCCAGACCAGGAAGAGCGCGGTGGCCGGGAAGTGCACGGTCGCGTAGTAGGTGTTCGCGATGTGCACCAGGGTGTCGCTGCTGAGCAGCGCGCTCTGTACGGCGCCCTCGCCCGGCAGGTGCAGGGTGCGTTCGGCGTCCCACACGTGGTGGGCGTTGCGGAAGGCCTCACCGGTGTGGCCGTTGGCCAGCTGCCTGCCGAATTTGTAGACGAGGAAGAGTCCTGCGACGAGGAGGAGCTCGCGGACGAGGGGCGGTCGGGCAGATGTGTCCGGCTCCCGGACGGCTATGTCCGGTTTCCCTTCGGCAGGCTCGGTTCGGGATTTCATCCCCCGGCCCCTTTACGTGACGACTGGGTGGTGCGGGTGGTGAGTGGTCCAGCGCCTCGCGCGGTCGTGGAGCGCCCCACTCATCGATACGCCAGTGTACCGATACGCCAGTGTACCGATACGCGGCCGTACCGGTACACTGGCGTATCGATAGGGTCGGTCGAAGCCGCCGCACCAAGGAGAAGAGCCATGACGTCGCCGGACCGGGCAGCAGAAGCAGGCACGACGGACCCCGCGGGCTCGTCGCGCCGCTCCAAGATCACGCCCGAGCGTGAGCAGGAGTTCTACGAGGCCGTCCTCGACCAGCTCCGCGAGTGCGGGTACGACGCCGTGACCATGGAGGGCGTGGCCGCGACCACCCGGTGCAGCAAGTCCACGCTCTACCGCCAGTGGAAGACGAAGCCCCAGTTCGTGGCCGCCGCGCTGCGCGCCAACCGCTGCGTGCGGTTCGCGGGCATCGACACCGGCACCCTCGCCGGTGATCTGCGCGAGGCGGCGCGGGCCGCGGGGGAGTGGTCGACCCGGGACAGCATGCTGGTGCAGGCGCTGAGCCACGCGGTGCTCCAGGACGAGGACCTGCGCAGCGCGCTGCGCGAAGCGCTGGTCGAGCCCGAGACGAAGGCGCTCGACGAACTGATCGAGCGCGGGGTGGCCCGGGGCGAGATCGCCGCGGACCATCCGGCCACGAAGTTCATCACGGCCCAGCTCATGGGCGTGGTCCGGGCACGGCCCGTCCTGGAGGGCAAGCAAGCGGACGAGGAGTATCTGTCCGACTTCGTGGAGGCGTGCGTGCTGCCAGCTCTGGGGCTGACCGGAGCCACCTGATCGTGGACCGGGGCCCGGTGGATGACGGGCCCCGATCTGCCTGGCGCGCCGCACCGTGGGGACGGGGGTGGCGTGGCCGCTCTTGGCCGGGCGGGCGGAATCCTCGTGGTTCCGCCCGCCCGGCTCTGACGTTCCCGGCGCCCGTCAGGTTCTGCGGGGCCCGTCAGACCTCCTTGCCGTTGCCGCCCCCGCCGCCCGACGCGGCCTTGATCCCCTTGGTGATCTCGTCCATGACGGACAGCTTCGGGGACTTGTCGTTCACGTCGATGCCGAAGCGGACGATGACGAGCTTGGACTTCAGGGTGGGCGAGGGGAAGGCCAGCGACTGGACGTACCCGTCGTCGCTCTTCTCCGTGACGGCCTTCCAGCGCACCAGGTAGCCCTTCTGGCCGGCGACGGTGACCGCCTTGGACTCCAGCTCCTTGTGCGAGGTGATCTTGCCGTAGGTCTTGCCGCCGTACGACTCCTTGGCGTTGACGGAGATGTCGGCCTTGGCGGCCGCCTCCGCCGTCTTGGCGTCGATCTTGAAACCCTCCGCGAGTCCGGCGTACGCGCCGCCGCGGGTGCAGGTCTTGGCGGTGTCCCTGGGGCAGGGGTAGGGCCCCGTGGTCACCGAGGCGCCGCCGCTCTGCCCGGCCGCGCCGGTCCAGCCGTCCGGCACCGGGAGGCTGATGCCGCTGAGGGGGTCGGTGGCGTACCCCTCCTCCGACGGCGGGGCCGAGCCGCCCGGCGGCTGGGACTGCTCGGGGTCCTGCGGGTCCTGGGGAGCGCCGGGCTTCGAAGGGGCGGAGGACGAGGGGTTCTTGGCGGCGCTGTCGCCGTCCCCGTCGTCATCAGCGGTCAGGAAGTAGACGCCGCCGCCTATCCCCGCCAGGACCACCAGGGCCACGCCTATGGCTATGCCCATGCGCAGGCCGCGCCGAGGAGCGGTGGGCTGCCCCGGATAGGAGGGATAGCCCGGGTAGGCGCCCGGGGTGCCCGTCGGGGGGCCGGGCGGATAGGCCGGGGGAGTCGCCGGGGCGGAACCGTTCCACCCGGCGGCGGATCCCACCGCGCGGACCTGGTCCGTCCATACGTTCCCGTCCCACCAGCGTTCGGTACGGGGGCCGTCAGTTGTCTGGCCGGGGTCGGGGTACCAGCCGGGAGGGGTTACCTGGGTCATGGGCGTCAGGGTATGAGCATTCGGTGAAAGTGGGATGAGAGGGGGCCTCTACGGAGGTCACCGTTCGGCCGCTGTATTCCGCGCGGAGAGCGGTGAGTTCACCGCCCCTGCCCGTCCACCACCAGCCGCACCGGGCCGTCGCCCCCGGGAGCGGGCACCCGCACGCCGGCCCGGCCCGGCGTGATCGAACCCAGCACGCTCGCATGCCGCGCACCCGTACTCTCCGGCACCGTCCCCGGCAGCCCGTGCGCCGTCAGGAAACCGAGGACCGCGAAGGCGTACGCCTCCTTCGCCGCGGACGGCAGACCGAGCTCGTCGGAGGTGCGCACCGGGACCTTTCCGCCCAACTCGGCCCGCAGGAAGGCCATCAGCGTCGGGTTGCGGGTGCCGCCGCCGGAGGCGATGACCTCGGAGGCGTCCACCGACCTGACGGCGTCGGCGACCGTGCGGGCGGTCAGGAGGGTGAGCGTGGCGATGACGTCCTGCGGGGCGAGCGCCTCGTATCCGGCGAGCGCGGCCCGTAGATAGGGCAGATGGAAGAGCTCCTTGCCGGTGGTCTTCGGGGCGGGGCGCGCGTAGTACGGCTCGCGGAGCAGGACCGCGAGCAGACCCTCGTCGACGGTGCCGCGCGCGGCCATCTCGCCGTCCATGTCGTACGTCAGCCGCTCCCGGGTCAGCTCGCGCACGGCGGCGTCGATGAGCGCGTTCGCGGGGCCCGTGTCGAAGGCGGTGCCGTCCGCGGCGGTGATGTTGGCGATGCCGCCGAGGTTCAGCGCGGCGGGGGTGCCGGGCCTGCCGCGCAGCCACATCCGGTCGACGATGCTGACCAGGGGCGCGCCCTGGCCGCCCGCGGCGATGTCGCGGGGCCGGAAGTCGGCGACCACCGGAAGGCCCGTCGCCTCGGCGATCCACGCGGGCTGCCCGATCTGCAGCGTGCCGTGCACCTGGCCGTCGGCCACCCAGTGGTAGACCGTCTGACCGTGCGAGGCGACCAACTCGGCGCGCGCGTCGCACAGTTCACGGTCGGCCTCAGCCGCCGCGGTGGCGAAGGCCTGGCCGATGCGGGTGTCGAGGCGGCACACGTCCGCCAACGTGGTGGCGGCGGGTGGCAGCGCGGCGGCGAGCGCCGTCCGCAGCTCCTCGTCGTACCCGCGGGTGATCAGACCCAGCGGGGAGAGCAGCAGGCGGTCGCCGTCGATCGTCAGGTCGGCCGCCGCCGCGTCGATGGCGTCGTACGAAGTCCCCGACATGAGCCCGATTACGCGCACGTGCTGCCCCTTCCGCTCTCCTGACCAGTGCGTTTTGATCATTGCAGCGAAGAAGGGGCGAGCGCACTCGCACGTACGATCCAGTTCAGGCCATCGACGCAGAGGGAGGGGGAACTTGTCCATGTCCACCACGGGATCGCCCGGTCCGCGCCAGGGGGTGCGCCGCACGAACCTCACCCGAAACGACGGCACCTGGAACGGCCTCCTCCTGGAAGTTCGCGAGCGGCCCCGGCCCGGACTGTGCCTTTGGACCGCCGGGAACCGGCTGCTCCTGACGCGAGGGGAGAGCGCGGAACCGCTGCTGCTGGCCGTGGTGGACCCGGACCGCGACGGCGTCGACTTCTACCGCACCGGCCGCCACCGACCCCTGGTCCCCCCTCTGCGCACACACCGTCCGCGCCTTCGACGGCTCCCCGGAGCGCTGGGCCCACCACTACGCGGCCCTGCTCGCGACGTCGCCCGACAGCCCCCTGCACGACGGGCGTTGGGTGCTGTCCCCGGACCCGCTGCTGGGCCTGCGCCCGAACCACCCCCAGGGCGAGTCACCTGGGGAGTACTGGCGCTCGCTGCTCATCGAGGGCGATCCCGACGGGTACATCGAGTGGTTCATCCACAACGGCTCGTGGGAGATTCTTCCGCTGCGGGCGATGCCCGGCGCCGACGACCCCAGGGTCAAGGCCTGTCGCAAGCAGGCGCGGGACGGCACCCTGCCGCCCGTCCTGCTGTGGTGGGTGAGCGGCCTCGACAGCCACCTGGTCCTGGACGGGCACGCCCGACTGGCGGCGGCGATCGCCGAATCCGTGGAACCGGCGGTCCTGGAACTGCGACGGACCGTCCCGCAGGACGAGGTGGACTCCGGCACGGAGCGGGCCGTGGCGGCGTACGAGACGGAGCTGGAGCGGTTCACCGCGCTGCGCGCCGCGCAGGGCCCGCGCGTCCCCGATGGCGCCGAGTTCGCGGGGCCCGCCCTTGTCCGCCGTCTCGACGCACTGCGAACGGCACAGCGCCCCACGTGGGCCTGGCCGCTCCCGGGCGGTGTGCGGGAGTGGCACAGGATCGCCCGAGAACAGGTGGGCGAGGGGAGCTGGGAGTACGGGTGACCGGGCGCGCGGGGCCTTGTCTCAGCGCAGGGAGAGGACGCAGAAATCGTTGCCTTCCGGGTCGGTGAGGCATGTCCACGGCACGTCGCCCTGGCCGAGGTCGGCGTCGGTGGCGCCCAGGGCCCGCAGCCGCGCCACCTCCGCTGCCTTGTCGTCACCCTTGTACGGCGCCACGTCGAGGTGGGCGCGGCTCACCACGGTGTTCTCGCCGGAGGTGCGCAGGAACTCCAGATACGGGCCGACCCCCTTGGACGAACGCATCCGGGCGTGATCGTCGGACACCTCGTGCAGGGTCCAGTCCATCGCCTCACCCCAGAACCGGGCCATGGCCCGCGGATCGGCGCAGTCGACCACGATCGCGGCGACCGGCCCGGTGTCCCGGTACAGCTCCCGAGGCTCCAGCACGCAGAACACGTTGCCCTCCGGGTCGGCCATGACCGTCCACGGGACGTCGCCCTGGCCCACGTCGGCGGGCGTCGCACCTAGCTCCGTCAGGTGCGCGACCAGTTCCGCCTTGTGGGTCTCGGAGGTGGTGGCGAGATCCAGGTGCACGCGGTACTTCACCGTCTCGGGGTCCGGGACGACGACGACATCCACGCAGATGGCGGAGGGGTCGGGGTAGGCGACGCCCTCGGGTTCGACGTTCGTGACCCCGGGGCCCTCGCTGGTGATGCCCCAGCCGAGCGCCTTCGCCCAGAACTGTCCGAGCGCCCATTCGTCCCGGGCCTTGAAATTCACGTTCACAAGTCGCAACGGCATGGTGGCGATCATATGCAGGGGTGGATGACGCGTGGCCGGAATTCACTCCCGGGGCCGCCCCTCCCCCCGGGCCCCGGACAACACCAGCCGCCGGCACTCGCCGGGGCCGCCCCACGCGCCGCGCAGCGCCCGCGCCTTCGTCAGCCACAGCGACAGGTCGTACTCCGCGGTGTAACCGATGGCGCCGTGGAGTTGGAGTGCCGCCCGCGCGGCGCCGTACGCGGCTTCGCCCGCCGCCACCTTCGCCGCGGCCACATCCGCCGTCTCCAGGGTCAACGCCGCCCCGAACACGAGGGGCCGGGCGAACTCAAGGCCGATCAGGACGTCCGCCAGTCGGTGCTTGACCGCCTGGAAGCCGCCGATCGGCGTGCCGAACTGGGTGCGCTGCTTCACGTACGCCACGGTCTTGTCGAGCAGCGCGAGCCCGACGCCCAAGGCCTGCGCCGCCGTCGCGAGCGAGGCCCAGTCGGCCGCGTGCCGGGAAGCCTCCGTCACCGACGGGCCCGAGGCGAGCAGTTCGCCGGGCTGGAGCCGGGCGAGGCGCCGCGCCGGATCCAGTGACCGCTCCACGCGTGCGTGCCCGGAGGCCAGGCGCAACTCGCCGTCCCTGGAGGCCAGCCGCAGCGTCGCCGAGTCCGCGTCCAGTGCGAAGGGCCCCCCTTGGGGGAGCGCGAGCGTCGTGATGGCCTCCCCGGAGGCCACGGACGCCAGGAGGCGCTTGGCGGGGGCCGCATCGCCCAGTCCGGCCAGGCGGGTGAGCAGGGCGCCCGCCGCCACCGTCTCGACCATCGGCCCCGGCACCGCGTGCCGTCCCAACTCGACCAAGGCGACGGCCGTTTCCACCGGGAGCGGCCCCACGCCCTCGTACTCCTCGGGGACGGCCAGGGCGAACACGCCCGCGTCGGCGAGACGGCTCCACACGGCATGCCCCGGCGTGTGGTCCCCGGCGGCCCACGCCCGCGCGGCGGCCGGGGTGTCCGCCGCGGTCAGCATCGCGTCGAGCGAGCGCGCGAACTCGCGCTGCTCGTCGTCGAGGAGGAACCTCATCAGCGGCGTCCCTTCGGCAGTCCGAGCAGCCGCTCGGCGATGATGTCGCGCTGGATCTCGTTGGTGCCCGCGTAGATCGGCCCGGCGAGGGAGAAGACATACCCCTCGGCCCATTCGCCGCCGTCCGCCAACTCGCCCTCATGGCCCAGGAGATCGAGTGCGGTCTCGTGCAGCGCGATGTCGTACTCGGACCAGAAGACCTTGTTCAGGCTCGACTCCGCGCCGATCGTCTCGCCCGCCGCGAAGCGCGACGCGTTGGCCCAGGTGAACAGCTGATAGGCGCGGGCCCCGATCACGGCGTCGGCGACGCGGTCGCGCAGAGCGGTGTCCGCGGGGTCGCCGTTCGCGCGCCACTGCCCCACCAGGCGGTTCGCCGCGGCGACGAAGCGGCCGGGGGAGCGCAGGGTCAAACCGCGTTCGTTGCCCGTCGTCGACATGGCGATCCGCCAGCCTTGGCCCGGCTCGCCGATCACGCCCTCGTCCGGCACGAAGACATCGTCGAGGAAGAGCTCGGCGAACGCGGGCTTGCCGTCGAGGCGTTCGATGGGGCGGACGGTCACGCCGTCCGCGTCGAGCGGGAACATCAGGTAGGTCAGGCCGCGGTGCGGCTTGTCCCCGTTCTTCCCGTACGGCTCGCTGCGGAACAGGCCGAACGCGCGGTCGGCGAAGGCGGCCCGCGACGACCAGGTCTTCTGCCCGCTGAGCAGCCAGCCCCCGTCCGTGCGGCGGGCGGTGGAGCGCAGCGACGCCAGGTCCGAGCCCGACTCCGGCTCGGACCACGCCTGCGCCCAGATCACCTCGCCGCTCGCCATCGGGGGCAGCACCCGGGCGCGCTGCTCGGCGGTCCCGAAGTCGAAGAGGGTCGGTGCGAGGAGGTTGATGCCGTTCTGCGAGACACGGCCGGGGCCGCCCGCCGCGAAGTACTCCTCCTCGAACACCAGCCACTTGACGATGTCGACGCCCTGCCCGCCGTACTCCTCGGGCCAGGAGACCACCGACCAGCGATCGGCCGCGAGCTCGCCCTCCCAGGCGCGGTGGGCGGCGAAACCCTCGCGGGTCTCCAGGGACGGCAGCGGCTCGGCCGGCACATGCCCGGCGAGCCAGTCACGTGCCCGCTGCCTGAACTCCTCTTCTCCGGCGGTGAAGTCGAGGTCCATCCGTGGCCCACCTACCTTCCCTAACAAGTGTTTGGTAGATTACCCTGGGATCGAGGCAGTCGTCGAGAGCTGAGGGGGCCGAGCGTGGACGCACCCGCGTATGTGCCGGGGCACGGTCTGCTCGCGGGCCGCGCCGCCGTCATCACCGCCGCGGCCGGAGCGGGCATCGGTGGCGCCACCGCCCGCCGCTTCCTGGAGGAGGGCGCGCGCGTCGTCATAGGCGACGCGCACCCGCGCCGCACCAAGGAGACGGTGGAGGCGCTGGCCGAGGAGTTCGGCGCGGAACGGATCGAGGGGACACCCTGCGACGTCACGGACGAAGCCCAGGTCCAGGGGCTGTACGACCTGGCCGAACAGTGCCACGGCGGTCTGGACATCGTCGTGAACAACGCCGGACTCGGTGGCACGGCCGAACTCACCGAGATGACCGACGAGCAGTGGGACAAAGTCATCGACGTCACGCTGAACGGCACGTTCCGCTCCACCCGGGCCGCCCTGCGCCGCATGCGTGCCGCCGGGCGCGGCGGCGTGATCGTGAACAACGCCTCGGTGCTCGGCTGGCGCGCCCAGGCCGGCCAGGCGCACTACGCCGCGGCGAAGGCGGGCGTCATGGCCCTCACCCGCTGCGCCGCCGTCGAGGCCGCGCCCCACGGCATACGGATCAACGCGGTCGCGCCCAGCCTCGCCATGCACCCACACCTGGCGAAGGTCACCTCGCCGCAGCTGCTCGAGGAGCTGACCGCGCGCGAGGCCTTCGGACGCCATGCCGAGCCGTGGGAGATAGCCAACGTCATCGTCTTCCTGGCCGGCGAGTACTCCTCGTACATGACGGGGGAGACGGTCTCGGTCAGCAGTCAGCACGCCTAGGCGGAGAATGGCCGTGTGTCGAAACAGAAGCAGAGCAGCACCACGAAGAAGAAGGCCCCCGTGAGCGCGCCCGAACGCCGTAGCGAGCTCCTCGCCATCGCGGCCGACGTCTTCGCCGAGCAGGGGTACAACGCGACCACGGTCCGCAAGATCGCGGATGCCGCGGGCATGCTCGCCGGCAGCCTGTACTACCACTTCGACTCCAAGGAGTCGATGCTCGAAGAGATCCTCTCCACCTTCCTCACCGAGCTGTGGGACGGGTACGACACCGTGCTCCAGTCGCGGCTCGGCCCCCGCGAGACCCTGGAAGCGCTCGTCACCGAGTCCTTCCGGGAGATCGACCGGCACCGCTCGGCCGTCGCGATCTACCAGAAGGAGTCCAGGCACCTGGTCGCGCAGGCACGCTTCCAGTACCTGACCGATTCGCAGCAGCGCTTCGAGAAGACATGGCTGACGACGCTGGAGCGCGGCGTCGCGGAGGGTGTCTTCCGCGACGACCTGGACATCCGGCTCGCCTACCGCTTCGTGCGCGACACCGTCTGGGTCGCCGCGTCCTGGTACCGCCCCGGCGGCGGCCACAGCCCCGAGGAGATCGCCCGCCAGTACCTCTCGATGGTCCTGGACGGCATCGCCGTACGCACCACGTAGAGCGCGCGTCGTCGCCCGGCGGCCGCACCGACCGAGGAGCACGAGGAGTACGCAGTCATGGCCGAGGCCTACATCGTCGAAGCGGTCCGTACCCCCGTCGGCAGGCGCAAGGGCGGCCTCTCGGCCGTCCACCCCGCCGACCTGGGAGCCCATGCCCTGAAGGCACTCGTCGAGCGCACCGGCGTCGACCCCGCGGCCGTCGAGGACGTCGTCTTCGGCTGCCTGGACACGGTCGGCCCGCAGGCCGGGGACATCGCCCGTACCTCCTGGCTCGCGGCGGGGCTGCCCGAAGAGGTGCCCGGCGTGACGATCGACCGGCAGTGCGGTTCCTCGCAGCAAGCCGTGCACTTCGCGGCGCAGGGCGTCCTGTCCGGCACGCAGGACCTCGTCGTCGCGGGCGGCACGCAGAACATGTCGATGATCCCCATCGCCTTCGCCTCCCGGCAGGCCGCCGAACCGCTCGGCCTCACCGAAGGCCCGTACGCGGGCAGCGAGGGCTGGCGCGCCCGCTACGGGGACCGGCCCGTCAACCAGTTCCACGGCGCCCAGCTGATCGCCGAGAAGTGGGGCATCACCCGCCGCGACATGGAGGAGTTCGCCCTCCGCTCGCACCGGCGGGCCGTCCGCGCGATCGACGAGGGCCGCTTCGACCGCGAACTCACCGCTTATGGGGACGTGACCACCGACGAGGGCCCGCGCCGCGACACGACACTGGAGAAGATGGCGGGTCTCAAGCCCGTCCTGGACGACGGCACCATCACCGCCGCCTGCTCCTCACAGGTCTCGGACGGCGCCGCCGCCCTGCTCATCGCCAGTGAACGGGCCGTACGGGAACACGGGTTGACGCCCCGCGCCCGCGTCCACCACCTCTCCGTGCGCGGCGAGGACCCGATCCGGATGCTCTCCGCCCCGATCCCCGCCACGGCGTACGCCCTCAAGAAGACCGGCATGAGCATCGACGACATCGACCTCGTCGAGATCAACGAAGCCTTCGCGCCGGTCGTCCTCGCCTGGCTGAAGGAGACCGGCGCCGACCCGGAGAAGGTCAATGTCAACGGCGGCGCGATAGCTCTCGGCCATCCCCTCGGCGCGACGGGCGTCAAACTGATGACGACGCTCCTGCACGAACTGGAGCGCACCGGCGGCCGGTTCGGCCTGCAGACCATGTGCGAGGGCGGCGGCCAGGCGAACGTGACCGTCATCGAGCGCCTCTGACGGCGTCCAGCTTCGGACTTGACCTTCACCCCTTGTGGGAGTTGCTGCCCGGACCCCCCACCGTGAGGCCTTCTACCCGGCTAGTCTCGATGTCTGTACGTCGATTGAGCGACCTCGGGAGGTAGCGCGATGACGCAGGGACGGCCCGGAGGCGCCGCCTGGGCCCCGCTGTGGGAGCGCGACGCGGAACTCGCCGCTGCCGCGAGGGCCGTTGACGAGCTGTGCTCCGACTCGACGACGGCGGGCGGGCTGCTCGTCTTCCAGGGCGAGGCGGGCATCGGCAAGACGGCGCTCCTCGCCGAGGTACGCCGCATCGCGGAGGGGCGGGCCGTGGTGTGGTCCGCGCGAGGCGGCGAGACCGTCACCTCCGTCCCCTTCAACGTCGTACGCCAGTTGCTGCAGCCGGCTCTCGTCGGCCTCTCGCCCGAAGAGGCACGGGAGTATCTCGGCGACTGGTACGAGATCGCGGGCCCCGCCCTCGGCATAGCCGAGCCGACCGGTGTGCAGGCCGACCCGCAGGGTGTGTGCGACGGCCTGGTCGAGGCGGTCGCACGGCTCTCGGGACTGCACTGGCCGCTCGTCCTGCTCATCGACGACGCCCACTGGGCCGACCAGGAGACCCTGCACTGGCTGGCCGCGTTCGCCCAGCGCCTCGACGAACTGCCCGTCCTCGTGGTGGTGGCCCACCGGCCCGACGACGCCACCGGCGACAGCGCGCGCCACCTCGCGGCGGTCGGCGCGGCGGCCCGCCCGCTGCCCCCGCTGCGCGCGCTCACCCCGGACGCGGCGGCCGGCCTCACCCGCGCCACGCTCGGCGAGCACGCGGACGCCCCGTTCTGCCGCGAGGTCTGGGCCGTCACGGGCGGCAATCCCTACGAATCCGTGGAACTGCTCGCCAAGGTCCAGGACAGCGAACTGGAGCCGGTGGAAGGTTCCGCCGCCGAGCTGCGCGCCCTGAACCGTTCGGCGCGCGGCCGTGGGCTCGTCGCCCGTCTCGAAGGGCTCGGCACGGACGTCACACGGTTCGCGTGGGCGGCCGCGATCCTCGGCACCGCCATCCCGCTGGACCTCGCCGCCTCGCTCGCCGGGATGACCCGCGAGACGGCCGAGCGGTGCGCGGAGCGGCTGCGCACCGCGCGCATCCTGCTCGGCGCCGACGAAAGCCTGGAGTTCGTCCACCCGCTGATCGCGAGCACCGTCTACCGCTCGATCCCGCCCGCCACCCGCACCGCGTTCCACGGCCAGGCCGCCTGGGCCGTCACGCTGTCGGGCCGCGGCGCCGCCGCCGCTTCCCGGCACCTCCTCGAGGTGCATCCGGACGACGACCCCGAACTGGTCAAGCAGCTGCGTGAAGCGGCGGCCGAGCACCTCGCGGTCGGCGCGCCGGACGCCGCCCGCCGCTGCCTCGAACGGGCCCTGCGGGAACCTCCGCTGCCCGAGACCCACGCGCGCGTGCTCTACGAACTGGGCTGCGCCACCCTCCTCACCTCGCCCGCCACGACGATCGGTCACCTGCGCGAGGCCCTGGCCACGCCGGGGCTCGACCGGAAGCTGCGGGTGGACGCGGTCTGCCGCCTCTCCCAGGCCCTCGTGCACAACGACCAGCTGGAGGAGGCCCTGCGCGTCGTGGACGCCGAGGCCGAGCGTCTCGACCCCGGGCCCGACCGGATGCGTCTGGAGGGGGTCCACTACATGTGGGAGGGCATCCACGCGCGTGAGGACGACGCGACGGGCCGCTCGCGCCGCCTCGCCGCGCTCGCCCGGCCGCTGCCGGGACGCGACAACTCCGAGCGGGCCCTGCTGATCCTGCGCGCCTTCGACGCCATGACCCGCGGGGAGAACGCGGAGGAGGTCGTCGAGCTCTGCGACCGTTCCCTCGTCAACGGCCGCCTCGCGCCCGGCCTCGGCTGGACGGACACGGAGTGGGGCTTCGAGCTCTTGACGATGCTGGGCGGCGCCTACATCTTCACCGACCGCCTCGACCGCGCCGAGAGCGTCTTCGCCGAAGGGGTCCGCGCCTACGAGGCCGCGGGCTGGAGCGGCGGTCATCTGGCCGTCGCCAAGGCCTGGTTGGGTCTGGTGTACCGCAGGCGCGGGCGGCTCGCAGAGGCGGAGGAGTCGCTGCGGGAGAGCCTTCGGCTCACCGACCGGGTCGGCAGCGGGCTACCGATGCACTGGGACGCCGCGTGCAAGCTCATCGACGTGCTGCTCGCGCGCGGCAAGGTCGACGAGGCCCAGGAGGCCGCCGACCGGTACGGCATCGCGCCGCCCTACCCGTCCACGATCTTCCTGCCCGACATCCACTACGTGCGCGGTCGGCTGCTGATCGCCTCGGGGCGACGGCCGGAGGGTGTGAACGAACTGGAAGTGGCGGCGAAGACGGCGAACGAACGCGGCTGCTACAACCCCGTCGTCAACCCCTGGGCGTACGAACTGGCCCGGGCGGTCGCCGTCGAGGACCCGCGGCGGGCCGCCGACCTGGTCGCCGAAGCCCGGGTGCAGGCGGAGCACTTCGGAACGGAGACGGCGATCGGCGAGGCGCTGCGGTGCGCGGCGTCCCTGGAGAGCGGCCGGCGGTCGGTCGAACTGTACGCACGGGCCGTGGCCTGCCTGGAGGCGTCCCCGTGCGCCTACGAACACGCGGTCGCCCGCGTCGAGTACGGCATCGCGGCAGGCTCCGCAAGCGAACTGGCACGCGGCCTCGCGCTGGCCGAATCATGCGGGGCAACGGACCTGGTCACCCGAGCGCGGGCTTCGCTGGAGGTGGCGGGGGTCTGAGTGGACCATGGCTCCGGTGAGCGGTCGCGGACTGCCGGCACGGCCGCATGCTCGCAGGCCCCGCTCAGCCCAGTCGTCTCACCACCGCCGCCGCCTCCCTCATCACCTCCGTGATCAGCTCCTCGCATGACGGGAGGTTCTCGATTACGCCCGCCACCTGGCCGGATGCCATGATTCCGGCCTCCGGGGAGCCGTTCACCATCGCTGACTTCAGCATCATCGGCGTGTTCGCGGCGAGCAGGGTCTGGCTCCACGTCAGGCCCTTTCCGTGCCGCATCGTGCGGCCGTCGCGGATCATGTCCCGCCACCCCATGCCGGACATCTTCCGGAACGCCGCAGCGTGCCGCACGGCCCGCGCGAGGGATGCCGTCCGGCCCGACTTCTCCAGGGCCGCGACGAACTCCGTCCGCAGCATGCGGTGGGGGAGGCCGTCCACGCGCGTGGTGACCGTGATGTCCTTGACCGATGCGGCCAGATAACGCGCCTTGACCGCGTCCGGCACCGTCGAGTCCGACGTCAGCAGGAAACGCGTGCCCATCGCGACACCCGCCGCGCCATAGGCGAGCGCGGCGACGAGCCCCCGGCCGTCGTAGAAACCGCCCGCCGCGATCACCGGAATGTCCACCGCGTCCACGACCTGCGGCAACAGCACCGTCGTGGCGACCTCCCCCGTGTGCCCGCCGCCCTCGCCACCCTGCACGACGACCGCGTCCGCGCCCCACGCCGCGACCTTCTCGGCATGCCGGCGCGCGCCGATGGACGGGATGACGACCACCCCGGCGTCCTTGAGCTCCGCGATCAGCTCCTTCGAGGGGGCGAGCGCGAAGGACGCGACCCGCACCCCCTCGTCGACGATGATCCGCACCCGCTCCCGCGCGTCGCCCGCGTCGGCACGGAGATTGACCCCGAAGGGCTCCTCCGTACGGGACTTGACCTCGCGGACGGCCGAACGCAACTGGCCGACCGTCATCGTCGCGGAGGCCAGGATGCCGAGGGCGCCCGCGTTCGCCGTCGCGGAGACCAGGCGCGGGCCCGCCACCCAGCCCATGCCGGTCTGCACGATCGGATGCCGGACGCCGACCAGCTTGGTCAGCGCCGTCTCCATGCTCGCCGGGGGCGGCGTCACGAGCGGACCTCGCGCTCACGCAGACCGCGCGGGTCCACCACGTCCCGGATCAGCCGGAGCTCCTGCGCGGTGGGCTCGCGGGTGGTGGGGACGTCGTCCGCCGTGGCGAGGGCGAAGCCGGTCGATTCCCGCACCTGCTCCAGCGTCACGCCCGGATGCAGGGACACCAGGCGCATCGCGTGGTCCGCCGCCCCGAAGTCGAAGACACCGAGATCCGACACGACCCGGCGCAGGTCGTGGAAGCGGGTCGCGGAGGGCCCGGCCGCCGCCGCGCTGTCGTACCCCACACCGCTGATCATGTCGACCTTCTCCACGAAGACGCGCGTCGAGTGACGTGGGATCCAGTAACTCACCGGGTTGTTGAGGGTGTTGACCGGGGCGCCGCGCACGCCGAGCAACTGGCGCTTGGGCCGCTCCCAGTCGCCGATGCAGGAGATGTTCTGGTTCCCGAAGCGGTCGATCTGGCTCGCGCCCATCATCACGTGACGCCTGCCGCCCATGACCATCGTCAGATGCTTCCTGTACGGCAGCCAGCCCTCCGTCACCGCCGACGGCGCCCCCACGGCGGGCACATCCCCGATCAGCAGCGCCTCCCCGTCCGTGAGCAGCAGGTCCGGCGAGAACGTCAGCTTGGCGAGCCGGGCGGCGATCGAGGGGATCGTGCCCATCGGCGACGCCAGGATCTCGCCGGCGTCCCGCCAGGCCTCGGCGCAGGCGATCACGCAGTACTCGGCGCGGGTGACGGCGGCCCCTTCGGAGGCGCCGGACGTGGCCGTCGGGTCGGTGTCGGTCCGCGTCATCGCTGCTCCTTGTGCCAGGTCCGGACGGCCGTCTGATAGTCCTGCTCGGTGCCGGTGAGGAAGCGGTCCTCGAATTCCTTCCAGGCGTCCGGGTCGCCCGCGGCCGCGGCGTACGCCTTCTGGAAGGGCTCGTCGCGGCCGTAGTCCGGCACGCACGAGGTGAAGTGCGCGCCGTCGGGTGTCTCGGCCACGCCCGTCACCGCGTGCCGGGAGACCAGCATCGTCTGCGGTGCCGACCGCGCGGTCAGCTCGCTCGACTCGACGATCCGCTCGCACGACACGTACGCCGAGTCGGCCGCCTCGCAGAACAAGTCGTCGAAGTACGGGTCGGGGCCCAGGTACTGGGCGTTGCCCAGGCGGTCGGCGCGGTTCAGGTGCACCAGGGCCGCGTCCATCCGCAGCGCGGGCACGGCGACCAGCTCCTCCCTGTCGTCGTACGGCGAAGTGACCGTACGGAGCTGGGGGTTGACCCGCAGGACGTCCGAGCCGAGGCCCGCGCGGATCGGCAGGAACGGCAGCCGCTGGGCTCCGGCGGTCAGGCCCTGCATGAACATCGCCTCGTCCAGCTCGACCAGTTCGAAGGCGCCCCGCTCGCGTGCCGCGCGGAAATGCGGCTCCAGGGGGATCGAGTCGAGGGTCGTGAACGCCGTGACCAGCTTGCGGATCTTCCCCGCCGCGGCGAGCAGACCGACGTCCGGGCCGCCGTACGAGACGACCGTGAGGTCCGTGATGCCGGACCGGAGCAGGGCCCGCACCAGGGCCATGGGCTTGCGGCGCGAACCCCAGCCGCCGATGCCGAGCGTCATGCCGCTGCGCAGCCGTCCCACGATCGCGTCGGGCGTCATGGTCTTGTCCGTCATGCCCTGCCCTCCTCTTTCGTCTCCCGCTTCCTGGAGTTCGCGCCGAAGTCCTCGCGGATACGGTCGGCCAGGCCGCTCAGGTTCGCCTCGAAGGTGAAGCCCTGCTCGAAGCGGTAGCTCCGGTGGACGTCCACGGGGTCGATGCCGTTGATCGCGGCCTTCGCGAACCGCAGCAGCGTCCCGTCCTTCCGCGCGATCTCACGCGCCAACTCCATTGCCGCTTCCCGCAGTTCCTCGCGTGGGACGACCCGCCACACGGAGCCGTGCGCGTGCAGCTCCGCCGCCGTGGCCGTGCGCGAGGTGTAGTACAAGGCCCGCATCAGGTGCTGTGGGACCAGGCGGGCGAGATGCGTGGCCGCGCCGAGCGCGCCCCGGTCGAGTTCGGGCAGGCCGAAGGTGGCGTCCTCGCTCGCCACGATCGCGTCCGCGTTGCCCACCAGGCCGATGCCGCCGCCCAGACAGAAGCCGTTCACCGCCGCCACGACCGGCACCTCGCACTCGTACACCGCCGAGAACGCTTCGTAGCAACCGCGGTTGGCGCCTATCAGGGCGCTGTGGCCGCTGTCGCGCTGCATCTCCTTGATGTCCACGCCCGCGTTGAAACCGCGGCCCTCGGCGGCGAGGACGACGCAGCGCGTCCCGGAGTCGTGCCCCGCCGCGCGCACCGCGGCCGCCAGGTCGAACCACCCCTGCACGGGCAGGGCGTTGACGGGCGGGACGTCGACGGTGACGACGGCCACGCCCTTGTCCGGGGTGGAGGTGGAGACAGACATCAGAGGATCCGCTACCTTTCAACCAGGCCCTTCAACCAAACATTTGTTAGTTGGAAAGGTAGCAGCGATGACTGACACCCGACAGGTGGTCGTCGTCACCGGCGGCACCCGAGGCGTCGGCGCCGGGATCGCCCGCGGCTTCCTCGCCGCCGGCGCACGGGTCGTCGTCTGTGCCCGCAGGCCGCCGGGCCGGCCGGTCGAAGCGGCGGGGGCGGCGGCCGAGTTCCGGCCGCTGGACCTGCGTGACGCGGCGGCGGCGCACGCGTTCTTCGCCGAAGTGGCCGCCGATCACGGCCGCCTGGACGCCTTGGTGAACAACGCGGGCGGCACGCCCTTCGGGCTCCTCGCCGATGCGGCCCCGGCCCGCCAGGCGAAGATCGTCGAACTCAACCTGCTGGCCCCGTTGTACGCGTCCTTGGCCGCGTACGAGGTGATGCGCGGTCAGGACGGCAGCGGGAGCAGCATCACCATGATCGGCAGCGTCAGCGGCTCCCGGCCCTCACCCGGCTCCGGTGCCTACGGGGCGGCCAAGGCGGGCCTGGAGAACCTCGCGCGCACGATGGCCGTGGAGTGGGCCCCGAAAGTGCGCGTGAACACCGTCGTGCTCGGCCTGGCCCGCACCGAGAGCGCCCATCTGCACTACGGGGACGAGGCCGGTCTCGCGGCGGTCGCCCGCACCGTCCCGCTCGGCCGCCTCGCCGATCCGTCGGACGTCGGTGATGCGTGCGTGTTCCTCGCCTCCGAGGGCGCCCGCTACATCAGCGGCGCCGCACTGCACCTGCACGGGGGCGGCGAACGCCCCGCGTTCCTGGACGCGGCGTCCGTCAACCACTGAACGTGTCCGAGCAGTTCCGACCGAACGTATCCGAGCCGTTCCGTATTACCGAGGAGTTCCGCATGACGTCAGCCGACAAGCCGGGCACGGGAATCTGCGCGGGCCGCGTCGTGATCGTCACGGGCGCGGGCCGTGGCCTCGGCCGTGCGCACGCGCGCGCCTGCGCGGCGGAAGGCGCCAGGGTCGTGGTGAACGACCTGGGGGCGGGGGCCGACGGCTCCGGGGCGTCCGGCGGGCCCGCGCAGGAGGTCGTCGAGGAGATCCGCGCGGCGGGAGGGGAGGCCGTCGCGCACGGCGGTGACATCGCCACGTCCGAGGGAGCCGCGTCCCTGGTGCGGACCGCGCTCGACACGTACGGAAGCCTCGACACCCTCGTCAACAACGCGGGGTTCCTACGGGACCGGATGCTGGTCAACCTTGAGGAGGACGACTGGGACGCGGTGATGCGCGTCCATCTGAAGGGGCACTTCCTGCCGATGAAGCACGCGGCGGCGTACTGGCGGGGCGAGGCGAAGGCGGGGCGCGGACGGCACGCGTGCGTGATCAACACCAGCTCCGGGGCGGGGCTTTCGGGGAGCGTCGGCCAGGGGAACTACAGTGCGGCCAAGGCCGGAATCCTCGGGCTGACCTTGGTCGCCTCCGCGGAACTCGCCTCCTACGGAGTGCGGGTCAACGCCATCGCGCCCGCCGCGCGCACGCGGATGACGGAGAGCACCTTCGCGGAGACCATGGCCGCACCCGAAGGCGGCGGCTTCGACGCGATGGCCCCGGAGAACGTCTCGCCGCTCGTGGTGTGGCTCGCCTCCGAGTCGTCCGCGGGGGTCACGGGACGTGTCTTCGAGGCCGAGGCGGGGCGCATCACCGTCATGGAGGGCTGGCGACCGGGGCCGACGGCCGACAAGGGCGCCCGCTGGACCCCGGCGGAAGCGGGCACCACGGCACTCAAGCTGCTGGCCGAGGCCGAGGCACCCCGACCGGTGTACGGGGCGCGGTAGAAGCAAGCACCACGGAGCCGCGCGGTCGCACCCACCAAGCTCGTTCTCAGGGGCCCGGCGCCACCCGTACCGGATCTGTGCCCTCCCTGCTGTGGCGTTCCGTCCAGTTCTCCAGTGACGTATGGCAGGCGTGGTCCAGGTGTCGCAGCCCCGTGAGGTCGAGTTCGACCGGGCGGTCCGGAGGCAGGGACTCCAGTGCGTCGAGGAGCTTGGGGAGCCGCAGGAAGGTGGCGTTGCCCGACAGGTGCACGTGGATGGGACCCACGCCCTTGTCGACGACCTCCACGTGCACGTGTGACGTCTCCCAGGCGGACTTGACCACGGCGAGCACGAGACCGATGAGGACCCCCTCGAACATGCTCACCGTGACGATCGCCGTGGCCGTCACGACCAGGACCACCGCCTCGCCGCGGTGCTCCCGCCACAGGTGTGCCAACTGCCGCACCGGGATCAGCTTGCAGCCCGCGTGCACGAGGACGCCGGCCAGCGTCGCGACCGGGATGAGGCCGAGCGCCGCGGGCAGCAGCGCCGCGAAGAGCAGCAGCCAGACGCCGTGCAGCACGCGGGATGCCTTGGTCCGCGCGCCCGCCCGCACATTGGCGGAGCTGCGGACGATGACCGCGGTCATCGGCAGCGCGCCGAGCAGCCCGCTCACCGCGTTGCCCGCGCCCTGCGCCATCAGCTCCTTGTCGTACGAGGTGCGCGGGCCGTCGTGCATGCGGTCCACGGCGGCCGCGCTGAACAGGCTCTCCGCCGACGCGATCAGGGCGAACGCCAGGACGGTGCCGAGGGCTGCCACACTCATCAGCTCTCCGAAGGCGGCGGCGTCCGGCACCCGCACCGCCTCGACGAGCCCCTGCACCTCGACCGTGGCCACCGGCAGGGAGAAGAGCAGCGAGGCCCCCGCGGCGAGCACCACGGCGGCCAGCGGCGCGGGGACCACGCGGACCTTCGCGGGAAGCCGGTGCCAGTACACGAGGACGACGATGGTGCCCACCCCGAGCCCGAGGGCGGTGAGAGCACGCTGTGAGCCGAGCGCGCCGACGAGCATGCCCGGCAGCCCCGCGATCTTGCCGAGGCCGCTCGCGGGAGCCTCGCTGTCCGTCATGGCGTACAACTGCCCGGCGATCAGGATGAGTCCGATCCCGGCGAGCATGCCCTCGACGACGGCCACGGAGATGGCGCGGAAGAAGCGGCCGAGGCGGAGGAAGCCCATGGCCAGCTGGAGGAGCCCTGCGGCCAGCACGAGGGCGCCGAGCGCGGCGAGACCGTACTGCTGCACGGCTTCGTACACGAGCACGGTGAGTCCCGCGGCGGGACCGCTGACCTGAAGGCTGCTGCCGGGCAGCAGGCCGGTGACGAGTCCGCCGACGACACCGGTGATCAGGCCGAGTTCGGCGGGTACCCCGGAGGCGACCGCCACGCCCGCGCACAGCGGCAGGGCGACGAGGAAGACGACCACGGAGGCCGCGAAGTCGTGTCGTAGGCCGTCGGGCGCCGTGCACAGCGAGCGGGCGCGGTCGAGCAGGGAGGCGAGGGAAGGCTGCATGTCGGTTGACTCCTGAGCACCGTGGGGGCGCATCGGTGTGACGTGGACCGGTTCGGGTCCGGCCGACGGCGCGTCAGGCGAGGAGGCCTGGCGGCATGGCCGTGCCGGAGGTCCCGATCAGCAGCGGAAGACCTGGAGGAGGGCCGGTAGTTCACGGCCCGCGGGTTTCGTCCCGGGGTGGGCGACGGCAACGGCGCGGCACGCGCGCGTGCCGTCGTACGGAGTCGTGGCCGGATGGGCGTGGAGCTGCGGAGCCGTGTCGGGGGTGAGGTCACGGCAGTGCGGACGCCCGCGCACCGGGAAGCGTTCGGACTCCTCGGGATGGGTGTCCTCGCCACACTGGGCGTACGGCGCCGTGGCCGGTGGCGTACGCGATTCCACGGCGGACGCGTGTGCGTTGGCCCCGTGCGCGAAGAACTGGACGATCACCAGGAGCACGGCGGTCAGCGCCGCGGACAGCATCCGCCTGCGCACCCCGGCTCCCGTCACAGTGGCAAAGTCCTCACGTGGCCGCGTAACTCCCATGGTCACCAAGTAACTTAACCGCCGGAACCGTCACCTGAGTGACCGCGCGGTGACGTGGCGCGACAGCCACCCTTCGATCAGATGTGCGTGACACGTCTGCGCGGGCGGGGTGTGCGGGCCCCGCCCGGCGCGGGGTGCACGTGGTGTCAGTGCACGTGCGGCCCGCCGGTCAACCGCGGCTTCCCGCTCGGCACGAGGGCGAACGTGGCGGCCGCGCTGACCGCCGCGGCCACGGCGCACACCATGAACGCGTCCGCGAAGCCGCCTCCCGTCCCGCCGTCGATCCCCGTCGCGGCGACCGTCGACACCACGGCCACGCCGATCGATCCGCCCACCTCATGGCAGGTGTTGACCACGCCGGACGCGACGCCCGCCTCCTCGTGGGCGATGAACCCCAGCGCGGTGGTGGTGGCGGCGACGAACACCGAACCGAGCCCCAGGGCGGCGACGGACATGCCCGGGGCGACACTCGCCCACGCGTTGCCGTCGGTCCCCGCCCCGGCGAGCAGAGCGGTGCCGAGCCCCGCGAGCGCGAGCCCCGCCGCCGCCGTGGGCCGCGCCCCCCACTGGCCCACGAACCGACCGCCGAGGTGCGCGCCGACCCCCGTGGCGACGGCCACCGGAAGGAACAGCACCCCGGTCCGCAGGGCGCTGTGGCCGCGTACCTCCTGGAGGAACACCGACCCCAGGAAGAACAGCGAGATCAGCAACGCCGTCGCGACCAGCATCAGATACGAGCCGGCGACGACCGGGCGGCGCCGCAGGACGGCCGGGTCGATCAGTGGTGAACGCTGCGCACGCTCGACGGCGGCGAACGCTCCGTAGGCCACGATCGAGGCGGCCACTGGCACCAGCGTCCGGGGGTCCGACCAGCCCGTGTCGCCCGCCGCCACGAGGCCGTAGATGAGCGAGCCCGTGCCCGCGGTGACCAGCAGCGCGCCGGGAATGTCGAGGCGGGCGGGCCGGGGAGCGCGGGCGGGGACGACGGCGGGCAGGGCGAGGAGCAGGGCCGCGCCGATGGGGACGTTGACATAGAAGATCCACTCCCAGCCGGGGCCGTCGGTCAGGACGCCGCCGAGCAGGACGCCGATCGCCGCGCCCGCCCCGCCGATCGCCGACCACACGCCGAGCGCGCGATGACGGTCGCGGCCCTCGAAGGTCGTGGTGACGATGGCCAGGGCGGCGGGGGAGAGCAGCGCGGCTCCGACGCCTTGCGCGGTCCGGCCCGCGAGGAGGGTCGCCGGGCCGGACGCCAGGCCCGTCAGCAAAGAGGCGGCGGTGAACAGGGCGAGGCCACAGAGGAGGGTGCGGCGCGCCCCGAGGACGTCCGCGAGCCGGCCGCCGAGCAGCATCAGCCCGCCGAAACAGAGCGTGTACGTCGTGACGACCCAGGTCAGCGCGGTGCGGCCGAGGTCGAGGTCGGCGGCCATGCTCGGCAGCGCGACGTTCACGACCGTCACGTCGAGCACCAGCATGAACTGGGCGACGCACAACAGCGCGAGCGCCGTCCACGGGCGTGAGCCGGTGGGGGGTGGCGCGGCTGTGTGGGGCGCGGCGGCCGGGGTCGGGTGGGAAGGCGTCATGGCGGGTCCTTGGGCATAGAGGGGCCGGGAGGAAGGGCTGGGGACATGGGAAGCGGGCACGTTGGGTCGCCGCATCTGAACTGTACTGACTAGTTCATGTGAACTCAACTGTTCAGTTCAGTTCGCTGGTAAAGTGCGGCGCATGCGCACTGAGGGAAACAGCGAGGCAAGGAGCGGGGGCCCCACGGGACCCACGCGCCCCACAGGCCCCCGCGCCGAGCGTAAGCGCGAGGCGATCGTTCGAGCGGCCCGCACGCTGTTCCTGCGGGAGGGCTTCGGTGTCGGCATGGACGCCATCGCGGCCGAGGCGGGCGTGTCCAAGGTGACCGTCTACAACCACTTCGGGAACAAGGAGACGCTGTTCGTCGCGGTGATCGCGGGCGCGCTCGACGAGCCCCTCGACGCCTCGTCGTCCGTCGCCGCTCTCGACGGCCTCACCGAGGCGGACGACCTGCGTGAGGCGTTCCTGAACGTGGCCCGCTCCTGGGTCGACGTCGTCCGCAACGACCAGGAGATGAACGCGCTGCGCCACCTCGTGGCCCGGGAGATCCATCGCTTCCCCTCGCTCGGCGAGGCCTGGGGGGCGCGCGGCCCGGAGGGGCATCACCCCGCCATCGCGGGCGCGTTGCGCGAGCTCGCCGAGCAAGGGCGGCTCACCGTCCCCGACCTGGAGACGGCGGTCCTCCAGCTCTACTCCCTGCTGGTCTTCCCGCACCTGGTCTTCGGCTCGTACGGAACCGACGTCAGCGAGGACCTGACGGAGCGTCTGATCGTGGCCGGTGTCGACATGTTCCTCGGGTTCTACGCCACCGCTTAGCGTCCCAGGGCGACGCGCCCGAATTGCGCCACCCGAAACCCTCGCGAAACCACCCCATCGCGCCGTCCGCCTACACTCCGGCCCATGGCGCGGATCCTGCCCTTCCAGCCCAGGCGGCTTCCCACCGGCGACGAGAGCGGGCCCGCCCTGCGGTTCCGTACCGTGCACGGCTACCGGCGCGCGTACCGCGTCGCGGGTGAGGGACCGGCGATTCTGCTGATCCACGGAATCGGCGACTCGTCCGCGACATGGGCCCCGCTGATCCCCCGCCTGGCCCGTACCCACACCGTCATCGCCCCCGACCTGCTCGGCCACGGCGCGTCCGAGAAGCCCCGTGCCGACTACTCGGTGGCCGCGTACGCCAACGGGGTCCGCGACCTGCTCGGCGTGCTCGGCATCGAGCGGGTCACCCTCGTCGGGCACTCGTTCGGCGGCGGGGTCGCGATGCAGTTCGCCTACCAGTTCCCCGAGCGCGTCGACCGGCTCGTCCTGGTGAGCACCGGAGGCGTCGGCCCGCAGGTCACCCCCGTGCTGCGGGGCGTCTCACTGCCCGGCGCCGCGCTGCTGCTCTCCCTGCTCGGACTGCCCGGCGCCGATCTGCCGGTGCGGGCGACCGTCGCGCTGCTGCGGCTGCTCGACACCGGGCTCGGCCAGGACGCACCGGAGCTGGTGGGCCTGGTCGACGCACTGCCCGACGTGTGGGCGCGGGCCGCGTTCATCCGTACGCTGCGGTCGGTCGTCGACTGGCGCGGCCAGGTGGTCACGATGCTGGACCGCTGCTACCTCGCCCAGGGCATGCCCACCCTCATCGTCTGGGGCGACCGGGACGGCGTCCTTCCGGTCGACCACGCGTACACCGCGCACGAGGCGATGCCCGGCAGCCGCCTCGAAATCTTCCCGGGGGCCGGGCACTTCCCCTTTCACGCCGATCCGGTGCGCTTCCTCGCGCTCGTCGAGGAGTTCATCGGGGCGACGGAACCGGCCAATTGGAGCATCGACCAGTGGTGGCGGCTGCTGCGGGCGGGGCGGCCGGGCGACGAGGCGTACGTCGACGCGATCGAGCGGCGGTACCGCGAGGCGAGCGAGCGGAGCGCCACCTAAGGGCCCAACTCGCTCTAAGGGGCCTGACCCGCCCGCCGCCAGACCGTCATGTCCGCCGTCATGAAGCTGAACCCGTCGTTGGGGAGCGCGGTCGACTTCACCTGGACCACAAGGAGGGCGATGTCCCCGGCGGGGTTCTTCACGCAGATCTCGCTGCCGGCCGCCACCGCGGCCAGCGGGAGGTCGTGGCTGTCGGCGCCCGTGAGGGCGACGCGGCACGATTCGAGGGTGGCCCCCGGCTTGCTGTAGAGCAGGGAGATCACGCTCTTGTCGCTCTCCAGCGAACAGCGGTCCTGCCCGCAGACGAAGCGCAGGTCGCCCTTGCGGTCCTTGCGGCGGGTGGGCTCCCGGAGGCTCACGGAGTTCTTCTCGTCGAACCATTCCTGCGGATACGCGGCGGGGCGTGGCGTGGTGGGCGCGGTCTCGGAGGACTTCGAGGAGGGGCGCGTACCGTCCGAAGAGCCGTCGTTCGCGTCACCGGCCTCGGCGTTCTCGCCGGTCACCGAGTCCTTGCCGTCCCCGGAACCCGAGCCGGCTCCGGATGTGGAGCCCGACGCGGACCCCGACGACCGGCCGGTCGCGTCCGAACCGGACGCATCCGAACCGGACTTCGAGTACGTGTCACGGACGCGCAGGCCCATCGCGTCCGTGACCGCCCACGTCAGGCCGAGCACCAGCAGTGCGCACCCCGTCACCACGGCCGCGATGAGCGCGTTGCGTCTTCGGTGGGCCCGCCGCTCGTCAGGACCCGTCGGCCGGGTCACCGGCAGCGGCTGAGGCGGCGCGAACAGCGGCATCGTGTGCACGGGCGTGGGGTGGGGCACCGGCGCCGGGACC
Source organism: Streptomyces sp. NPDC055099 (assembly GCF_053607685.1). Taxonomy (NCBI): domain Bacteria; kingdom Bacillati; phylum Actinomycetota; class Actinomycetes; order Kitasatosporales; family Streptomycetaceae; genus Streptomyces; species Streptomyces sp. NPDC055099. The sequence goes on along the minus strand of NZ_JBSGUA010000007.1, from coordinate 274,612 downwards.
GTGACCTCGGGCCCCATGACATCCCGCCAGACGGCCAGGCCCGCTCCCGCGTCGGTGTCCGGGCCAAGACGTCGGCGGCACCACTCGACGATCTCCGCCGGGGTGGCCCGGTCCCGCGGATCGGCGGCCAGGCACTTGGCGAACAGCGGGCGCAGTTGCGCGGGCAGGAGGGAGAGGTCGGGCTCCGAGTGCACGATCCGGTACAGCACGCTGACCGAGGGCCCGTCGCCGTACAGCGGCTCGCCCAGCGCCGCGAACGCCGCGGTCTGGCCCAGCGCGAAGACGTCGGTGGCCGCCGTGACCTCACCCACGGACGCCTGCTCGGGAGCCATGAACTGGGGTGTGCCCGCGGCGGAACCCGTGGCCGTGTACGCCGAGGTGGCGCTGGAGGTCAGCGAGATGCCGAAATCGATCACGCGCGGCCCGTCGGCGGCGAGGAGGACGTTCGACGGCTTCAGGTCACGGTGCACGATTCCGGCGCCGTGGATGGCCTGCAGCGCCTCCGCGATCCCCGCCATCAGCCACAGCAGCGCGGGTACCGGCAGCGGGCCGCGCCGGGCGACGGCCTCCGTCAGGGAGGGACCGGGTACGTACAGGGTGGCGAGCCAGGGCGGTGCGCCGTCCGCGTCGGCGTCGATCAGCTCGGCCGTGTAGGCGCCCCGGACCCGCTGGGCCGCCTTGATCTCCCGGCCGAACCGCCGCCGGAAGGCCGGGTCGTCGGCCAGTTCGGGCCGTACGACCTTGATCGCGACCGGGCGGCCGCCCTGCGTGTGCGACAGATAGACCCGGCCCATGCCGCCGGCGCCGAGTCTGGCCGCGAGTCGGTAGCCGGCCACCACCGGAGGATCCTCCGCCTGCAGCGGCTGGAACACCTCAGTCGCGTCGTTCATCGCCTCTTGCCCCCCGCTCCCCTGACCCCTGAGCCCCAGCTCTTCTGATCCCCCTGATCAGCAGCAGCCTAAAGGAATGGCCCGAGACCGTTTACTCCTCTACTACTTCGCTACTCCTCGGAGAGGACCCGCTGTGCTACTGCGAACGCCGCATTGGCCGCGGGCACACCGCAGTAGACCGCCGTCTGGAGCAGCACCGCGCCGATCTCCTCGGGGGTGAGCCCGATGCGGCGGGCCGCCCGGATGTGCATGGCCAGCTCGTCGTGGTGCCCGTGCGCGACCAGGGCCGTCATGGTGATCATGCTGCGTTCGCGGCGCGCGAGGGTGGGGTCGGTCCAGATCTCGCCCCAGGCATAGCGGGAGATGAAGTCCTGGAAGCGGGCTGTGAAGGGGGTGGTGCTGCCCTGCGCGCGGTCCACGTGCGCGTCGCCGAGCACGGCCCGCCGGACCGACATGCCGCTCGCCGCCGCTCCTGTCAGGTGTGTGCGCAGCGCGGCGACCACGGCCTCCGGGCGCTCGGCGGGCGCCAGATGGGAGGCGCCCGCCAGCTCCGTGAGGGAGGCGCCCGGCACGGCGTCGGCGATCTCGCGTGCGTGGGCGGGCGGCGTCGCGGGGTCCTCGCGGCCGGCGACGACGAGCGTGGGCGCGGTGATCGACGCCAGCGCGTCCCTGATGTCGTACGCCGCCAGCGCGTCGCAGCAGGCGGCGTACGCGTCGGAGTCGGTGGTCCGGTGGTCGTCCACCAGGCCGGGGACGGTGAAGCCGGGGGTGAACCAGCGCTCCGGGGCACTCCGCGCCAGCGAGTCGAGCCCTTCGCGGCGAACGAGCGCCGCGCGTTCCTCCCAGCGGGCGCTGCCGCCGAAGTGCGCCGACGAGCAGATCACGGCGAGGCTCTCCGCGCGCTCCGGGTGGTGCGCGGCCAGGTGCAGGCCGACGGCGCCGCCGAGGGAGACACCCGCGTACGCGAAACGGTCGATGCCGAGGGAGTCGGCGAGCGCGAGGACGAGCGCCGCCAGGTCGGCGACGGTCGCCCCCGGGCCGATCAGGTCGGCGGGGGACTTGCCGTGGCCGGGCAGGTCCCAGCGGACGACCCGGTGGGTGGTGGAGAGTTCGGGCGCCACGGCGTCCCACAGGGCGGTGGAGGTGCCGAGGGACGAGCCGAGGAGGAGGGGCGGCGCGGTCGGGGCGCCCTCGGTGGTGTGGTGCGGCAGCTTGCCGGTCATCGTCGCTCCAGGGCTCGGTCGGTGAGGGCTCCGGCGGAGCCGGTGTAACGGGCGGGGTCGGTGAGTTCGGTGAGGTCCACGGCGGCAAGACCGGGCTCCTCGGCGAGTACCTCCGCGAGGGTCCTGCCCTCGTCACGGGTACGGCGGGCCGCCGAGGTGAGCAGCTCCTTCGCGCGGGCCCGGCCCAGCAGCGGCGTCAGCTCGGCGGTGAGCCGCTCGGAGACGATCAACCCGTGGGTGAGGCCGAGGTGTTCGCGCATCGCCTCCGGGTGGACCCGGAGGTTCTCGGCGAGTTCCGCCGCGTGGTGGCTCGCGCCGCCCACCGTGCGCAGGAGGTCGCGCAGGGTCTCCCACTCCGCGTGCCAGGCCCCCGCCGGGCGTTCGTCCTCGGCGGCCATCGACGCGTGCAGCGTCGCGGCCAGGGCGGGGGCGCGGCGGGCGGCGGCCGCGACGAGGGTGGAGCGCACGGGGTTCGCCTTGTGCGGCATGGCGGAGGAACCACCGCCCGCCCCTTCGGAAACCTCGGCGAGCTCCGTGCGGCTGAGGGTGAGGACATCCACGGCCGCTTTGCCCAGCGCCCCGGCGACGAAGGCGAGAGCTCCGGCGAGGTCGGCCACGGGGGTGCGGAGGGTGTGCCAGGGCAGAACGGGTTCGGCCAGCCGCAGCTCCCGCGCGTAGATGCCGACGAGCTTCTCCGCGAGGCTGCTTCCCGCCGGGGGAGTGCTGGCCGATGACGTGTTGGCCGGGGCCGTGGTGGTCGGACACGCGTCGGCCGAGGAGGCGTCGGTCGAGCGGGTCGACGGCGTGTCGGCCGGGGCGGCAGGGAGCGCGTCGGCCGGGGACGCGTTGGTCGAGGGCGAGTTGGGCGAGTGGACCTCGGCCGGGGCGGCCGGGGGTGCGGCGGCCGGGAGCGCTTCGGCTGAGGGCGAGTTGGGCGGGGGAGTCTCGGACGGGGTGGTCGGCACGTGGACCGGGGGCTCGCCTCCCGAAGAGGCCCCCGCAGAAGCTCCGGCCTCAGCCGAGCCCGTCCCCGCCAGGTCCCCGCTGCCCCCGTAAGCCCTGAGATTCCCGTACGCGCCGAAAGCCGCCAACGTCCCCGCCGCCCCGCCCAGTTGGGCCGGGAGTGTGTCGCGCACCGTCCGCACCCTGTCCCGTGCGTCCAGGGTCAGTGAGCGCCAGCCCGCCGCCTTGAGGCCGAACGTCGTGGGGACCGCGTGTTGGGTCAGGGTGCGGCCCGGCATCACCGTGTCCCGGTGTTCTGCCGCCAGGCGGGCCAGTGCCGCCTCCGTGCGGGCCAGGTCCGCCAGGATCAGGTCGAGCGTGCGCCGCGCGACCAGCATCAGCGCGGTGTCCATGATGTCCTGGCTCGTCGCGCCCCGGTGGACGTACGGCGCGGCCTCGGCCGGCACCGCCGCCGTCAGGTCCGCGACCAGCGGGATCACCGGATTGCCGCCGGACCGCGCGCGGAGCGCGATGTCACGTACGTCGAAGCGATCGGCCGAAGCCGCCGCGCCGACGCCCGCCGCCGCGTCCGCCGGGGCCAGACCCGCCTCGGCCTGCGCCCGCGTCAGCGCCGCCTCCGCGTCCAGCATCGCCTGCAGAAGGGCGGAGTCGTCCGTCGCGGTCTCGGCCGGGGAGCCCGCTCGCCCGGGGGCGAGCAGGCCGACGTCGGTACCTTCAACACTCACTGGAACTCCAGGAACACCGTTTCGCCCTCGCCCTGAAGGCGGATGTCGAAACGGTACGTGTGGCTTGCCTCGGAGCGGGCGATCAGCGTCGTACGCCGCGCCGGATCGAGGGAGCCGAGGAGCGGGTCGCCCGGCTCGTCGACCAGGTAGGCGCGCGTGTACAGGTGGTGGAGCAGGCCGCGCGCGAAGACCGCGACCGCGATGTACGAGGCGCCGCCCGGCGGGAGCGTACGGACCGTCCAGTGGCCGTCCGCGTCGGTGGGGACGCGGCCGAACCCGGTGAACGCGACACCGTCACGGCCGATGACCTCGCCGGTGACCGGGTCGTGCCGCAGCGATCCCGGCGCGCCCGTGCGGGAGCCGTCGGGTGCGGGCTGCCAGGTCTCGATGAGCGCGTCCGGGACGGGGTTTCCCGCGCCGTCGTACACGTGCCCGTGCAGGGTGATCGTGTCCGGGTGGCCGGTCGGCGCGACCTCGCCGCCGCGCGGGAAGGGCAGGGCGTAGCCGTAGAAGGGGCCGACGGTCTGGGAGGGAGTCGGAGCGTACGACATCAGTGGTGGTCGCCTTCCTCGAAGAGCGTCGCGGACGGGCCGTCGAGCACGATGTCCCAGCGGTAGCCCAGCGACCACTCGGGGGCGGAGAGATCGTGGTCGTAGGAGGACACCAGGCGCTGTCGCGCCGACTCGTCGGTGACCGAGCGCAGGACCGGGTCGTAGGGGAACAGCGGGTCGCCCGGGAAGTACATCTGCGTCACCAGCCGCTGCGTGAACGCAGTGCCGAAGAGCGAGAAGTGGATGTGCGCGGGGCGCCACGCGTTGACGTGGTTGCGCCACGGGTACGCGCCCGGCTTGATCGTCGTGAAGGAGTACGTTCCCTCGTCGTCGGTCAGGCAGCGGCCGAAGCCCGTGAAGTTCGGGTCGAGCGGAGCCGGGTGCTGGTCCAGCTGGTGGGCGTAACGGCCGGACGCGTTGGCCTGCCACAGCTCGACCAACTGACCGCGCACGGGCCGCCCTTCGCGATCCAGGACACGCCCGGACACGGTGATCCGCTCGCCGAGCGGCTCGCCCAGGTGCTGGCGCGTGAGGTCGCGGTCGAGCGCCGTGATGTCGGTGACGCCGAAGGCGGGACCGCTCAGCTCGACCGCCTCGGGGTCGCGCAGCGGGACCAGCGGCTGCTTGGGGTGACGGAAGTGGCTGCTGCGGTACGGGGGATAGTCACGCGGCGGGTGGTCGGAGGGCGCGGCAGCAGCCTGCGCCTTCGCGACCTCGGTGTCTATCTCCTGCTGGCTCAGCCCGTCGGGCAGGGGTTCGGTGAGGGTCATGTCTCTCGGCTCCGTGAGAACGGCGTGCTGTGGAGTAGGGGGATCGCGGAGGGGGGCCGCGGTCAGCGTTCGAGGACCAGTGCCAGGCCCTGGCCGACGCCGATGCACAGGGTGGCGACGCCCGTGCCCGAGCCGCGCCGGGCGAGCTGGTGGGCGACGGTCCCGGCCAGGCGCGCGCCGGAAGCGCCGAGCGGATGGCCGAGCGCGATCGCGCCGCCGAGCGGGTTCAGGACGGCCGGGTCGAGGTCGGGCCATTCGGCCGCGCACCCCAACACCTGTGCCGCGAACGCCTCGTTCAGCTCCAGTGTGCTCAGATCGCCGAAGGACCTGCCCGCCTTCGCGAGGGCGCGGTTGACGGCCTCGACCGGCGCGAGGCCGAAGTAGTGCGGCTCGGTCGCGGACACGGCGGACGCCGACACACGGGCCAGCGGCTCGCGGCCGGTCGCCCGCAGGCCCTCCTCGTCGACCAGGAGGAGTGCTGCCGCGCCGTCGTTGAGGGGCGAGGCATTGCCGGGTGTGACGGTTCCGTCCGGGGTGCGGAAGGACGGCTTCAGCTGGGCCATGGCCTCCAGGGAGGCGTCGGCGCGTACGCACTCGTCACGCTCGAAGAGGACGGGCTCGCCCTTGCGCCGCGGGACGGAGACCGGGGCGATCTCCGCGTCGAACAGGCCGTCTCGCTGTGCTGCGGTGGCCTTCTGATGGCTGCTCAGGGCGTACGCGTCCTGCTGCTCGCGTGTGATCTTGTGCTTGTCGGCGATGAGTTCGGCGCTCTCGCCAAGCGGGATCGTCCACTGTGGCTCCATCTTCGGGTTGACCATGCGCCAGCCCAGAGTGGTGGAGTACAGCTCGGTGTGCCCGGCGGGGAAGGGGCGGTCGCTCTTCGGCAGGACGTAGGGGGCGCGGGTCATCGACTCGACCCCACCGGCCACCGCGACGGAGAGGTCGCCGAGCGCGATGGCCCGTGCTGCCTGGATGACGGCTTCGAGCCCGGAGGCGCAGAGCCGGTTGACGGTCACGCCCGGCACCGTCACGGGCAGACCGGCGAGCAGGGCGGCCATGCGGCCGACGTTGCGGTTCTCCTCGCCCGCGCCGTTCGCGTTGCCGAAGTAGACGTCGCCGATCCGGGAGGGGGCCAAGTCCGGCGTACGGGCCAGGAGTTCGCGGATCGCGTGCGCGCCGAGATCGTCCGGGCGGACCCCGGCCAGCGCGCCGTTGTACTTGCCGACGGGGGTGCGTACGGCGTCGACGATGTAGACGTCGCGCAGGCTCATGACGGGGTTCCTCCGGAGTGCTCGGCGCAGAGGGCCTCGGGGACGCGGACCTTGGCCGCGGTCTTGGCGGTGATCTCCTCGGGAGTGACGCCGGGCGCCGACTCGACCAGTTCCAGGCCGGTTTCAGTGACGTCGAGGACGCCGAGATCGGTGATGATCCGGTTCACGCAGCCCTTGCCGGTCAGCGGCAGCGCGCACTCCTCCAGGATCTTGGGGGAGCCGTCCTTGGCGGTGTGCGTCATCGCCACGATCACCGTGCGGGCGCCGTGCACCAGGTCCATCGCACCGCCGATCCCCGTGATCATCTTGCCGGGGATCGCCCAGTTGGCCAGGTCTCCGCGCGCGGAGACCTGCATGGCGCCGAGCACCGCGACATCGATGTGACCGCCGCGGATCATCCCGAAGGACAGGGCGGAGTCGAAGTAGGAGGCGCCGGGGCGGACGGTGACCGTCTCCTTGCCCGCGTTGATCAGGTCCGGGTCCACCTCGGCGTCGGTGGGGTAGCGGCCCACGCCGAGGATGCCGTTCTCCGACTCCAGGATGACCTCGACGCCCTCGGGGAGGTAGTTGGGGATCAGCGTGGGCAGGCCGATGCCCAGGTTCACGTACTGCCCGTCGCGCAGCTCGCGTGCGGCGCGTGCGGCCATCTGCTCTCGCGTCCAGGCCATCAGCCGCTCACCGTTCCTCGTGCCTGCGGCGCGGAGACCGTACGCTGCTCGATCTGCTTGTCGGCGGCCTGCTCGGGGGTGAGCTCGACGACCCGCTGGACGTAGATCCCCGGCAGGTGCACGGCGTCGGGGTCGATCTCGCCCGGCTCCACCAGTTCCTCCACCTCGGCGATGGTGACCCGTCCGGCCATCGCGGCCAGGGGGTTGAAGTTGCGGGTGGACTTGTTGAACACGAGGTTCCCGTGCCGGTCGCCCTTGGCGGCCCGCACCAGGGCGAAGTCGGTCCGGATGCCGTGCTCCAGGACGTACTCCCGCCCGTCGAACTCCCGCACCTCCTTGGCCGGCGAGGCGAGCGCCACCCCGCCCGAGCCGTCGTAGCGCCACGGGAGTCCGCCGTCGGCGACCTGCGTGCCCACCCCGGCAGGGGTGTAGAACGCCGGGATGCCGCAGCCTCCCGCGCGCAGCCGCTCGGCGAGCGTGCCCTGCGGGATCATCTCCACCTCCAGCTCACCGCCGAGGTATTGGCGGGCGAACTCCTTGTTCCCGCCGATGTACGACCCGGTCACCCGCGCGATCCGGCCCGCCGAGAGCAGCACGGCGAGGCCCGACTCCATCGCCCCGCAGTTGTTGGACACCACCCGCAGGCCCGACACGCCGGCCTCGTACAGTGCCGCGATCAGCACGCCGGGCACACCGCTCAGCCCGAACCCGCCGACCGCCAGGGACGAGCCGTCCCCCACATCGGCCACCGCGTCGGCGGCCGAGGCCACCACCTTGTCCATCTGTCGAGCCCCATCTCTTCCAGGCCTTCGATGCCCCGTCCATTAATCAGGGCACTGACTATTTCCACGAGGTCCGGCTTACGCTGCCACTCGTTCCGTGGGCCGTCAAGAGCGGGTAGTGTTCAGTGCACCTACAGAAATCTCCGGTACAGGCAGTGGAGGAACTCATGGCCGCGGTGGACCTGACCACCCACCCCGGGCACCTGGCCCGGCGGCTGCAGCAGGCGCACTACCTGCTGTGGAACACGATGGTCTCCGAGGAGATCACCTCGCCGCAGTTCGCCGTCCTGAACGCCCTCGTCGCCGAGCCCGGCCTCGACCAGCGCACCGTCGGCGAGCGGGTGGGCCTCGACCGGTCCACCATCGCGGAGGTCATCAGCCGCCTGATCCGCCGCGAACTGCTCGACAAGGTCCGCGACCCGCAGGACGGCCGCCGGTATCTGCTGCACCTCACCGACGAGGGCAAGCGCACGCACCGCAAGCTGACGGTGCGGACGGCCCGCATGAACCAGGTCTTCCTCGGGCCGCTCTCCGCGGCCGAGCAGACGGTGTTCTTCGACCTCATCCAGCGGGTCTCGGACGCGGCGGAGGGTCTGCGCAACCCCATCGAGTCCGTCGCCGCCCACCAGGGCTGAGTCACGCCTTCGCGTACACCACCCACACCTGCCCCTTCGCGAACGGCAGGGGTTCGCCGTCGTCCGCCGTCGTGAACTCCGTGCCGTCCTGCGGGAGCGACCGCTCCCAGCGCGCCTCGTAGGCGCGGCCGTCCCGCAGGACCCGCGCCTTGCCGGAGCCGACGGTCTCGGTGTACGGCGTGTTGTTGCCCCCGCGGTCGTGGAACCGCGACTCGCGCACCTTCACGTACTGCACGACGACCGTCGACGCGCCGAGCGTCTTCCCGTCCGATGTACGGGCCCGCTCGCCGTCCATGGAGACCAGCCAGCGCTTCTGCTCGGCGGCCCAGGTGAAGGTGAACCGGGCTGCCGGGAAGCGGACGGTGCGCTCGCGTTCCGGTGTGCCGCCCTTGGGGCGCGGCCCGAAGCTGAAGCCCGTGCTCTGCAGGCCTCCGTCGCCCGGATCGGCGTCCAGTGCCTTCGGGCGTACGAAGAGATTGTGCGGGGCCGGTTTGTCGCCGCCCCGGAAATAGGCGTCCCCCGGTGCCTTGCCGGGCGGCAGTTGGCGCAGAGGGGCCGCCGAGATCAGCGGGAGGAGCTTCGACTGCGCCCCGGAGAACACGAGCGCCGGGTCGTCGAACTGCCGCAGCAGTTCCAAGTCCGTCTCACGCGCGCTGCGCACCGGGCCGATGACCGGCGGCAGCTCGCCCGCGTACACCGCCATCAGGCGGCTCAGACCGGCCTCGACCTGCTCCGCGTACACGACGTCCGCCGCGTCCAGGCCCGTCTGGGGACGGGCCGGACCCACGTTGTCGATCTTCACGGCGAGCACGCGCCCGCCGCCGGCGTCCTTCCCGTCGCCCTCGCCGGTCCGGCTCAGGGTGCAGCCGGGTGCCAGGGCCAGGGCGGCGACGGCCGCCACCGCCGCCACCGCCGCACGTCGTGTCCGTGTCCGCGTTCCCATACGGGTGTCCTACCCCGTACGCCCCCGCTTTCCCGCCCTCAGCCCAGATCGAGGGCGTTGCGCAGGCCGAGCCGGTAGCGGGTGCGGTCGTGGCGCTTGAGCAGCTCGATCGCGGGAGCGCGGTACAAGGACGTCACCGTGCACCGCTCGGCATCCGAACCGACCCTCTCCAGGACGGCGTTCACCGCTTGGCGTGCCGAGGTGTTGGCGCCCTCCATCGTCGCGAGGTCGATCGGCACGGCCACGTAGTCGCCCGCCAGGCAGAGGTTGGGGATCTTCGTCGCCGCCGACGGGCGGTTGTGCAGGGTGCCGACCGGGTGGATGAGCAGCTCGTCCTCGTTGGTCGGGTCCGGCGTCCCGATGCCGTCGACGCCGGGGTCCAGGAACCACGAGTGCAGCTTGCCGTCGCTCAGGACCACCTTGCCGGTGTCGTTGAGCGCGGCCTTGAGCTGCGCCCACACCTCCTTGGCGACCTCGTCGCGCGTGCACTGCTTGGCCGTCTTGCCGTAGAGGATTCCCGGCTTGTCCCACTCGGAGATGTCCACGGAGAGGCACTCGACCGCGACACCGTCACCGTAGTCCGCCGCGAAGTCACGGTCCGGCCAGTGGCCCGCCTGGGCGATGCCCGTGAGCGACCAGGGCGAGTCGATGCAGTTGAAGTGACCTTTGACGGTGGGCGGACGCTCCGTCAGATAGAACTGGATGCCCGTCATCCAGTCGGTCTCCAGCTTGTCGCAGCGCGCCAACTGCGGGTCCGCGGCCTTCAGTTCCGCGCTCCACGTCTTGCGCGCGTGCTCCACCGGCATGGCCTGGATGTAGTGGTCGGCGGTGATGTCGCGGCGTACGCCGTCCGGGTCCTCGATGACGGCCTTGGTGATGCGACCGCCCGCGAATCCCAACTGGCGCACGCTCCAGCCGATCCTGAACTCCACGCCGAGCGACTTCAGATGGGTCACCCAGGGGTCGATCCACGCCTCGTTCGTCGGGGCGTTGAGCAGCCGGTCCGGCGGGCCGTCCGCGCCCTGGCCGAGCGCGTTGAAGACGAAAGCCTCCCCGAGCGTGCCGACGGTGCGGGTGCTCGCCTCCTCGGCCTTGGTGGCGACGATGTTGCGGGTGACGCCGATCGCGAGGATGCGCTGGTAGTCCTTCGACATCTTCGCGGCACGCGTGAACTCCCACCAGGGCGTCGACTCCCAGGTGCTGTCACGTCGTTCGTCACAGCTCGTGAGGAAGACCAGGGCGCGGTTCACGAAGTACGCGACCTCGTGCGCGGGCAGGTTGAAGGCGGTGTCGAGGAGAGCCGTGAGTGCGCGTGCGATGTCGTCCAGGGTGAGCTTCTCCGGTTCGCTGCCCGGCCACGGGATCGGCATCCGGATGTCCTCGCGTCCGGTGCGCGCGAAGGACATCTCGCGCGGCGCCGCGAGGTTGTCCCAGACGCCGTTCGCGTTCCCGGGGAAGGGGATGCGGCGCATCGTGTCCGGGAGGTTGTGGTAGATCCCCGGGATGAACCGGAACCCGTGCTCGCCCGGCAGCGGCTTCCGGTTGCCCTTCGCGCTGTCCGGTACGTCCATGCTGCGGGCCTTGCCGCCGAGCGCTCTGCGCTCGTAGACCGTGACGGCGAAGCCGCGCTCGGCCAGCTCGTGCGCGGCGGTCAGGCCGGCGACGCCGCCGCCGAGGACGGCCACGGAGACCTTCGCCGGATCTGCCCGCGGGGCGCGGTCCGCGGCCGCCGCCGGAAGCGCCCCCGCGCCGAACGCCGCCACACCGCCCGCGGCGGCCGCCCCCGCGACGAACGTCCGCCTCGTGCTGCCCGTGGCTCCCGAGTACCCCATGCACCGGCCCCCTTACCGTAAGTAACTCCCGTGTCAGGCGCAGGAGCATACGGTCGGCGCTCATGGGGTGGAAGCGGCGCGAGGTCAGGGGCGTGAACATTGGCGCGATCGCGTTCCGCCCGCCTTCCGACCGCTTTCCGGTCGCGTTCCCGGCACGGCTCCGGCGAGTGCGGCCCGGGGTGGTGTGACGTGCGTATGACCGGAGTGCGAAGGCTGCGTTTCCGGAAAGCCGGGGGGTGCGCGATGACTTGACCCTCTCTTGATGGCGTGGCTAGTTTCAACGCCATGCGAATATCCCGGCGGTTCAAGCAGCGGCGCGCTGTTGATCTGATGCGCGTGGCCACCGCTCTGTGTAGCTGACCTTCGCAACGCTTCGTGATGAGCCGCGGGGAAATTACCCGGCGGTCTTCCCTTGCCGTGTAGGTCCGCACTCCGGGAAAGAATTCATGCCCACACATATACGGGCGGCGCTCGGCGCTGCCCTCCTCGTCCCGTTGCTCCTGGCCGGTTGCGCAGACAACGCCACGTCCACCACGACCGTCGACGCCAAGCAGGTCTCCGCCAAGATCCCCGCGAAGGTGGATCCGGACACCACCCTCACCATCGGGGCGCCCGACACCCAGGTCGCCCTGAAACTCTCCGGACAGCTCGACAAGCTGCCCTTCAAGGTGAAATGGGCCAACATCAGCGGCGGCCCCCAGTGCTCCGAGGCATTCAGGGCGCATTCCCTCGACGTGTGCTCGGCGGCGGAAATTCCGTCCATCCACGCCCATTGGACGGGACTCGACACGAAATTGGTCGCCGCGAAATACCGGAAGGAACCGCTCGAGCACCCCGTCTACGAACTCGGCATCGCACCCGGCGCGGACATCGAAACCCTGAAAGACCTGCGCGGCAAGAAGATCGCCTACAGCCCCGGTCAGGCGCAGGGCGCCCTCGTCCTGCGCATCCTCGCCAAGGCCGGGCTCGCCAAGGACGACGTGGAACTCGTCGAGCTGCCGAGCACCGGCGACGTCTACCCCTCCGCCCTCGGCAACGGCCAGGTCGACGCGGCGCCGCTCGGCGGGGTCAACATCAAGCGCTATCCCGCGAAGTACGGCAAGGACGGCGCGAAGACGATCCAGCACGGCCTGCGGGACGACCCCGGACATCTGTGGGTGCCGACCGAGTCGGTGCGGGACCCCCAGAAGGCCGCGGCGATCAGGGAGTTCGTGAAGGCCTGGGCGCGCGCCGCCGAATGGGCCGACAAACACCCCGACGAGTGGATCGACGGCTACTACGTCAAGGACCAGGGCCTGACCCGCGCGGACGGCGAGTACCTGGTCAAGGGGGTCGGCCATCCGGACATCCCGGCCGACTGGACCGACGCCATCGCGCGCCAGCAGAAGACCGTCGACCTGCTCGCCAAGGAGACCGGCAAGGAGAGCTTCGACGCGGAGGTCCTCTTCGACCGGCGGTACGAATCGGTCGCCGCGGACGCCGTCAAGTCCGGTGCGGGGGAGGGAACATGAGTGCCGAGGCCCCCGTCCTGACCAAGGCCGCCACACACCCCGCCGCACACGCCGAGCCCGTGGCCCACGTCCGCCGCAAGCCGCGGCGCCGCAGGCTCGGCCCCGGCAGGCCCGTCCCGTACGGCTGGGCGATCGGCCCCCTGCTGCTGCTCGCCCTCTGGTCGGCGGGATCGGCCGCCGGGTTCATCGACGCCCGTAACCTCTCCGCGCCCTGGACCGTGGTGAGCACCGCCGGTGACCTGATCGCCGAGGGGCGGCTCCAGTCGAACCTCGCCACGTCCGCCGAACGCGCCGCCCTGGGGCTCCTGTTCGGCACCGCGGGCGGGCTCGCCCTGGCGGTCATCGCCGGGCTCAGCAGGATCGGCGAGGGCGTCATCGACGGCCCCGTGCAGATCAAGCGGGCCATCCCCTCGCTGGCGCTGATCCCGCTGCTCATCCTCTGGTTCGGCATCGGTGAGTCGATGAAGGTCATCACCATCGCGCTCGGCGTGTTCGTGCCCGTCTACATCCACACCCACAACGGCCTGCGGACGATCGACGGCCGCTACGCCGAACTCGCCGAGACGGTGGGCCTGTCCCGGACCGGGTTCGTGCGGCACGTCGTCCTGCCGGGAGCGCTGCCGGGCTTCCTGCTCGGCATGCGGTTCGCGGTGACCGCGGCGTGGCTCTCGCTCGTCGTGGTCGAGCAGGTCAACGCGACGAGCGGCATCGGCTACATGATGGAGCTCGCCCGCACCTACGGGCAGACCGACATCATCATCGTCGGCCTCGTCGTGTACGGCCTCCTCGGTCTCGTCTCGGACGCACTCGTACGGCTCGTGGAGAGGAAGGCGCTGTCATGGCGACGCACACTGGCGGGCTGACGGTCCGGATCGACAACCTCGTCCGGTCGTTCGGCGACCGGAAGATCCTGGACGGACTCGACCTGCGCATCGCGGCGGGGGAGTTCGTGGCGCTCCTGGGCCGCAGCGGCTCCGGGAAATCCACGCTGCTCCGGGCGCTCGCGGGACTCGACCACGAGGTCGCGGGAAGCGGCGACCTCGTGGCTCCCGGTGATGTCTCGGTGGTCTTCCAGGACGCACGGCTGCTGCCGTGGAAGCGGGTCCTGGACAACGTCGCCCTCGGCCTGACGGGCGCCGGGGCGCGGGAGCGGGCCCGCGCTGCCCTCGCCGAGGTGGGACTTGCGGGCCGGGAGGACGCCTGGCCCGCGGACCTGTCCGGCGGCGAACAACAGCGGGTCTCGCTGGCCCGCTCCCTGGTCCGCGAACCCCAACTCCTGCTCGCGGACGAGCCGTTCGGCGCCCTGGACGCGCTCACCCGCATCCGGATGCACACCTTGCTGCGGCGCCTGTGCGAGGCACACCGGCCCGCCGTGCTCCTGGTCACCCATGACGTCGACGAGGCGATCGCCCTCGCCGACCGGGTGGTCGTCCTGGACGCGGGGCGCATCGCGGCCGACGTACGGGTGGAGCTTCCCGCGCCGCGCGGACAGGGGAGCCAGGAGTACGCGGCGCTGCGGGGGCGGCTGCTGCGGCAACTGGGCGTCGATCCGGCCGAGGGCGACCCCGTACGGGCCGACGACGCCGCCCTTGAGGAGCCCGAGGAGCGGGACGACGCCGAGCGCGCCCCCAAGGAGAAGGCGGCCGTCGCATGAGCCCTCGCGAGCTGCACCTCAACCTCTTCGTCTACCCCGGCGGGCACCACGAGGCCGCCTGGCGGCACCACGCGTCCGACCCCGCGCACATCCTGGACATCGACTTCTACCAGGACCTCGCACGGCGCGCGGAGGCCGCCACCTTCGACGGGATCTTCTTCGCCGACGGCCCGGCGCTCGCCGACAACGTCCGCTACGCGAGCCGCTTCCGCCTGGAGCCCTTCACCTGGCTCTCCGCGATCGCCGCCGTCACCTCGCGGATCGGCCTCATCGCGACCGCGTCCACCACCTACAGCGAGCCCTACAACCTGGCCCGTCTCTTCGCCTCGCTCGACCATCTCAGCCGGGGGCGCGCGGGCTGGAACATCGTCACCACCGGAGCCCCGCAGGCCGCCCTCAACTTCGGCCTCGACGCGCACCCCGTGCACGCCGAACGGTACGACAGGGCACGGGAGTTCCTCGATGTCGTCACCAAGCTCTGGGACAGCTGGGAGGACGACGCGCTCGTCGCCGACCAGAAGACCGGGCTCTTCGCGGACACCGACCGCATCCACGCCATCGACCACGAGGGGCCGCGCCTCAAGGTGCGCGGCCCGCTCAACACGCCGCGCACACCACAGGGCCGTCCCGTTTACGTACAGGCGGGCTCGTCGGAGGACGGCCGCGCCTTCGCCGCCCGGTATGCGGAGGCGGTGTTCACCGCGCACCAGACCCTCCGCAACGGCCAGGACTTCTACGCCGACCTCAAGAAGCGTGCCGCGGGGCTCGGGCGCGACCCCGGCAAGGTGCTCGTCCTGCCCGGCATCAGCCCCTTCATCGGCTCCACGGAGGCCGAGGCGCGCGCCCTGCACGACGAGTACAACGAACTCACCCAGCCCGCGTACTCGTTGCAGCTCCTGCACCGCATGCTGGGGCTGCGCCTGACCGCCGAGCAACTGGACGGGCCCGTACCGCGTGAGCTCATCGAGACCGGCGGCGAACGCGGCAACGGCAGCCGCTTCCAGGTCGTCCTCGACATCATCGACCGCGAACAGCCCACCGTACGGGGCCTGTTGCACCGCCTGGCCGGAGCGCGCGGCCACCGTGTCATCGCGGGCACACCGGAGCAGGTGGCCGATCAGATCCAGGAGTGGTTCGAGCAGGGCGCCGCGGACGGGTTCAACGTCATGCCGCCAGGGCTGCCCGGCGGCTTCGACGTCTTCGCGGACGAGGTCGTGCCGATCCTGCGGGCCCGCGGCCTGTTCCGCACCGAGTACACGGGCACGACCCTGCGCGATCACTACGGCCTCGCACGTCCGGAGAGCCAGTACGCGGGCGTGGGCGCGAGCCGGTCCGCCGGTTAGCGCAGCACGTCCGCCAGGTCGTACCGGACCGGCTCCTCCAGCTGGGCGAACGTACAGCTGTCAGGGGTGCGGTCCGGTCGCCAGGTGCGAAAGCGCGCGGTGTGCCGGAAGCGCTGCCCGTTCTCCATGTGGTCGTACGCCACCTCGCAGACGCGCTCGGGGCGCAGCGGCACCCACGAGAGGTCCTTCTTGCCGGTCCAGCGGCTCGGCGCACCCGGCATCCGGGACGTCTCGTGCGCGGCCTCGTCCCCCCAGGCGGCCCAGGGGTGGTCCGCGGCCGACTCCATGCGCAGCGGTTCCAGCTCCTCCACCAGCTCGGCGCGCCGCCGCATCGAGAACGCGGCGCAGACGCCGACGTGCTGGAGGGTGCCCGCGTCGTCGTACAGGCCGAGGAGGATCGACCCGACGACGGGGCCGCTCTTGTGGAAGCGGTAGCCGGCGACCACGCAGTCCGCCGTGCGCTCATGCTTGATCTTGAACATGAGGCGTTCGTTCTGCCGGTAGCGCAGGTCGAGCGGCTTGGCGATGACACCGTCGAGGCCCGCGCCCTCGTACTGCTCGAACCACTCCTGGGCCAGCTCGGGGTCCGTGGTCGCGGGCGCGAGGTGGACGGGGGCGCTCACGCCCTCCAGGGCCCCGGTGAGGCGGCTGCGGCGGTCGGTGAGGGGAGCGTCCAGGAGGCTCTCGTCGTCCGCCGCCAGGAGGTCGAAGGCCACGAAGGACGCCGGGGTCCGCTCGGCGAGCGTGCGCACCCGGGACGCGGCCGGGTGGATGCGTTCCGTGAGCGCGTCGAAGTCGAGATGGCCGTCCCGGGCGATCACGATCTCGCCGTCCAGGACGCAGCGGTCGGGCAGCCGGTCGAGCAGGGCCTCGGCCAGCTCCGGGAAGTAGCGGGTCAGCGGCTTGCCCGTACGGCTGCCGATCTCCAGGTCGGCGCCGTCCCGGAAGACGATCGCGCGAAAGCCGTCCCACTTGGCCTCGTACTGCATGCCCGGCGGGATTCTCGCCACGGGTTTGGCGAGCATGGGCTTGACGGGGGGCATCACCGGCAGATCCATGCTCCGATTCTGGGCCCATACGTCACTTTGTGCCCGGTATGCGACTTACCTCCGTTGCGCCTAGCGTGGCCGCATGGGTGGTAAAGCGGTGGAGCTCGACGCGGGCGGGCGTACGGTGCGGCTCTCCAGTCCGGACAAGGTCGTCTTTCCGGAGCGGGGCTTCACCAAGCTGGACGTCGCCCGCTACTTCATCGCGGTCGGCGACGGGATCGTGCGTGCCCTGCGCGACCGCCCCACGACGCTCCAGCGCTTCCCGGACGGGGTCGCCGGCGAGTTCTTCTACCAAAAACGCATCCCGAAGAACCACCCCGACTGGATTCCCACGGCCACCATCGCCTTCCCCAGCGGCCGCACCGCCGAGGAGATGTGCCCCACGGAAGTCGGCGCGGTCGTCTGGGCCGCCCAGTTCAACACGCTGACCTTCCACCCCTGGCCGGTACGGCGCGGCGACACCGACCACCCCGACGAACTCCGCATCGACCTGGACCCGCAGCCCGGCACGGACTACGCCGACGCGGTCCGCGCCGCGCACGAGCTCCGCGCGATCCTGGACGAGTACGGCCTCCAGGGCTGGCCCAAGACCTCCGGCGGTCGCGGCCTGCACGTCTTCGTGCCGATCGAACCGCGGTGGGACTTCACCGGGGTGCGCCGTGCCGTGATCGCCTGTGGCCGCGAGCTGGAGCGCCGCATGCCGGACCAGGTCACCACCGCGTGGTGGAAGGAGGAGCGCGGGGAGAAGATCTTCGTCGACTACAACCAGGCCGCCCGTGACCGCACCATCGCCTCCGCCTACTCGGTGCGCCCCCGGCCGAACGCCCCCGTGTCGGCGCCGCTGCGCTGGGACGAGATCGACGACGTGGTGCCCGAGGACTTCGACATCGCCACGATGCCCGAGCGGTTCGCCGAGGTCGGCGACGTGCACGCGGACATGGAGAAGCACGCCTTCTCCCTGGACGCCCTCCTCGAACTCGCCGCCCGGGACGAGCGCGAGCACGGCCGCGGCGACCTGCCCTATCCGCCGGAGTACCCGAAGATGCCGGGCGAACCGAAGCGGGTCCAGCCGAGCCGGGCGAAGCACGAGGAGTAGCGGCCTGAGGAGCAGCGGCCTACGGCTCCAGCGCGGCCACCAGGCTCCGGCAGTCGCGCAGCAAGGCCTCGTCACTCGCGACGTCGTAGCGCATGTTGCCCTCCGCCCCGTAGTTGTTGTGCCGCCGTGTCGACGCGAGTTCGCGGCGGAGCAGGGGGAGGGCGGGGGCTGCCGCCGGCCCCATCTCGAGGAGGCATGCGGCCGTCTCGGGGCGGGAGTGGGGCGCCGCCGTCCACTGGTCGAGGAGCACCGGCAGGACCTCCGCCGCGTCCGCCCGTATCTGCCAGAGGGCGATCGCGGTCTCCGTACGGAGATGCTCGCTCTGCGCCATCAGCTCGCGCAGGCCGGGAACGAGCGGCGCAGCCCCGGGGCCGAGCTTGCCGGCGATGCGCACCGCCCGGGTCCGGGCGAACGACCCGTCCGATGCGAGGGCGTCGCGCAGCACGGGCAGGACGTCCTGCGCCGCGCCGGTCACCGACCAGAGGGCGTCCGCGGCGTCCAGGCGGTGCGGAACGCTCCTGGACGCGTCGGACGCCACCTGCCGGAGCCGTGGTGCCGCCTGCGCCGCCGCACTGCCGTACCGGCCGACGGCGGTGAACGCCGCACCGTGGTGTTCGCCGTGCAGGGCGGCCATGAGCAGGGGCAGCGACGCGCGGGGTGTGAGGACCCCGAGGGCGCTGATCAGCCTGGACCGGGACTCCCCGCGCCGGACGCGGTCCGGTGCTGCCAGACGCTCGTGCAGGACGGGCGCGAGACGGGCCCCGGCCGCCGGACCGATCGCCTCGACCCAGCGGTCCAGATACTCCGGCACGTACCCGTCGCTCTCGAGGACCGCCGCCAGATAGGGCACCGCCCGCGCGTCCCCCTGAAGGGCCAGCGCCTTGAGGGCGCGGCCGAACAGCGAATCATCCCAGTCGGCTGCTTCCCAGTCGTCCTCCCATTCGACGAGGCACACCTCCAGGATGTCCGCCACCACATGGGCGACCGGGTGCACCCACGCCAGTTCGTTCAGCGCGTTCCGGGACAACGTCTCGTCGTGCTCGATCAGTTGCCGGGCGAGCAGCGCCACCGCCAGGTCGTTCGGCGCGCGCCAGCCCGTCAGGAGCAGTCCGCACTCCTCGACCGCGGCCAGGCGCTGCCCCCGGTCAGAGGTCTGCAACTGAGCGTGGAGCAGCCCGAACCGCTCCTCCGTCCGGTCGGCCAGGGCGATGTGCAGGTCCCTGAGCAGATCGTCGGCCAGGTGCGCGTCGATGCTTGCCCGGTGGGCGGCCTCCAGGTCGCGCAGGTAGGACAGCATCGTGTCCGTCCGCGGCCTCTCCGGAGTGTTCTCCTGGTCCTCCGCCGCCGCGGGCCCTTCCTCGTGCGCGATCCGCATCACCTCGACGGCGATGTCCACGGTGTCCTCGGGGAGCAGGTCCGGTGTGCACCTCGCCAGTTGCGCCAGCACGGTCAGCCGCAGCTCCGGATCCCCGTCGCCCGCGGCGAGGACCTCCGCGAGGAGCCGGCCCGCCTCGTCCCGCAGCTCCGCGCGGCGCACATCGAGCACGCCGACCGCCATCGCCAGGGAACGTACGGCCTCGCCGTCCCGCTCCACCGGAAGGCGGTCGCGCAGGGCGGTGAACACGCGCGCGGGGTCGGGGTGCAGGTGGGCCAGGGCGCCCGGGGCAGCCGCGCGCAACTCCGGGTCGTCGTCGGTGAGATGGTCCAGGAACACGTCGGCCTGGCCCCGGACCAGCGCCGCGGCGTCGACGAAGTTCGCCACCCACGCCGCGTCCTCCTCCTCGTCCTCGAAGAGCCCGCCGATCTCGTCCGGGTCGGGCTCCTCCTCGCCCGCGATGCCACGCAGCAGACCGACGATCGCGCCCCGGTCCCGGACCGAGGCGTCGGCGAGGAGGCCGAAGAGGAAGGGGACGCAGGCGACCGTCGAGTCGTACACATCGCCCTGGTGGTGCACCGCCCCGTACATCCCGTCCAGCGCCTGCTCACGCTCGGCCGGGTCGGCGGAGGCGAGCCCGCGCAGCAGGTCCGGCACGTCCGACGCGTCGCCGTACGCGTGGTTCATCGACGCCCAGTCGACGTCCTCGATCCCCGTGAGCGTTCCTGCGGCCATGGCGGTTCCCCCGTGCCTCGATCCCGTTGATCAGAAGCATGCCGCACGCCACTGACAACGGCCCCCGCGCCCCTGGCCGGGTTGCGGGGGCCGAAGCCGTAACCGGAGGCCGGCGCCTACAGCTCCTTGATCCTGATGTCCCGGTACGAGATCACATCGGTGACCCCGTGCACCTGGAGCCCTACATAGCCGGACGAGTAACGCCGTCCGTCCGTGCCCGGGTCGTCGCCACGCGGCGGCGTGAAGACCTGGCCGCCCGTGTTGTCGAACTCGTTGATCAGGACGCCGTTGCGGTAGATCGAGTAGTGCTGGTCCACCACCTTGATCTCGTAGTCGTTCCACGTGCCCTTCGGGGTGACGCCGGCGCCGCCGAGACCCACCCGGTCGAAGCCGTAGATCGACCCCGTCTTGTACATGTCGCCGTCAGGCCGGTCGAGCATCTGCACCTCGTGCCCGTACTTGATGGCGACCCACTCCGGACGGGACTCCTCCGGGTGGTCGTGGACCTGCGGGAAGCGCACGAAGGCGCCGCCGTTGGCGTTGCCGTTGCCCGGCGCGTCGTCCCGCCACTGCAGCTTCAGCGAGAAGTCGCCGTACTTGCGCTCGGGGAACCACAGCATGCCCATGCCCTGGACGGTGGTGCTGCTGGTGATCGAACCGTCGGCGTTCAGGCCGAACTTGCCGCCACCGACCTGCTCCCACTTGTCCAGGGATTCCTGGGTGCCGTCGAAGATCTTGCGGTAGCCCTCGGTCTGGCCCGGCTTGCCGATACCGGACTGCTTGGCGGCCTTGTTGATCTTGTTGTACTCGCGCTGGTCGATCTCACCGGCCTTCAGGAGCTTGTCCGTGACGCTCTTGACGTGCTTCAGGAAGAGCGCGTGGGACGTCCACTCCTTCTCGTCCTCGATCATCTCGTTGATGCGGCACCGATTGTTGGTGACGCGGTTGGGGATGCCCGTGTCGACCGTGCCGACAATTACCGTCAACCGCTCGTCGAACTCGGGGCAGTTGGGGGCCGGGACCCCGCCGCCCTCCGCGACGGTGAACGACACGTCCTTGGCCGCCGAGGCGTTGCCCGCCTTGTCGCCCGCGCGGTACGCCACCGTGTGCCGGCCCACGCGGTCGACGACCACCGGGTCGGCGTACGCGAGGTACGGGCCGCCGTCCAGGGAGTACTCGACCTTGTCGACACCGGAGCCGGCGTCGGTCGCGCTGACCGTGACCTTCGCCTTGCCGACGTACGCGCCGTCCGAGTTCTTGTCGCCCTCGACCTTCGCGGTGGTCTCCGGCGGCGTCTTGTCCTCGACCGGCGGCGTGACCACGGTGAACTCGACGGCTTTCTCGGCGGCCTGGTTGCCCGCCTTGTCTGACGCGCGGTAGCGGATCTTGTGCGCGCCCGCCGCGTGGACCATGACCGGCGCGGTGTAGGCCGTCCACGCGCCGCCGTCACCGACCGCGTACTCGATCTTGTTGACGCCGGAGCCGGTGTCGGACGCCGTCACGGTGACGGTCGCCATCCCGACGTACTCACCCTTGTCGTTCTTCTCTCCGGTCACCGTGGCCGAGGTCTCCGGCGGTGTCTTGTCGTCGGACGACGGCGGGACCACCGTGAAGTCGACGGATTTCTCCGCCGCCACGTTGCCCGCTTTGTCGCTCGCGCGATAGCGGATCTTGTGGGTGCCGACCTGGTCGACGACCACGGGCGCCGTGTAGGGCTGCCAGGGGCCGTCCGCCCCGACCGCGAACTCGGTCTTGTCGACGCCCGAACCCTCGTCGGTCGCCGTCACCGCGACGGTGGCGGAGCCGACGTACGCGCCGTCGGCGTTGGTCTGACCCTCCACCTTGGCCGACGTCTCGGGAGCGGTGGTGTCCTCGCCGCCGCCCTCGGTCACCACGAGGATGCCCTGCATCGAGCCGTGGCCGGGGATCGTGCAGTGGTAGCGGTACCGGCCGGGCGTCAGGGTGACCTCGGCCGTGTGCTTGCCGCCCTGGTCGTCGTTCGGGTTGGCCAGGATGTTCAGCGGCACGTCGTTGTTGTACTCGGGGTCCGAGACGTCGAACGTCAGCGTGTGCGGCATGCCGGTGGTGTTGCCGGTCGCCTCACTGTTCTCGAAGACGATCGTCGTCGCGCCCGCGACCGCCGTGGCGGGCGCGGAGAGGTACTTGTCGATGTCGTTGCCCGCGGTCCAGGTCAGGGTCTGGGCCGCCGCCCGGCCCGGGTTGTCGGGCTGGCTCGCCGCCGTGGAGGTCAGGCCGAGCACCATCAGGAGCGACGCGAGAAGCGCCGTCCAGAGTCTTCGCTTGGGTACCGCCCGCATCATCCGGCCTTCCTTGCGAGGTCCTTGGCGGCCGGTGTGGCCGCGCCGCCCGAGTAACTGACGCGCCACAGCGCCGACTTGGAGTCCGAGGTGAAGAACCCGCGGCCGTAGTCGAGGACATAGAGCGAACCGTCCGGGGCGAACTTCCAGTCCATGAGGTTCTTGATGCCGTCGTTGCCGATCGGGATGATCTTCTTCAGGGACTCGGCGTGCGTGGGCAGTCCGCCCTTGCCGACCGTCTTCGGGTCGGTCAGGACCGCGTGCCGGGGCTGGTCGGCGTCGTAGAAGTCGCCGACGAACCACTTGCCGTCCCAGTACGAGGGCCACTTGTCAGCGCTGGTGTTGGCCGCGTCGTAGCGGTAGACCGGGCCGTTCATCGTGGCCTGGCCGCCGCCCTTGAGCCATGGCAGGAGGATCTTCTGCTCCTCCGTCTTGTAGCTCGGGACGCCGTTCGCGTCGCGCGGGTAGTCGACGCCGCCGCCCTGCGGCGAGTACCAGATGTTGTTCGGCTCGGCCGGTGGGATGTTCACCAGGCCGTCGTTGTTGGGCGACTCGTTCTTGAGGTTCTTGCAGTCGTACCAGCCCAGCGGCTTCGTCGGGTCCGGCAGATTGCGGTCGCGGTAGGGCTGGTTGTTGCCCATGCAGTACGGCCAGCCGCGGTTGGAGGCGTGCGTGATGGCGGCGAACGTGTCGTACTTCGCCGGACCCCACGTCGTCGACGGCGCGCCCGCGTCCGGCCCGACCCAGCCCGCGTACAGCGTGTCCGTCTTCTTGTCGACGGAGATGCGCGCCGGGTTGCGGACGCCCATCACGTAGATCTCGCCGCGCGTCTTGCCGCCGCCCTCGTCCGGCTCCTTGCCGGTGAAGAGGTTGCCCTCCGGGAGCGTGTACGTCCCGTCGGGCTCCGGGTGGATGCGCAGGATCTTGCCGTTGAGGTTGTTGGTGTTGCCCGCCGTGCGGCGCGCGTCGGCGAAGGAGACACCCTTGAAGTTGGGCTCCGGGTTGTTGCCCGAGTATCCGTTGCTGAAGCCCGACGAGTTGTTGTCGCCGGTGGCGATGTAGAGGTTGTCCTTGGAGTCCCACGCCATGCCGCCACCCGCGTGGCAGCAACTGTGGATCTGCACGGGCCACTTGAGCAGGACCTTCTCGCTGGCGAGGTCCAACTTGTTCGTGGTCTGGTCGAGCGTGAAGCGCGAGACGTAGCGCTCGGCCATGTGCGTCTCACGGTTGATCTTCGAGTGGGGTGTGTAGTGCAGGTACACCCAGCCGTTCTGCTCGAACTTCGGGTCGAGCTCGATGCCGAGCAGGCCCTCCTCGACCTTGATCAGCTCATCGCCGCCGCCCTTGTTGCCGAAGACCGTCAGCGCTCCGGCGAGGGTCGTCTTCTTGGTCTTGGGGTCGTAGACGTGGATCTCGCCCTTGCCCTTGCCGATGTCCGGGTTGTTCCAGTCGGTGATGACCGGCTGGGAGGAGTCGGCGCCGCCGCGGCCGATGTAGAAGACACGGCCGTCGGGCGCGGTGACCAGGCCGTGCGGCTCGCCGATCTGGTCGTTCTGGCCCGGCTGGTTGGGCTGGGTCAGGCGCGACGCCTTGTAGTTGGCGGTGATGGTCGACTTGCAGTCGGCACGCGCGATGCGGCTCGTCCACAGCAGGGCGCCGCGCAGATGCTGACGGAAGTCCGTCTCGTCGTACGAGGCCGCCGTGCCGCCCATTCCGGTGTAGAAGGAGCGTCCGCCGTCGTAGTCACGGCACCAGGAGACCGGGTGGTCGGCGCCGTTCTTGCTCTCGCCCGGCTGGTAGGTGGACTCCCGCACGCGGGCCACGGTGTGGACCTCGCCGGTCGGGTTCTTGGTCCAGTTCAGCCACCGGTCGGGGCGCTTCCACTCCAGGGGCAGGTCCTTGGTGGCCGGATTCTCCCGGTCGCCGACCTCGACGGTGGCGCGCTGCACGTTCGTCGGGCTGGAGTCCGCCGGGCGTGCGCCGATCAGGCCGGTGAACCAGGACGAGTACGGCTCGGCGCGGGCCGCGTCATGGAGGCCGACGAAGCCGCCGCCGGCCTCCATGTAGGCCTCAAGGCCCGCTTCCTGCTCGGGGTCGAGGACGTCGCCGCCGCCGGTCAGGAAGGCGATCGCGTTGAACTTGCCGAGCTTGGCCTCGTTCGTGAAGACCGCCGGGTCGTCCGTCGCCTCGATCTTGAACCGCTGGGCGGCCGGACCGGACTGGCCGATCTTCTCGATGGCCTCGATGCCGGCGTTCACGACCGGTGACTCGTCGCCGCCCGCCGCCGAACCGTGGAAGACGAGGACGCGCACGTTCGCCTGGCCGGGCGGCGAGGGCAGGGACATCGTTGTCAACGGTGGCTCGGGATAGGGCCGCGCGGTGGCGGCCTGCGTGGAGAGCGCCCCGGTGACCATGACCCCGGAGATCAGGGCGGCGGCCCAGGCACGGCGTGAGCGGCTCCGGTTCCGGTCGTGGCGGTTCGGTCTGCGTCTGGCTCTGCTCAACCCTCGTACAGCCAAGGGCTCTTGATGCGGTGTGAGCCGCATGAGTACACCCACCCCTCGTCGGTCACAGCAACAGGCGCGGATGAAGCTAGACCTCTTTTTGCCACTCGCCAATAGGTACGGACGGAATACCGCGAACTTTGTCCTGCGTGTGGATAAACGGAGATCCCCCCGATACCGTGTGGCCGTCCCGGGGCCACCTTCGCCCCGTCAGTCTCCGTACCGCAGTGGGGAGTTCGGCATGGACCGACGCAGCTTCAACCGGCGGATGCTCGTGGGTGGGGCGGTTGCGACGGCCGGGGTGACATCGTTGTCGCTGGCCACCGCGCCCGAGGCGAGCACGGCCGAGGGGCCCAAGACCGCCCCCGCGGGCGGCGAGGTGCGCCGCATCAAGATGTACGCCGAGAAGCTGCCGGACGGGCAGATGGGCTACGGCCTGGAGAAGGGCAAGGCGTCCATCCCCGGCCCGCTCATCGAGCTGAACGAGGGCGACACGCTGCACATCGAGTTCGAGAACCTCATGGACGTCGACGCCAGCCTGCACGTGCACGGCATGGACTACGAGATCTCCAGCGACGGCACCAGACACACCAAGAGCCACGTCGAGCCGGGCGGCAAGCGCACGTACACCTGGCGCACCCACGCCCCGGGCCGCCGCAAGGACGGCACCTGGCGGCCCGGGACAGCGGGTTACTGGCACTACCACGACCACGTCGTCGGCACCGATCACGGGACGGGCGGCGTGCGCAAGGGGCTCTACGGCGCGCTGGTCGTGCGCCGCAAGGGCGACCTGCTGCCGGACAAGACGTTCACGATCGTCTTCAACGACATGACGATCAACAACAAGGCCGGGCACGACAGCCCCAACTTCGAGGCCACCGTGGGTGATCGGATCGAGTTCATCTCGATCACGCACGGCGAGTACTACCACACGTTCCACGTCCACGGTCACCGCTGGGCGGACAACCGCACGGGCCTCCTGACCGGCCCCGACGACCCGAGCCAGGTCCTCGATGACAAGATCACCGGGCCGGGTGACTCCTTCGGCTTCCAGGTCATCGCGGGGGAGGGGGTGGGCGCGGGCGCCTGGATGTACCACTGCCATGTGCAGAGCCACTCCGACATGGGGATGGCCGGGTACTTCTTGGTGAAGAAGGCGGACGGCACCATCCCGGACTACGAGCCGCACCACGCTTCGGCCGCGAAGAAGTCCGGCAAGTCGGCCGGCTCCAGTGATTCCGGCGAGGCCGAGTCGGGTGCGTCAGGGCACGATCACGGCTAGAGGTCGCACTCGCCCGGCGACGGCGCGTCACACGGCGAGCGTGCTGATGTCGAGGACGGTCCACGTCGTGAACGGCTCCTCCTGTACGTAGATCCGCGGGCCACGGCTGACGGTCCTGCGCTGCCCGAGCCGGTTTCCGTCGGGTCCGACGAGCCGTCCGGAGGCGTACGGCCGCACCTCCTCGTGCCGCAGTTCGGCGTGCACGAGCCGGTCATGCGCGTCGTCGTACCCGCCGAAGAAGGTCACCTGGCCCTTGCGTACGGCCAGCGCGTTGGCCCCCGCCACGTCGTTCGCGCGCTGCCGGACCGCACGGCCCTCGCGGACCTCCAAGAGGGAGAAGTCGCTGTAGGCGCAGACCCAGACGGCTTCGTCGGTCACGTTGAGGGCGTAGCAGTCGTAGATCTCGCTCGTGCCCTTCGACGCCTCGTACACCCACAGGGGCTCGCCCTGCGCACTCCAGCAGCGCAGGCCCGGTTGGCTGAGCTCGTCGTCCCCGAAGACCCCTTCGTCGAAGTAGCCGACCCACAGCCGCCCGGCGCGATCTGCCATGAGGTCCTCGATGCCGTCCCCGACGCGGAAGGCCCAGGACTCCCTCCCGAGCGGGTCGAAGATCTGCACGTGCTGCTCGGATCTGCGGCTGCGCGCGTCCGCCACGACGAAACCGCCGTCGGGCAGCGCGTCGACCTGCGGAAAGCGTGCCCGCACGGCGCTGAGCTCCGTGGCGTGGTCCCGGCCGTCGGTGTCGACGGTGACGACCACCGCGTCGTACGGCTTCATCGCGCCACGTCCGGAACCCGGCTCGCGCGCGGTGAGCAGCCAGTGGGCCTGTCCGAAGGCGTCGACGGTGCTGTGCGCGACGTGGCGGTCGTGAAAGCGGCGGGGCAGCCGCGCGTACAGGGTGAGCGGTGTCTCTTGGGCGCCGGGCCCGGAGGTGGCCCGGATGGGCTGAGCGGCCGGTCGCGTGCCGTGCTCGGCGTCGCCCTTTCTGTTCGTCATGTGGAGATCGTGTAGGACAGGCCGATCCTGGCGCCATCCCTTTACCCACAGGTCCACGTTGGGTGTACTCCTTGTACGCGTCATCCATGCGCAGCACCCGTACGTCCCCTGTGCGCATCCCTCCGTGAACTGCCATTCAAGGGAGTCGAGTTGAGCAAGGACAGCGTGTACGACTACGTCATCGTCGGTGCCGGTTCCGCGGGATGCGTCCTTGCCGCGCGGCTCTCCGAGGACCCCGCGGTGCGGGTGGCGCTCGTCGAGTCGGGGCCACGCGACCGTAAGCCCGAGATCCGCATCCCGGCGGCTTTCCCGAAGCTGTTCAAGTCGCCCTACGACTGGGACTACTGCACGGTGAAACAGTCCGCGCTCGACGGCCGCGAGCTGTACTGGCCCCGTGGCCACACGCTGGGCGGCTCGTCCTCGATGAACGCCATGATGTGGGTGCGCGGCCACCGCGACGACTACGACGCCTGGGGGGAGGCGGCGGGGCCGGAGTGGTCGTACGACGCGTTTGAACCGTACTTCCGGCGCGCGGAGCGGTGGACGGGCGAGGTGGGTGGCTCGGGCGGGGCGAGCGGCTCCGGCGGCGTGTACGGCAGTGACGGGCCGCTCTGGATCTCGCCGCCGCGCGCCCTCAACCCGACCACCCGCGCGTTCCTCGACGCCTGCCGCGACGCGGGCCTGCGCGAGCTGACGGAGCTGAACGAGCCGGACCACAGCGGCTTCGCGCTCACCCCGGTCAACCAGCGCCGCGGGCGCCGGTGGAGCGCCGCCGACGGCTATCTGAAACCGGCCAGGCGACGGCGCAACCTGGACGTCCTGACCGAAGCGCGGGTCCGCAGGCTGGAGTTCGACGGGACGCGCGTGGCCGGGGTCATCGCCGACGGAGTCCCCGGCAAGCTGATCGCCCGCCGCGAGGTGCTCCTCTGCGCGGGCGCCATCGGCTCCCCGCAGCTCCTCCATGCCTCCGGCGTCGGCGACCCGGACGACCTCGCGAAGGCCGGCATCGAACCGCGCATCGAGTGCCGTGGCGTGGGCCGCAACCTCCAGGACCATCTCGCCTACGCGGTCACCATGCGCTGCCCGGAGCCCGTCACGCTGACCGGCGCGGACTCCCTCGCCAATGTCGGCCGCTTCCTGCTCGGCGGGCGTGGCCCGCTCACGTCGAACGTCGGCGAGGCCGTCGCCTTCATCAAGACGCGGCCGGAACTGGCCGCCCCCGACATCGAGTTGGTCTACGCACCCGTCCCCTTCGTGCACCACGGCCTGACCCCGCCCACCGAACACGGCATCACGATCGGCGTGGTGCTGCTCCAGCCGGAGAGCGAGGGGCGGATCACGCCGAGGGGGCCGGGCGTCGGCTCCGCGCCGCTCATCGACCCCGGGTATCTGACGGCCGAGGCCGACATCCGTACGCTCGTCGCCGGGGTGCGCCGCGCCGAGGAGTTGCTCTCGGGGCCTGCCCTCGGCCCGTACACATCGGGGCCGCTGGCGCCGCATCCGGGCACGGTCGACGACGCGACGCTCGCCCGGACGATCCGCGGGGCCTCCGAGACCCTCTACCACCCGGTGGGCACCTGCCGGATGGGCCTCGACGACGCCTCCGTCACCGATCCGGCGCTGCGGGTGCGGGGAACGTCGGCGCTGCGGGTCGTGGACGCCTCCGTCATGCCGCGGATCACGCGCGGCCACACGCACGCCCCCACGGTGGCGCTCGCGGAGAAGGCGGCCGAGCTGATCAGGGCGGACGCGCGCGGGTGAAAAGATCGGGTGAAGAGGGCGGGTAAAGAAGGCGGGTGAAAAGGGTGGGTGACAAAGGCGGGGGTCAGGGGGATGTCCCCCCGCCCCGCCCACCGGTCGTATCCTGACCGGCGCACCAGCCAGCCGCCCCCGAGGAGCCCCACGTGACCGAGCCGCCGAGCGCCGCCCCGCGCCCCACCCTGGAGGCCGTGGCCGCCCGAGCCGGGGTCTCGCGGGCCACGGTGTCCCGTGTCGTCAACGGCGACACGGGTGTACGTGAGGTGCTGGCCGCAAAGGTCAGGGTGGCTGTCGACGAGCTCGGCTACGTCCCGAACCGCGCCGCCCGCAGTCTGGTGACCCGTCGGCATGACGCGGTCGCCGTGGTGATCGCGGAGCCGGAGACCCGGGTCTTCGCCGACCCCTTCTTCGCGCTTCAACTGCGGGGCATTAGCAAGGAGTTGACGTCCCGCGACGTCCAGCTGGTGCTGCTGCTCACGGAGGGGCGGGACGATCACGAGCGGGTCG
The DNA here is from genome assembly GCF_053607685.1 of Streptomyces sp. NPDC055099. Classification (NCBI taxonomy): domain Bacteria; kingdom Bacillati; phylum Actinomycetota; class Actinomycetes; order Kitasatosporales; family Streptomycetaceae; genus Streptomyces; species Streptomyces sp. NPDC055099. The sequence goes on along the minus strand of NZ_JBSGUA010000007.1, from coordinate 245,231 downwards.
GCCGCTACCTGGCCGGCGGCCATGTGGACGGCGCCCTCGTCTTCTCCCTGCACCTGGACGATCCGCTGCCCGGCATCATCCAGGGCGCGGGGGTGCCGACGGTCTTCGGCGGCCGGCCCGGGTGGCCGGACGGGACGGTGACGACTCCGTACGTCGACTGCGACAACCGCGGCGGGGCGAGGGACGCGGTCCGCCACCTCCTCTCGCTGGGGCGCACGCGGATCGCGCACATCAGCGGCGCGCTCGACCAGACGTCGGCCGTGGACCGCCTCGACGGCTTCCGTGACGTGCTTCCGGAGGCGGGGGAGAGGTTCGTCGCGCACGGCGACTTCACCCCGGCGGGCGGCGAGCGGGCGATGCGCGAGCTCCTGGACCGCGTCCCCGACGTGGACGCGGTCTTCGCCGCCAACGACCTGATGGCGTCGGGCGCGCTTCGGGTGCTCCGGGAGCGGGGGAAGCGGGTGCCGGAGGACGTCGCGGTGGTGGGCTTCGACGACATGCTGGCGGTGGCCGAGCAGGTGGACCCGCCGCTGACGACGGTACGCCAGGACATCGAGGAGATGGGCCGCCTCATGGCCCGAATGCTCCTGTCACGCGACGACCTCCCCCCGGAGAGCGTGGTCCTCCCGACGAAACTGGTACGCCGGGCCTCGGCGTAGAACCGGAACGCGCACCACCCACCGGTTTCCGTACCTACCCTGCCTCGACCCGACCTGCTCATCCGTGCCGCTCGGCCGCGAGCCACGACCGCGACGCCACCGGCAGCCCGCGCCCACGGAGCCGCCGCCCCGCCGTTCCGAGGCCCAGGACCGGCCCCCGTCCCACGAACGGGTGCCCTCGTTCCCCCGCACGGTCCACTCGTGTTTTTGTCTCACCGTGGCCGGGTGAGGCTCGGTTCAGCACTTCCCCTCATCCGGAGGTAACACCATGCGCAAGTGCGCGATCCTGGCAGCAGCGGCCTTCGCCGCGGTCACCGTCATCGGCGGTGCCGGTTCGGCCGCCGCCACCGCCGACCCCGGCCCCGGTGCGTACGCCGAGGGCACGGCCAAGAACTCGCCGGGCGTCATCAGCGGCAACGTCATCCAGGTTCCCGTCGACATCCCGGTCAACGCGTGCGGCAACTCGCTGAACGTCGTCGGTCTTCTGAACCCGGCAGCCGGCAACCACTGCAAGTAGGTCTCCGGACCGGCGGGCGATCCCTGCCGGACGGCACGCCGCCCCGTCGCGACCAGTGCGCGACGGGGCGGTGCACGTGTGGGGGGTGTGCCGGTGCGGGAGCCGGTGTCAGGAGCCGACGCTCACCGTGAACCGTCGCGGGTTGCCGTCGTGCGCCGCCCCGGACACATCCGGCTCACCGTCCGGCCGGACGTCGTCGTACGGGAACGCGTAACCGATGGGCGAGTTCGCGTGCACCACTCGGGCCCAGTGGTTGGTCACGTCACCCTTGTAGTAGTCCCCCGCGCCGGCCCCGTTCGGCTGCTCCGCGTGCGACAGCATGATGCTGCGGTTGAAGCCCGCCGCGAGCCGCGCGAGCAGGCCCTTCTTGTCGTCGGAGTCCCCGGGGTTGTTGGTGAACGGCCCGTGGTTGCAGGTGAAGATGTCCTTCGACGTCGGCTTCGGGAACGTGTGCCCGCCGTTGAACGTCAGCGTGTCGCCGCTCACGCGGCCCGTGAACACGCCCCGGCCGCCCTGGAGGTCGATCTTCAGGTCGGTGCTCCGGTACTTCTCCCACGCCTCGTCGATGTAGCTGTTCCACACGTCCCGGAACGGCATCTCGTCCGGGCGGTCGAAGTACGGGGCCATGAGGTTCTGCGGCGAGATGACCCGGAGCACCTTGTCGCCGTCGCCGCGGATCACCAGATCGCCCCACGGCTGCCCGTCCTTCTCGCCCTGGGCCACGAGGTCGGCGGCTATTTTGTCGACGGCGCCGTCCGGCAGCGGGGCCACCGTGTGCGTACCGTCGCCCTCCAGGGTCAGGCCGATGGGCAGGGCCGTGACGAGGTCGACGTAGCTGATGTTGGCGTACAACTGCGAACTGTTGAAGGTGAACTCGCAGAACGACCAGGTGCGCCCGTAGTTGGCGTCCTCCTTGGTGGCGAAGGCGGGCTCGACCAGCGAAGGGCCCGGGTTCAGGAAGAAGTCCAGCTTGTCGTCCCGTACGAAGTAGACGCGTGCGCCGTACATCTGAGGAAGCGTCAGCACCTTCGGCGCCGAGCCTGCGGCGCCCAGCGGAATCGCGCAGTCGACCGGCAGCGGAGTCTCGGGGGCCGAGGGCGAGTCGGGCCGGTAGACGCCCCCGTCCGGCTTCAGCAGGACCCAGCGGTCGGTGCCCTGCTCGTGCCCGGTGACGTAGGCGTGCACCTTGCCGGGCAACGACTTGTTCTCCAGGGCGAGTTCACAGGTCGCGGGGGCTGCCTTGGCGCCGGGGCTGAGGACACTTCCCCAGACGGGATAAGTGAGGGCTCCGGCGGCTCCGACGGCAGTGGACAGGAACACTCGACGCGAAATCACGGAAGGTCTCCCGGGATGTGTGGGGGGATGTCATGCGGCCGTGTGGGGGGTGGTGGCCGTGTGGTGCACCACTGTCGCGTCGGCCCATTCAGTCGTCAAGAGTTGTGACTGAGAGCGCTCTCAGAATCTTGATTCTTTCACAAGGTGGCAGCATGCGTGCACTGTCGGTGGCGGTGTGACGGACCCGGGCCCACGTTGATCGTTCGTTGATCTCCTGTTTCGCGCGCCCTGCCAGCATCGGCGGCATGCAGATCGAGATGACAGCCGAGCCGGAACTCGCCTGGCAGGAGCAGGCCCTGTGCGCCCAGACCGGATCCGAGTTCTTCTTCCCCGAACCGGGCAGCTCGGTGCGCGAGGCCAAATACATCTGCCAGCTCTGCGAGATGCGCCCCGCGTGTCTTGAGTACGCCCTGGCCCATGACGAGCGCTTCGGCGTCTGGGGCGGCCTCTCGGAGAAGGAGCGGCTCAGCCTCAGACGCACCTGACCCACGCGCGCGCCCGGCCGCGCCCGCCTCACGCGTACGCGGCCGCGCGTCACCTCAGGCGTAGGTGACCGTGAACCTCCTCGTGCCCGCCGGAATGTGTACGTCGTCCCCCGTCACCGTCAGGTCCCGGCCGTCCGCCGTGACCGCCCGCACCGGGCCGAACCGGCACGGATAGACGTACCGCACCCGCTTCGGCGCCCGTGTGATGTCCACGGTCACCTTCCGCGCGCCCGCGTCATGGGTGAGCCGGTAGCCGAACGGCGCGCCGAACAGGTTCGGGGCGTCGTCGACGGCCACCGTGACCCCGTCCGGCACCCAGTGGGGACGTATGCCCGGCGCGATGTAGAGGTGCGGGTCGCGGTCCTCGTCGGCCTCGAAGAAGAGGATGTCGCGGATCAGGAGCAGATACTCCGCCGCCGCCCAGCCGTGCGGGATGTCCCCCATGTACCAGTGCCGACCCGGGACTTCGCCGTAGTCGGAGGCGATGGGGAAGGCGTGCTGCTCGTTCCACGCGCCGAGCGCCACCGCCCGCTCCTCGGTCCTCGGCAGCGACGCGCCGACGATCCAGCCGAGCAGCGCGTCCATCCGCTCGGTGTCACCGGCCAGCAGGTAGGCGTGCGCCAACTGGGTCGTGAGGTAGGGGCCGTAGGTGTTCCAGGCCGCTTCGTGGCGGTACCCGCCGGTCACGAAGTGCGCGTACATCGTGTCGAGCGTCCAGCGGGCCGCCCGGTCGATGTCCTCGCCCAGCTTGCTGCCCATGTGCAGCCGCAGCGGGTGGAAGAACGCCGCCGTGCCGATCATCGTCGAGTCGAGCCGCCCGACGTCGGCGGGCCCGGTCGGAATGTACGTCTCCCAGGCGCCTTGCCTGCGCTGCTCCTCCAGAACCCAGCGGATCGAGTCGGCCGTCGCCCGCTTCAAGTCGTCGAAAGCGCCCCAGAGTTCGGGTACATCGGGCGACCCGAGCCGCTCCGCGAGCCGCGCGGCCTCGTAGAGTCCCGCCAGGCCCCACAAGTCGTCCCAGTAGTGCGGCTTGTGGCGCTCGCCGAGATGTTCGGCGCTCCAGCCGCTGTGCAGCAGGCCGTTCTGGTCGCGGTTGTCCCGCAGCCACCGGGCGCCGTCGATGACGTACGGCGTGTAGAGCTTGGCGCCGAACGCGGTGGCGCGGCCATGGGTCCGGTCGAAGCGGCCGATGGCCCACAGCGCCTGGCCGTTGCTGTCCCACTCGCGGTCGTCCTTCTCGTGCGGCCCGCCGTAGAAGCCGTACTCCGCGCACGGCCCGATGCGACCCGATCCGCGGTTGAACTTGAGCGGATAGTGCGTGCCCAACTGGCGCTCGGCCAGCGACGCGTCACCGACCAGCGAGCACGCGGTGGCCTCGACGGAGGAGTCACGAATCCAGAAGGAGTCGTACACCGTCGGCCCCGGGTGGATCTCGCCGTGGTCGGAGAGGATCAGGAGCTGCGAGCGGCACTGGCGGAACTGGTCGGCCAAGTGGGCCACAGGTTGCGGCAGTTGCGGCTGCACGCCCCGCGCGATCAGCTTGTCCGTCCAGAACACCCGGTTGGCCTCCTCCAGCTCCGTGGCGGGAGTGGCCTTGATCTCCGCCAGATCGGCGGACCCGCTGTAGAGGTCGACGGGAAGCCGGACGTCGAGCTCGAACAGCTCGTCGTCGGTGATCCGGTAGGGCCAGGCGAACGCCGCGCTGCACATCCCGGCGATCTGGTCCTGCGCCTGGAGGGCGCCGTTCAGCTTGCCGCCCGTCACGAGGTCGTGGAACGGGTTGCGGGTCAGATAGGAGCCCGGGTCGTACGTGAAGTCCGGGTTGCCGTACACGCCGAACTGCTCGGGGGCCGTGTCGAAGACCGGGCCCCAGCCCGAGTTCGTCTCCACCCGCCCCTCGTCGGGAAGATGGCGCAGGAACGTCAGGCGCCGGTCGGTGATCTGGCGGCCGTTGCGGTCGTGCCGCTGGAAGCCGCTCGGCCCCGCGGGCATGACGGCCGCGCACAGCCAGCCCTCGCGCGGCTGCCCGGTCGCGCTGCCCACGGTCAGCCGGGTCACGACGAGGTCCCGCTGCCGGGGGCCGATCGCCGTCCCGAAGGTGCGCTGCACGAACTCGGTGCCGTCGGCGGTGCGGAAGGTGGTCAGGACCACCGGCAGATGGGGCGCCTCCATGCGCTGGCCGACGGCTCCGGCGTCCGTCAGCTGCGGAAGGCGGACGGCGCCGGTCGAGGGTGAGTAGAGGAAGAAGGACAGGCAGTACTTGTCGTAGACCGGTTCGATCTCGCCCGCCTGCCCGATCAGGGACTCCTGCCGGTGGTCCTTGACACCCACCATGTGCCAGTAGCGGTACAGGGCGTTCGAGGCGAAGGCGGCCTCCTTGGATTCGTACGTTCCCGAGTCGAAGTCGTCGCTCCAGTGCCGGAAGGCCGCCTGGGCCCACCACGGAACGGGGTAGGGCACCTGAGCCCGTCCCGCCCAGCCGCGCCACATGACCTCGTAGAACATCCATTCATGGGTCTGCGCCATGGGTTCCACCCCCGTGCCCACCGTTGCACCAGGGCGGGCGGTCGTAAATCGGTTCGGCACGGGGGTCTTGTGCGGTTACGATCCGGGAGCGCGGGCGGACCGAAGACTCCTGGTCCGCGTGTGCGGGGTCCTGTAGAGCAGAGGCAGACTCGCCGCTTTGCCAAGGCGGATACGCCGGTTCGAATCCGGTCGGGACCACGAGCGGACGGCACGGGCGGGGCGGGACGGCATGAGTGAGAGCGGCGGGACCGGCGAGGCGATCGGCGAGGCCGACCTCGCGGTCTTCCACGACCTGGTCGGCAGGCTCCGCGCGCTGCCGGTCGACGACCCCGCGCGGCTGCGCGCCGAGCAGGTCGCCGCGTCCTTCGCCCGCGACGGACGGCTGCGCAGGCGCAAGGCGCGCGGCGCCGAACTCTCCGCCGCCGACGCGGCCGTGATGGCCGCCACCGCCACCGGGGCCGACGACCGCCGTGAGGACGCGCCGCTGGTCGCCGATGGGACCGCGGGGGCCGCGGGTGTCGCGGGTTTCGCGGAAGCCCCAGGTGCTGTGGGTGCTGCGGGTGCTGCGGGTGCCGCGGCAGTCGCGGGAGTTTTCCGGCGGCCCCGGCCCTGCTATGTCTGCAAGGCGTCGTATCGACAGGTCGACTCCTTCTACCACCGGCTCTGCCCCGACTGCGCCGCCGACAACCGAGCCCGGCGCGGGCTCGCCACCGATCTGAGCGGGCGCCGTGCGCTGCTCACCGGGGGCCGCGTGAAGATCGGCTTCCAGCTTGCCCTGATGATGCTGCGCGACGGCGCGGAACTCCTGGTCACCAGCCGCTTCCCGCACGACACGCAGCGGCGTTTCCGTGCCGTGCCGGGCAGCGAGAAGTGGCTCGACCGCCTCACCGTGCTCGCCGTCGACCTGCGTGACCCGCGCCAAGTCCTGGGACTGTGCGAGGAGTTGCGTAAGGAGGGCGAACCGCTGGACATCCTGGTCAACAACGCGGCACAGACGGTGCGAAGGCCGCCCGAGTCGTACGCGGCGCTCACGGCGGGGGAGTCGGCGCGGCTGCCCGCCGGGGCCCGTGGCGCCCCCGGGTTCCGCCCGATGGCGGCGCTGGAGGACTCCGCCGCGACGCGGGGCGCGCTCGCTCTGGTCCTGCGCGAGTCCGACGCCCTGGGTGAGATGAGCCCCCAGCCCGCATCCACCGCCCTGTACGCGGCCGACGAGGCGGGCCTGCTGCGTGATCCCTCGCCGGAGAACTCCTGGTCGGCCCGGCTCGGCGGCCTCGACCCCGCCGAGGTCCTGGAGACCCAGCTGGTCAACGCGCTCGCCCCGGCACTGCTCTGCGACCGGTTGCTGCCGCTGCTTCTCGCATCGCCCCGCCCCCGCACGTACATCGTCAACGTCACCGCGGTCGAGGGGCGTTTCGCGGTGCGCAACAAAACGGCCGGGCATCCGCACACGAACATGGCCAAGGCCGCCCTGAACATGCTCACGCGCACGAGCGCCGCCGAACTCGCCGGGCAGGGCGTGCACATGTGCGCCGTCGACACCGGCTGGATCACCGACGAGAACCCCGCACCGAAGAAGGACCGCATCGCCGGCGCGGGCTTCCGCACGCCTCTCGACGTGGTGGACGGCGCGGCCCGGATCTACGACCCGATCGTGCGCGGCGAGGCGGGCGCGCCGGTCTCGGGGGTCTTCCTCAAGGACTACCGGGAGGCGGAGTGGTGAACGACCCCCTTGAGGCGCCACGGTTCGCGGGCGTGCCCCGCGTCGAGCCGCGCCCCGTCGCCGAACTGGCCCCGCTCCTCGCCTGGTTGCGAGGCGGGCAGGCGGCGAGCGAGCGTCTCGACTTCTCGGCCGGGACGGTGCTTCCGGACGGGCGGCTCGACCTGTGCAAGCAGGCGATCGGAGCGCGCGGTGCCGCGCTGGTCGCCGAGGTGCTACGGGCCGATCGCGCCGAACAGCAGCCCGCCGTGCGGCACTTGCTGCTCGGCACGGACGGCCTGGGCGACGAGGGAGCGGCCGTCGCGGCGGCGGTCGCGACCGGTGAGACGGGCCCCACCGGCGTCGAGACGCTCTACCTGGGCTGCAACGGCATCACCGCCGGCGGCGCCTGCCGCATCGCGGACCAGTTGCGCGCCTCGCCGCAGGTCGTGACCGGTCTCTGGCTCAAGCGCAACCCGCTGGGCCCGGGGGCGGGAGCCGCCGCCACCGAACTGATCGAATCCGTACGGACGTTGCGCACCCTCGACCTCGTCCAGACCGGCCTGGACGCGGCCGGGACGGCGGCTCTCGCCGACGCCCTGCTCGCGGGAGCCGATGCCGGGCGTCGCGTCGAGCGCGTCTTCCTGGGCGGCAACCCGCTCGGACCGTCGGGCGCGGCCCCGCTGGCCGAGCTGATCGCGCGGGGCGGAGTGCGTGAACTGTACGTGTCGGCTGCGGGGTTGGGCGACGAGGGAGCGCTGCTGCTCGCGGAGGCGCTGGAGCGCGCCGAGCCGGGTGGGCTCGACCGTCTGGCCCTCGCCAGCAACGGCATCGGGCCGCGAGCCGCCGCCCGGCTCGTCGCGGCCTCCGTGACCGCAGGGGTACGGCTGCTCGACCTCGGCAGAGTGCGTGCCGCGGGGACGCTCGGGGCGGCGGACAACCACGTCGACGACACGGCGGCCGCAGCCATCGCGGAAAGCCTCGCCGCGGTCGAACACCGCCTGGCGCACCTGGTGCTCACCCACACCGGCCTGCGCAGTCGCGAGGCACACCGCCTGCTCGACACCGCCGTCCACGCGCGCACACCCACCCGCTTCGTCCTCGGCCAGGGCATCGCGGCGAGCATCAAACGCCGCCTCGTCGGCCTCAGCGCCCACATCCCGGCGCCGACGACGCCACGGGATGTGGCGGCGGTACGCAGCGTTCACCGTTGAGCTCGCGAGGCGAAACCTTCCCCACAACACCGAATCCGCAAGCCTGCGGCCCGCCCCGGGGATACGATTCACCGCAAGGCGGGGCGTAGCGCAGGGGCTGTCGCGCCGGTCTCCAAAACCGGAACACGCTGGTTCGATTCCAGCCGTCCCGCCCCCTTCGCAATTCGCTGTCCCCGGGCCGGTCCCACCAGGCAGAATCCGCGCATGGCACCGCACGAGACGACCGCCGCCCGATATCTGCTCTCCGACCTCGACCCCCTGCCCCATCCGCGGCGGCTGCGGGAGATCGCCGAGAGCGCCCGGGACCTCGCGGGGCGCGGGGCGCTGCGGTCCGTCATCGAGGAGCTCGAACGCGGCGGCCCGTACGAGCGCGGGGTGGCCGTCCTGCTGGCCTGTGCCGGTGGGGACGCCGAGTGGATCGCGGCGCGGATCGCCGACCCCGACCCCTTCGTGCGGGGGCACGCGCTGCGGGTCGCGCAGAGCCAGGGGGTGCCGGACGCCGTCTTCGAGGCAGCGCTCGACGACGCGCCCGAGGTGGTGCGGCGGCAGTTGCTGCGGGCGATCGTCGCCGGGCGCCGCACCGCGCTCGCCGATCGCGTCATCGACCCGCTGCGCCGGCAGTGGGGCGACGCCGAGGCGGCCAGACTGCTCCCCGGTTGCTCGGGCCCCGTGGTCGAGCGGCTGCTGCCCGGCCTCTTCCACGCCGTACGGGGCTGGCGCCCACTGGCGCGACGGCACGCGGGAGCCCTGCTCGACGTCGCCGGACGTGAACTCGACGCGCTGCCCGTCGCGCTGCGGGACGCCTGGTGGCAGCGGTACGCGGCGGGGGTCGCGGCCGTCACGGAGGCGGAGCCGACCCGGGTGCTCGACCTCCTCGAACGGTTCGCGCCCAGCGTGTTCCCGCTGCGTCTGCGCTCGCGTCTTGGGGTGCTTGCCGATGCCGCGCCGGGGCGTGTCCTGGCGATCCTGTGCGGGCCCTGGGGGTGGCCGCTTCGACGCAGCGGCGAGCTCACGGCCCCCGTGCTGCGCAAGCTCGCACGCTCCGGCGCGCCCGAACTGCGCGCGTACGCCCGCACCGTCGCCGACGACTCCGCCGACCTCGCCCGGCTGATGCTCGCCCACCCGCCCGCCGAGCGGGCCGCCGTTCACGCGCGCGCCGTCGAGGGGCGCGGCGCGGGAGCCGTCACCGTCGACGGGGTCATCCTCGGCGCGCTGCCCCGCGGCGCCGCCGCCGACGAGGCCCGGCGCGCGGCCGAGCGGGTCAAGGAGAGCGGCGGCCACTGGAGTGCCGTCCTGCTCGCCGAGTCCTTCCTGCCCTGCGCCGAGGTGCGCGACCGGCTCGTGGCGGCGACCCGGCGGCCCGCGGCCGACGACCGTGCGCAAGCCTGGCCGCTGCTCGTCCGCAATGCCGCCCGCTCCGGCGAGCAGGCTCAAGTCACCGCCGTACTCGAAGAGATGACCCGGCTGGCCAACGAGCAGGACCCCGTGCGGTCCGCCGCCCTGACCGCGCTCGCCGAGACCCGCCCCGCCCTCTTCGGGGCCGACGCGGAACCGTTCCTCGACCGGATCTGCGCCGACGCCGTCGCGGCCCGCGACTCCTCCCACGCCACCCGCGGCAGCCTCAGCCGCCTGGCCGTCGCCGTCCTGCGGGAGCACGCGGCGGGCGGGCAGCGGGAGTTGGTGAACTGGGCGCTGCGCACGCTCGTCCGCATCTCCGGCAACACCGGTGGCGCGGACCTCGGACGCCTGGACCGCACGCTGCGCCGCGGCCAGGAACATGAGGTGTTCGAGGCGCTGCGTCCCTGGATCGAGGCGGGCGCGGAGAAGGCCGACTACAGCCTCACCTTCGCGCTGGCCCGCGCGGTCGGCCGGCGGGCCGCCGGAATGAGGGAGCTGCAGGAACTCCTGTGGCAGGCCATCCGGTTCGGCAGCAACGCGACGGTGTCGCGAGCGGTCGACCTGTGGTTGCAGCCACCCGCGACCCGTGATGAACGCGTCGCCCGCGTCCTGGCGCACGAGCAGTCCACCGGTGTGCTCACCCCGGTCCACACCGTGGTGTGCTCACGCCGCACGGACCTGCTCGACCCCCTCCTTTCCGCGACACCGCCCTACGGACGGTTCCTGACCAAGGGGGCCGCCTGGACCCTGCCGGCCGGCGCCCGCCGGATCGGCCGCTGGCTGCCGCGTCAACAACAGGCGCTGGCACGGCAGTTGGAGCAGGCGGCCGGTGACGCGGGGCTCCCGAAGTGGGACCGGGCCGAGGCGATCGCGCGTGGCGCGTGCATCCCCGGCGCGGGCGAGGAGCTCGTACGCCGCTGGGCCCGGTCGTCCGACACCGTGCTCGCCGAGGCGGCCATCGGCGCCCTCGCCCACACCTCGTGGCCCGGGGACACGCTGCCCGACCTGCTGGCGCACGCGGGTGGCGAGCGGGCGCGGGTCGCGGTGTACGCGGCGACGCGGGCGTCACGGCATGTACCGCCCTCCCGGCTCGCGGCGTTGCTGCGCGACGTCCTGTGCGGGCCCGGCAAGAAGGTCACCAGCCGCAAGGAGGCCGCGCGTCTGGCCGCCGTACGGCTGCCCGCGCCGCAGGCGGCGGCGCTGCTCGCCGACGCCTACGAGACGCCGGACGCCCACCGCGACGTACGCGCGGCCTGTGTCGCCTTCGCGGGCGGGCTGCTCGGCGAGGAGCGGGTCTGGGCGCTGCTGGCGGACGCGGCCGGGGGTGAGGCGGTGCTGCGCACGGCGGTGCTTCGGGTCCGGCCGCTCGACCTGGCGCCGGAGCACCGGGAGCGGTACGCGCGCCTGGTGCGCGAGGCGGTCGGGGCCGATGACGACGAGGCCGCGGGCCAGGCGCTCGCCGCCCTGGCGCGGTGGGCCCCGTGGTCGCCGGAGGCGGCATCGGTCCTCGCGCACGCGGTCGCGGACCTCGACCGGCGGGCCACGTGGCAGGTGGCCGCGCGGGGGCTCGTGACGGCGGCGGCGACCGCGCCCCGCGGCGGCGAGGCACTGTGCGGCGCCTTGGCCGCGCTGGCGGGTTCCGACGTACGCGAGCCGGACCGGGATCTGCCCGCACGGCGGCGGATCGAGTACGTGGCCCAGACGCTGGCCGACGAGGGCGAGGTGTACCGGACCGTTGCCCTGCGGGCGGCCGGGCTTCTTGCCGGGTACGGGGATTTCGTGCCGCAGGCCGCCGAGGTGCTCGCCGGTGCGGTGGCGCTGGACGGCGAGCCCGCCGAGGTGGTCGCCGCGTTGTCGCGGCTGGCCCGGCTGCACGAGGGGCGGCCCGCGCTGGCCGTACGGACGGCGTCGACGCTGGGCGCGCGCCTGGCCGACGCGGAGGGGGAGCCGGCATCGCTGCTGCCCGTGGCCCGCCGCCTTGCCGAGGACGGCGGTCAGGCGTCCGGCCTCTTCGCCGTGGCGGCGGTGGAGTCCTGCGGGGAGCGGGAAGGCTGGCCGGAGGCCTGGCGGGATCTGCTGGGGTCCCTGCGGGGCCACGGCGTCCCGGATGTCCGGGACGCCGCGCTGTCGGTGTGCACGACGGGGGAGTGACCGTGGGGGCGGCACCCCGCGGGGATGGGTGTCCTACTTGCCCCGGGCCGCCATCCGCGCCTTGCGGGCGGCGAGCTTCTCGTCGAACTTGGAGGCCTCGGTGTCCAGGCCGTTCATGTAGAGGCCGAGCTCTTCCTGTGCCTTGAGACCCTCGGGGCCGAGCCCGTCGATGTCCATGACCTTCAGGTAGCGAAGGACGGGCTGGATCACGTCGTCGTGATGGATGCGCATGTTGTAGATCTCGCCGATGGCCATCTGCGCGGCGGCGCGCTCGAAGCCGGGCATGCCGTGGCCGGGCATCCGGAAGTTGACCACGACGTCGCGCACGGACTGCATGGTCAGGTCGGGGGCGAGCTCGAAGGCCGCGCCCAGGAGGTTGCGGTAGAAGACCATGTGCAGGTTCTCGTCGGTGGCGATGCGCGCCAGCATGCGGTCGCAGACCGGGTCGCCCGACTGGTGGCCGGTGTTGCGGTGCGAGACGCGGGTCGCGAGCTCCTGGAAGGCCACGTACGCCACGGAGTGGAGCATCGAGTGGCGGTTGTCGGACTCGAAGCCCTCGGCCATGTGCGCCATGCGGAACTGCTCGAGCTTGTCGGGGTCCACGGCGCGCGAGGCCAGGAGGTAGTCGCGCATCACGATGCCGTGGCGGCCCTCCTCGGCGGTCCAGCGGTGCACCCAGGTGCCCCAGGCGCCGTCGCGGCCGAAGAGGGATGCGATCTCGTGGTGGTAGCTGGGGAGGTTGTCCTCGGTCAGCAGGTTGACGACGAGGGCGATCTTGCCGATGTCCGTCACCTTGGACTGCTCGGGCTCCCAGGCCTCGCCGTCCTCGAAGTAGCCGGGGAAGTTCCGGGCGTCCGAGAACGGGACGTACTCGTGGGGCATCCAGTCCTTCGCCACCTTCAGGTGGCGGTTGAGCTCCTTCTCGACCACTTCTTCCAGGGCGAACAGCAACCGGGCATCGGTCCAGTCGTCCGTGCTGCCGAGATGAGGAGAGGTGATCGTCACGGGGGCTCCAGGGGGGACGGGAGTTTTTACGGATTACGTGCGTAGGGGTTACGCGGTGGTATGAGTGGTGCTACCTACCTACGGTCTCGTAGGTTACGTTGCCGTAGGTTAAGCCCTCCGTAAAGTGGCTGAGACGGAGGGGCCCAGGAGCCTCTCGCGTCCCACCCGCCCCAGGACTGGTCAGACGTACAGCTCCCGCAGCCGGACTGAGAGGCATGTCACACAGCCCTCACGCTTCTCGAACTCGCTGATATCCACCACGACGGGTTCGAAACCGAGGTCCGCGAGCAGTTCCGCGCTCTTCGGCGCGCTCGCGGCGAGCAGCAGTTTCGCGCCACCGAGAAGCACCACATGAGCCCCGGATTCCTCGGGCACGGGCAGGAAGCGCGGGAAGAGAGAGGGGGAGTCCACCAGGGGCGGGTGGCCGATGACCGTGCCGTCCGGAAGCGCCGTGACCGCCGACTTCAGATGCAGGACCTTGCTGACGGGGACGGCCACGACCCGTGCCCCCAGCGGTTCGAAGACCGCTCGGAGCTGGCGCACACCGGCCGCGTTCGTGCGCCCGCCCCGGCCCACGTAGATGGTGTCGTCGACCTTCAGGATGTCGCCGCCGTCCAGCGTGCCCGGCTCCCACACCCAGTTGACGGAGGCGCCGAGCCGCGCCACGGTCTCCTCCACGGCGGCCGTCTCCGCCCGCCGGGACTCGGCGCCGGGGCGGGCGATCAGCGCCACGTTGCGGAAGACGACGACCGTGTCCTCGACGAAGACCGAGTCCGGGCAGTCATCGGCCGGTTCCACCTCGACCGTCTCCCAACCGTGCGCCCGCAGCGCGTCGGCGTACGCCTCCCACTGCCGGAGGGCGAGGCCCGCGTCGACCGGGGTCCGCTCGACGTGGGTGACCAGGCCTTCGGCGAGGCGCGGCCCTGGGCGGCGGATCAGCGCTTTCCTGCTGGGCACGGGGTGTTCTCCGTAGGGGTGGAGCGGCCGGGGGGAGTCCCCACCCGGCGCCGGGTGGGGGTCTTTCCGACATCATGCAGCGTGCGAGGGGTCCAGGCCCAGGTCTCGTCGCAGATGATCGGCGGTGAATGATCCGGTCGCCTCCACGAGCTGTCCCGGCGTTCCCTCGAAGACGATCCGACCGCCGTGCTTGCCGCCGTCGGGGCCGAGGTCGATCACCCAGTCCGCGTGCTTGACGACCTCCAGGTTGTGCTCGACGACGACCACGGTGTTCCCCGCGTCCACGAGCCGGTCCAGCAGGGCGAGCAAGCCGTCCACGTCCGCCATGTGCAGGCCGGTCGTCGGCTCGTCCAGGACGTACGTCGTGCCGGTGCGGTGCAGCTGCGTGGCGAGCTTGATGCGCTGGCGCTCACCGCCCGACAGGGTGCTCAGCGGCTGCCCGAGCGTCAGGTAGGTGAGCCCCACGTCGTGCAGGGCCCGCAGCCTGCGCCGCACGGCCGTGTCGTCGACTGCGGCGAGGAAGCCGAGGGCACGCTCGGCCGTCATGTCCAGGACGTCGGCGATGGAGCTGCCCTCTACGGTCAGCCGCAGCACGTCCTCCTTGAAGCGGCGCCCCTCGCACGCCTCGCAGGTCGTGGTCACCGGGTCCATGAAGGCCAGGTCACTGTAGATGATCCCGCGGCCCTGGCAACTCTCGCACGCTCCGGCCGAGTTGAAGCTGAACAGCCCCGCTTCCCGGCCGGTCTCGCGCGCGAACAGCTTGCGCAGCGAGTCCATGATCCCGAGATACGTCGCCGGGGTCGACCGGCCCGAGATGCCGATGCCCGACTGGTCGACGACCACGGCGTCCGGGTGCTCGGCGACGAACGCACGCGACACCAGCGTGCTCTTGCCCGATCCCGCGACGCCCGTCACCGCCGTGAGCACCCCCGTCGGCACGCGCACGCTGACGTCCTTGAGGTTGTGCAGGTCGGCTCCCTTGACCCACCGCCCGCCGATGGCCTCGCGCGGGTTCTCCTTGACGCCCGTCGAGCGCCGCAGGTGGCGGCCCGTGAGCGTGTCGGCGCGGCGCAGCTCGTCCGGTGTCCCCTCGAAGACGACCAGACCGCCGCCCGTGCCCGCCGCGGGGCCCATGTCGACGACGTGGTCGGCGACGGCGATCACGTCCGGGTCGTGCTCGACGACCAGGACGGTGTTCCCCTTGTCGCGCAGGCGCAGCAGCAGGTCGTTGAGGCGCCCCACGTCACGCGGGTGCAGTCCGACGCTCGGCTCGTCGAAGATGTACGTCATGCCGGTCAGGCTGGAGCCCAGGTGCCGCACCGTCTTCAGGCGTTGCCCCTCGCCGCCGGAGAGGGTGGAGGTCTCGCGGCCGAGGCTGAGGTAGCCGAGGCCGATCGCCTCGATCCGTTCCAGCGCCGCCACGGCCGCCGACGCGACGGGGCCCGCCACCGGGTCGTCGATGCGCGCGAGCGCGGGGATGAGGTCGGTGACCTCCATGCGCGAGCAGTCGGCGATGCTCATGCCGTCGATACGGGTGGCCAGCGCCGCCGCGTTGAGCCGCGCCCCCTCGCAGAGGTCGCACTCGCCCTCGACGAGGAAGCGCTGCACGAGGTCGCGGGTTTTCTGCGAGAGCGTCGACAGGTCGCGGTTGAGGTAGAGCCGCTCGAAGCGGTCCGCGAGCCCTTCGTAGTCGATGTCCCGCGCGCCGCCGGTGTTGTCGACGTTGACCTTGCCGCCCTGCTTGCCGCCGCGCATCAGGAACTCCCGCTCCCGCGCGCTGAATTGCCCCACCGGCTTGTCGGTGTCCAGGTCGGGGGTGTTGGTGTACGTCTGGCCCTGCCAGGTCCCGGCGGCGAACGGCGGGAAGAGGATCGCGCCGTCCGCCAGGGACTTGGCAGGGTCCAGGATGCGGTCGTAGTCGGGCCGTACGGTCTTGCCCAGGCCGTGGCACCGGGGGCACATGCCCGACGGGTCGTTGAACGAGTACGCGGTGGCCGGCCCGGCACTCGGTGTGCCGTGCCGCGAGAACAGCACGCGCATCACCGAGTAGATGTCCGTCATCGTGCCCACCGTCGACCGCGAGTGGCCGCCGATCGGCCGCTGGTCGACGACGATCGCGGGCGAGAGCTCCTCGATGGTCTCCGCGTGCGGCCGCTCGTACTTCGGCAGCCGGTTGCGGACGAACCACGTGAACGTCTCGTTGAGCTGGCGCTGCGACTCGACCGCGATCGTGTCGAACACGACCGACGACTTCCCCGACCCCGATACGCCGGTGAACACCGTGAGCCGGTCCTTCGGAATGCGCAGGTTCACCTCCTTGAGGTTGTTCTCACGGGCTCCTGTGATGGTGATGAACTGGTGCATACACGCGAAGCTAGCCGGGATACCCGACAGCTTCTGTCGTGATTTCCTTCATTTCTCCGTCGAGAAGCAGCCAGCGCGTGATGCCGATCGACTCCAGGAACGGCACGTCGTGACTGGCCACGATCAGTGCTCCCTCGTACGACTCCAGGGCCGTGGCCAGCTGTTTCACGCTCGCCATGTCGAGGTTGTTCGTCGGCTCGTCCAGCATCAGGAGCTGCGGCGCCGGCTCCGCGAGCAGCAGCGCGGCCAGCGCCGCACGGAACCGCTCGCCGCCCGACAGGGTCGCCGCCTGCTGATCGGCCCGTGCCCCCTTGAACAGGAAGCGGGCCAGGCGGGCCCGGATCCTGTTGTTGGTGGCCCCGGGCGCGTAGCGTGCCACGTTCTCGGCGACGGTCAGCTCCTCGTCCAGGACGTCGAGGCGCTGGGGCAGGAAGCGCAGCGGGACGTGCGCGAGCGCCTCGCCTTCCACGGCTGCCAGCTCTCCGGCGATGGTCCGCAGAAGCGTGGTCTTGCCCGCGCCGTTACGGCCGACCAGCGCGATCCGTTCGGGTCCGCGCAGCTCGAACTCACCCTGCACGCACGCCCCGTAATGCAGGGTCAGCTCGCGCAGCGTGAGCACCGTGCGGCCCGGCGGGACCGCGGTGAACGGCAGGTCGACGCGGATCTCGTCGTCGTCGCGCACCGCCTCGACGGCCTCGTCCAGACGCTCCTTGGCCTCGGTGAGCTTCTCCTCGTGCATGATGCGGTGCTTGCCCGCGGACACCTGTGCCTGACGCTTGCGCTCGCTCATGATGACCTTGGGCTCGCGCTTGGTGTCCCACATCTTCTGGCCGTACCGCTTGCGGCGGGCCAACTTGACGTGTGCGTCGGCCAGTTCACGCTTCTGCTTCTTCAGGTCGGACTCGGCGACGCGCACCATGCGCTCCGCCGCCTCCTGCTCGGCGGCCAGCGCTTCCTCGTACGCCGAGAAGTTGCCTCCGTACCACTTGAGTTCTCCGTCCCGCAGATCGGCGATCTGGTCGACCAGATCGAGGAGTTCACGGTCGTGGCTGACCACGACCAGGACCCCGGGCCAGGACTCGACGGTCGCGTAGAGGCGCCGACGGGCGTACAGGTCCAGGTTGTTGGTGGGTTCGTCGAGCAGGAGCACGTCGGGCCGGCCGAGCAGCAGTGCGGCAAGGCGCAGCAGCACGGACTCGCCGCCGGACACCTCGCCGGTGGTGCGGTCCAGGCCGATGTGGCCGAGGCCGAGCTGATCGAGGGCCGCGACGGCGCGCTCCTCCACGTCCCAGTCGTCGCCGACCGCCGTGAAGTGCTCCTCGGCCACGTCGCCCGACTCGATGGCGTGCAGGGCGGCGCGAGTCGACGCGATGCCGAGCACCTCGTCGACGCGCAGAGTGGTGTCGAGGGTGACGTTCTGCGGCAGGTACCCGATGTCACCGGCGACGCGGACGGTGCCGTCGGTCGGCGTGAGCTCACCGGCGACGAGCTTCAACAGGGTTGACTTTCCTGACCCGTTGACGCCGATGAGGCCGGTCCTGCCGGTTCCGAAGGCCGCCTGGAAATCGTCGAAGACGCGGGTTCCGTCCGGCCAGGTGAAGTCGAGCGACGTGCACGTGATGGAGGTGGGGTGGGTAGACATGGGGTCCTCGCGGTTGCGTGAGATGAAGCGCGGTCAGGGGCAACGCGTTTCGGGACACCGCGACGTGCGACGGAAGGACGGGAGCAGCGTCGTCAGGGGGCGCGAAGGAGGGCAGAAAAAAGGGCCCTGTGCCCGGGGACGGCTCGTACGCCGAGGTCGCACGCTACGCACACGGCCGAGCCGTGTGACGCGGTGACACCAGACCTCAGACGAGCAACGTCCTACTCCTATCGGCGACAACAGAACCGCTATACACCGTAGGGTGCGGCCCGGGAGCTGTCAACGATTTATCGTGAGCGCGGACGAGGATCGCGGACGACGAGCGCGGACAGGAGCGCGGACGAGGAGGCCCTCATGCCCTATGGCTCGCTCTCACTTCCGACCCGGATCTTCCTGCTGGCCTGGGACACGGGAAGGAACAAGATCGCCGCCGCCCCCGACCTGCCGTACGCGGTACGGGCCTGCGCGCTGGCGGAGCTGGCCCAGCGAGGACTCGTCTCGGACGTGGACGGCATCGTCACGCCGGTCTTCGGCGCCCGCACCGGGGACCCGGCGCTCGACGTCGTCCTCGAACTCATCGAGGAGTCCCGGCCCCGCAAGTGGCGCGGCTGGATCACCCACAAGTCCGGCTACACGATGGACCGGGTGCGCGACCAGCTGGTGGCGGAGGGCTATCTGCGGTCGGAGCGCACCCGGGTCCTCGGGATCTTCCCTTCCCGGCGTTACGAACTGGAGCGCGCCGGATACGTGGAGGTCCTGCACGCCGAGGCGCTCGCGGTGCTGCGCGGCCCGCTGCCGGTGTCCGAGGTCCCGGCGGGCGACGCGGCCCTGGTGGTCTGCGCGGCGACGGGCAAACTGCGCGGCATCATCCCGGGCAAGGAACGCAGGCAGTACAGGGACCGGCTCGACGAGCTCACCGACCGCGGCGGAGCCCCGGCCCCGGAGCTCCCGGAACTCATGCGCCGGCTGCGCAAGGCCCTGGCGTCGGCGGTGTCGGCCGCTGAGGCGGCCAGGTCGAGCGGCGGCGGGAGTGGCTGAACGGGCGCCCGAGGGGCGGTCCGCGGCCGGGTGCTAGCAGGCGTCCCGCATCAGGTCGGCGAGGTCCCGGTCCAGATCGACGTACAGATGCTCGTCGCCCATCGGCACCAGGGAGAGCGAGCGCTGCAGGAAGCCGCGCAGCTCGCCGGTGCGGATGTGGACGATCGCCGTGCCCTCGGGGGCGTGGAACTCGACGACCGTGCGGTCGAAGCCATAGGGGCGCACCCGGACGTCGCCGTCGCCCACCGCCTGCTCCAGGCCCTGGGTGAGCAGCTCACGGGCGAAGGTCCAGTAGACCTCGATGCCCTCCAGGGTCGCCGGGGCGGGGAAGCTCATCCGGACGGCGAACGGATCGCTCCGGTCGTAGTGCAGTGTGGCGGGAATGGTCGACATCCGCGGTGCGGCGGCGACGAGGCGGGCCTCTACGGCTTGTTCGATGCTGGTGGACAACGCCTGCTCCCTCAACTACAGCTGGACGACTCGGGTCGGCACTTTGATAGACGTCGGAATGACGGAATCCGTGCACGCGAACACGGAGTGACCTCGGTCACCGCGTGCTCTTCACTCTCTTCACGGAATCCCCGGAAGGAATCCTGCGTTCCGGTGGTAACTTCGCCCGCCATGAAGTCTCTGGGGAAGACGAGATGGGCGCGGTCCATGGGCCGCGCGGTGTCGGTGGGACTGTGCGGGGCGGCGCTCGCGGCGACGGCGCTGGCCGCGCCCGGCCCCGCCCAGGCGGCCGCCGGGAGCCAGTCGCAGCGGGGCGGCGGCTGGGCCCTCAAGGACAGCGGCTCCGAGGCGCGCTTCCGCGGTCTTGCCGCCGTCAGCAGGCACACCGCCTGGGTGGCCGGCGCCAAGGGCACCGTGCTGCGCACGTCGGACGGCGGCGAGAACTGGCGGAACGTCTCTCCGCCCGGGGTCGAGGGGCTGGAGTTCCGCGACGTCGAGGCCTTCGACGGCCGCCGCGCGGTGGTGCTGGCCATCGGCGAGGGCGAGGCGTCCCGTGTCTTTCGCACGTCGGACGGCGGAGCGACCTGGACGGAGTCCTTCCGCAACACCGACCCCAAGGCCTTCTACGACTGCATGACGTTCTTCGACCGGCGCCACGGCCTGGCGATGAGCGACCCGGTGGACGGCAAGTACCGCATCCTGTCCACCGCCGACGGCGGCCGCTCCTGGAAGGTCCTGCCCAGCGACGGCATGCCCGCGGCCCTGGAGGGCGAGGCGGGCTTCGCGGCGAGCGGCCAGTGCCTGGTGAGTTCCGGCCCCCGCGACGTGTGGCTCGCCACCGGGGGAGCGGCACGCGCGCGTGTCCTGCACTCCGCCGACCGGGGCCGCACCTGGACGGCCACGGACACGCCGGTCCCGGCGGGCGACCCGGCCCGCGGTGTCTTCGGCCTCGCCTTCCGCGACCGTACGCACGGCATCGCGGTCGGCGGCGACTACAACGCGGGCAAGCCCTCGCCCAAGGCCGCCGCCACCACCCGTGACGGGGGCCGCACCTGGACCACGGCCGCCGAGCCCCCGCCCGCCTATCGCTCCGGGGTGGCCTGGCTGCCCGGGAGCCGCCGCGGCGCCCTCGCGGTCGGGCCGACCGGCACGGACGTCACGTCGGACGGCGGGCGCAGCTGGCGGACGGTCGACGCCGGGTCGTACGACACCGTCGACTGCACGCGCGACCGGGCCTGCTGGGCGTCCGGCGAGAAGGGCCGGATCGCGCGCTGGGAACGGAACTGAAGGGTCCTAGGGAAGCTGCTGCCGGTAGGGGGCGAGTGCCGGGGCCGTCTTCGTGGCGATGAACTCGGTGATCCGGTACTCGCAGACCTCCGCGAGCACGAAGGGGTCGCCCGCCGCGATCTCCTCGATGGCGGCGCGGTCCTCGGCCACGGCCAGGATCACGCCGCCGTCGCGCGGGTTCTTGCGCCCGGAGGCGATGAAGACGCCCTGCTCATACAGCTGGTCGAGCCAGGCGACGTGGGCATCGAGCTCCTTGTCGACGGCGGACACGGGCGCGGTGTAGGTCAACTCGAGAACGAACATGATCGCGAGGCTACCGCCGCGCGCCGCCATCCGGGGCCGTGGCCCGGGGCGGTCGCGGTCCCCCGCCGGGCCGACTCTTATGCTGACGGCTCCACCTGCCGCTCCATGGGGCCATTTTCGTGCCGCGCGGCTGCCCCATTTCTGCCGGGAGTTCACCTTGCTGTACGGAAAGACCACTTCGCGCGCCGTCGCGACGGTGGCGGTGCTCGCCCTTGCGCTGACCGCCTGCGGCGGCGGCGACGGCAAGAAGGACGCGTCGGACAGGAAGCGGGTCCCGCGCGCCGCCGGTGAGAGCGCCACCGGCGAGGCGAAGGAGGGCGACGTCTTCGTCACCTACGACCTCACCGCGCAGAAGGTCGAACTGGGCACGGAGGCCGAGACCGCGAAGATGGTCTCCGAGCCCAAGCTGGCCAAGGGCCTGATCCCGGCGATCGCTTACGTGAAGTACACGCACCGGTCCGGCCCGACCCTCACGGAGCGCCCGCGCGCCAGCCAGCCCACCACGATCTATGCGGACGGCAAACGCGGAACCCTGATCGTCGGCGCCGCCGACCGCGCGCCGGGCTGCGAGGCCCCCTGGTCCATCAAGGGCTGGAAGAAGGGGCAGACCCACGTCATGTGCGAGACCTATCTGGTCCCCAAGGACGCGAAGGACCTGGAGGTCCACTGGTCCGAGCAGGGCGGCCGGACGTTCATCTGGAAGTTCCCGGCGGCCAAGGCTCCGGGGACCAAGGCTCAGGCGACCAAGGCACCGACGGCCAAGTGAGCCGCGGCGCCGCCTAGGCTTGCCCGCACCATGACGACGCACACCACTGCCTCTTCCCACACGCCCGCCGACTGGCCCACCGACGAGCCGACCGCCCGCGCGGTCCAGGACCGGCTCCGCGCCCGGGTCGTGCTCGACGAGACGGGCCCCGAACCGGGCACCGGACACGTCACCGGCGTCGACGTCGCCTACGACGACGAGCGCGACATCGTCGCGGCGGCGGTGGTCGTCCTGGACGCGGCGACACTCGACGTCGTCGAGGAGGCCACCGCGGTGGGCCGCGTGACCTTCCCGTACGTGCCGGGGCTGCTCGCCTTCCGCGAGATCCCCACCGTGCTCGCCGCCCTGGGGGAACTCGACGCCGCGCCCGGCCTCGTCGTCTGCGACGGCTACGGCATCGCCCACCCCCGCAGGTTCGGCCTCGCGAGCCACCTCGGCGTCCTCACCGGGCTGCCCACGATCGGCGTGGCCAAGAACCCCTTCACGTTCACCTACGAGGCTCCGGACGCGCCGCGGGCGAGCGCGTCCCCGCTCCTGGACGGGGCCGAGGAGATCGGCCGCGCCCTGCGCACCCGCGAGGGCGTCAAGCCGGTCTTCGTCTCCGTCGGCCACCGCGTGAGCCTGGACAACGCCTGCGCCCACACGCTCCGTCTGACGCCGCGCTACCGACTCCCGGAGTCCACGCGCCGCGCGGACGCCCTGTGCCGCACGGCCCTGCGCGAGGCGACGGCTAGCGCGTCGCCGCCACCCGGAAGCTGAGCCCGGCCGCCGTCAGCCGCGCGGTCAGTGCGTCGCCCATCGCCACGGCGGTGGTGAGCTGCCCGGCCACGTCCGGCAGGTCGTCGTCGACGGCCAGGCACAGGGCCGCCTCGCCCAGCATCTTCGCCGTCTCGTCGTACCCCGGATCGCCGCCCGAGACCTCCGTGTAGACCCGCTTGCCGCCGCCCTCGCCGACGAACCGCACGGAGAACCAGCTGTCCGCGCGCCGCTGCTCGCTCGGCCCGTCGCCCGGCTTCAGGCGTGACGACAACCACCGCCGAGCGGGCGGCAGTTGGGCCGCGGCCACCAGAGCACTGACGCCCACCGCGCCGCCCACCGCGAACGGCAGGGTCTTCACGGCCGCGTAGTGGCGGTAGCGGAAGTCGGGACCGTAGCGCTCGAGCGCCCGGGCCGAGCGCTGCACCACCTGCGGGTCGATCGTGGGCAGGGGCAGGGCCCAGGCGCCGACCTCGCCCGCGTACCGGGGCGCGCTCGGCGGCGCGTACGCCTTGCGGCCCACCACGCGCGGCTCGTGCCGCCGCCGGTCCCGTGCGGCGGCCAGCATCTGCGGGCCCCGTGCGAACTGGGCGAGCGCGGAGGCGAACGTACCCCCGGAGAAGGTCGCGTTGCTGCGCACGAACCCGTCGACGCGCAGCGGCACGTCGTCCGGGAGCTGCTTGACGGTGAAGTACGCGCCCAGGTCGTGCGGGACCGAGTCGAAGCCGCAGGAGTGCACGAGGCGTGCGCCCGTCTCCCGCGCGCGGGCCTCGTGCCGCACGTACATGAGGTCGACGAACTCCGGCTCACCGGTGAGGTCCACGTAGTCCGTGCCCGCCTCGGCGCACGCGGCGACGAGTTCCTGGCCGTACTCGAGATAGGGGCCGACGGTCGTGGCCACCACGCGCGCGTGCCCCGCCATCTCCCGCAGGGACGCCGGGTCCGCCACGTCGGCGCGGACGAGGGGGAGCTTCGCGCAGGCCGGGTGGGCTTCGGCGAGCTTGTCCCGCAGCCGCGCCAGTTTCCCGGTGTCACGCCCCGCGATCGCCCAGCGCACGCCTTCCGGGGCGTGCGCCGCGAGGTACTCCGCGGTGAGCACGCCGACGAAACCGGTCGCCCCGAAGAGCACGATGTCGTACGTGCGGTCCGCCGCACGCTCCTTGCCGTTGCCGTTCTGACTGGTCATGGCACCTCTCTGCCGTGCGCCCCACGCCGATGTCGGTGGCCGAGGCTAGCGTGCGAGGGGAGTCGCGGCGCAAGGCCCGCCCCCCGATTTGTCTAAGCGCTTGCTTGCTAGGGTCTTGTGCGGAGTGGAACACGTTCTTAGCATCACTGGTGTTACATCAGTTGTGTCATAGCTGTGCCATAGCGCTGGGGGCTCAATGGCAGTTCCGGACAAGGGCGTTCACGGACCGCTCGCAGGGGTGCGTGTGGTCGAGCTCGCGGGCATCGGTCCCGGCCCGTTTGCGGCCATGCTCCTCGCCGACCTCGGTGCCGACGTCGTACGCGTCGACCGGCCCGGCGGCGGCGGTCTCGCGATCAATCCCGAGTACGACATCACCAACCGCAACAAACGCTCCGTGATCGTCGACCTCAAGGCGGCGGACGGCGCGGACCGCGTCCTGGACCTGGTCGACCGCGCCGACGTCCTCATCGAGGGCTACCGCCCGGGCGTCGCCGAGCGCCTCGGCGTCGGCCCCGATGCCTGCCACGCCCGCAACCCGAAGCTTGTCTACGGCCGGATGACCGGCTGGGGCCAGGAGGGGCCGCTGGCCCAGCGCGCCGGGCACGACATCGCCTACATCGCGATCACCGGCACCCTCGGCATGATCGGCAACCCCGGCGAGCCGCCCACCGTCCCCGCGAACCTCGTCGGCGACTACGCGGGAGGTTCGCTCTACCTCGTCGTCGGCATCCTCGCGGCCCTGCACCACGCGCGTGCGACCGGCGCGGGGCAGGTCGTGGACGCCGCGATCGTCGACGGCACCGCGCACCTCACGTCGATGATCCACGGCATGCTCGCGGCCGGCGGCTGGCAGGACCGGCGCGGCGCCAACCTCCTGGACGGCGGCTGCCCGTTCTACGGCAACTACGAGACGGCCGACGGCGGACACATGGCCGTCGGCGCCCTCGAGCAGCAGTTCTACGACGAGTTCATCGAGCTCCTCGGCCTGACGGACGAGGCGCCCGCCCGCAAGGACCTCGCCCGCTGGGGCGAGCTGCGCGAGGCGGTCGCCGCCCGCTTCAAGTCACGTACGCGCGAGGAATGGACGGCCGTCTTCGAGGGCACCGACGCGTGCGTGGCGCCCGTGCTGTCGCTGCGCGAGGCCCCCGCACACCCCCACCTCGCCGCCCGCGGCACCTTCGTCGACCACGGCGGCATCACCCAGCCCGCACCCGCACCCCGCTTCTCCGCGACGCCCACGGACGTGCGCGGCGGCCCCGCCCAACCGGGCGCGGACACCGAGGCCGTGGCCCGCGACTGGGACGTACCGGCGCTCGTCCGGCACTCCGACACCACCCCGAAGGAAGACAGCTGATGGAGATCTCCGCACCTCTCGCCTACGCGGGCGACCCGCGGCAGGCCGCCGACGAACTGGCGGCCCTGGAGTCCGCCGGTCTGGACGCCGTCTGGGTGGCGGAGGCGTACGGCTTCGACTCGCCCACCATCATGGGCTACCTGGCCGCACGCACGGAGCGTATGAAGATCGGCGCCGCGATCCTCAACGTCTACTCGCGCACCCCCGCCCTCATCGCCCAGACGGCGGCCGGACTCGACGCGATCTCCGGCGGCCGGGCGATCATCGGGCTCGGCGCCTCGGGCCCGCAGGTCGTCGAGGGCTGGCACGGAAAGCCGTACGACAAGCCCCTCGCCCGCACCCGCGAGGCCATCGAGCTGACCCGCCGCATCCTGCGCCGCGAGGTCATCGACCACCACGGCGTGACGGACATGCCGCTGCCCAAGGAGAAGGGCGGCAAGCTGGGCAAGCCGCTCAAGATCCTCACCAGGCCGGTCCGCCCCGAAGTGCCGCTGTACGTGGCCTCGCTCGGCCCCGCCAACGTCCGCATGACCGCCGAGATCGCCGACGGCTGGCTGCCCACCCTGTTCATCCCGGAGAAGGCCCACCAGGTGTGGGGCGCTCCGCTCGCGGAGGGCAAGGAGAAGCGCGATCCGGCGCTCGGCCCGTTGCAGACGGTCGCGGGCGGACTGCTCGCCATCGGCGACGACGCGGCCGCCGTACGGGATCTGGCCCGACCCCAGATCGCCCTCTACGTAGGCGGCATGGGCGCCCCGGGGAAGAACTTCTACAACGACCTCGCGGTCGCGTACGGATACGAGAAGGAAGCCAAGCTCATCCAGGAGCTGTATCTCTCGGGCAAGAAGAAGGAAGCCGAGGCCGCCGTTCCGGACGAGTTCTGCGAGCTCATGTCGCTGTGCGGACCCGAGAGCTACGTCCGTGAGCGTGTCGAGGCCTTCCGCGAGGCGGGCGTCACCATGCTCAACGTCATTCCCGTCGGCCCCGAGCCGGCCAAGTCGATCGAGACCGTCAAGGGCTGGCTCTGAGGCTGTAGGAGGCCGTACGTGAAGCGACAGATCTTCTCCGCCGAACACGAGGCGTTCCGCGAGACCGTCCGCACCTTCCTGTCCAAGGAGGTGCTGCCCCACTACGAGGAGTGGGAGAAGGACGGCATCGTCAGCCGTGACGCGTGGCTCGCCGCGGGCAAGCAGGGACTGCTCGGGCTCGCCGTGCCCGAGGAGTACGGGGGCGGCGGGAACACCGACTTCCGCTACAGCGCCGTCCTCGCCGAGGAGTTCACCCGGGCCGGTGTGTCAGGGCTCGCGCTCGGCCTGCACAACGACATCATCGGCCCCTATCTGACCTCGCTGGCCACCGAGGACCAGAAGCGGCGCTGGCTGCCCGGCTTCTGCTCCGGCGAGATCATCACGGCCATCGCGATGACCGAGCCGGGCGCGGGCTCCGACCTCCAGGGCATCCGCACCACCGCCACCGACCAGGGCGACCACTGGCTGCTCAACGGCTCCAAGACGTTCATCTCGAACGGCATCCTCGCCGACCTGGTGATCGTCGTCGCCAAGACATCCCCGGAGGGCGGCGCGAAGGGCCTGTCCCTCCTCGTGGTCGAGCGCGGCATGGACGGCTTCGAGCGGGGCCGCAACCTCGACAAGATCGGCCAGAAGTCCCAGGACACCGCCGAGCTGTTCTTCAACGACGTACGCGTCCCCAAGGAGAACCTCCTCGGCGAGCTGGACGGCGCCTTCATCCACCTGATGACGAACCTCGCGCAGGAGCGTATGGGCATCGCCGTCGCGGGGATCGCCGCCGCCGAGCACCTCCTGGACATCACCACGACGTACGTCAAGGAGCGCGAGGCCTTCGGGCGCCCGCTCTCCAAGCTCCAGCACATCCGCTTCGAGATCGCCGAGATGGCCACCGAGTGCGCCGTCACGCGGACCTTCCTCGACCGCTGCATCGTCGATCACTCGAACGGCGAACTCGACGCCGTGCACGCCTCGATGGCCAAGTGGTGGGCCACCGAGCTCCAGAAGCGCGTCGCCGACCGCTGCCTGCAACTGCACGGCGGGTACGGCTACATGACCGAGTACCGCGTCGCCAAGGCCTTCACCGACGGCCGCATCCAGACGATCTACGGAGGCACGACCGAGATCATGAAGGAGATCATCGGCCGCTCCCTGCTCGCCTGAGCCTTCCTGCCCCACCCTCACCTGCAAAGATCTTTGCGAAAGGCTGCTGTCTTGACCACCGAAGCGTACGTATACGACGCGATCCGCACCCCGCGCGGACGCGGCAAGGCCAATGGCGCCCTGCACGGCACCAAGCCGATCGACCTCGTCGTCGGCCTGATCCACGAGATCCGGGCGCGGTTCCCCGACCTGGACCCGGCGGCCGTCGACGACATCGTCCTCGGCGTCGTGGGCCCCGTCGGCGACCAGGGCTCCGACATCGCGCGCATCGCGGCCATCGCCGCCGGTCTTCCCGACACGGTCGCCGGCGTCCAGGAGAACCGCTTCTGCGCCTCGGGTCTCGAAGCGGTCAACATGGCTGCGATGAAGGTGCGTTCGGGCTGGGAGGACCTCGTCCTCGCGGGCGGCGTCGAGTCGATGTCGCGCGTCCCGATGGCCTCGGACGGCGGCGCCTGGTTCGCCGACCCGATGACCAACTACGAGACCGGCTTCGTGCCGCAGGGCATCGGCGCCGACCTCATCGCCACGGTGGAGAGCTACACCCGGCGCGACGTCGACGAGTACGCGGCCCTCTCCCAGGAGCGCGCCGCGGCCGCCTGGAAGGACAACCGCTTCGAGAAGTCCGTCGTGCCGGTGAAGGACCGCAGCGGCCTGGTCGTCCTGGACCACGACGAGTACATGCGCCCCGGCACCACCGCCGACTCGCTCGCCAAGCTGAAGCCGTCCTTCAAGGACATCGGCGACCTCGGCGGCTTCGACGCGGTGGCGCTGCAGAAGTACCACTGGATCGAGAAGATCGACCACGTCCACCACGCGGGCAACTCCTCCGGCATCGTGGACGGCGCGGCGCTCGTCGCCATCGGCAGCAAGGAGGTCGGCGAGCGGTACGGTCTCGCGCCGCGTGCCCGGATCGTCTCCGCGGCCGTGTCCGGCTCCGAGCCGACCATCATGCTCACCGGTCCCGCGCCGGCCGCGCGCAAGGCGCTCGCCAAGGCGGGGCTGACCATCGACGACATCGACCTCGTCGAGATCAACGAGGCGTTCGCGGCGGTCGTCCTTCGCTTCGTCAAGGACATGGGCCTGTCCCTGGACAAGGTCAACGTCAACGGCGGCGCGATCGCGTTGGGGCATCCCTTGGGCGCTACGGGGGCGATGATCCTGGGCACGCTCGTGGACGAGCTGGAGCGTCAGGACAAGCGGTACGGGCTCGCCACGTTGTGCGTGGGCGGAGGCATGGGGATCGCCACGATCGTGGAGCGGGTCTCCGGCTAAGCGCCGTTGGGGCTGTTGTCCGTCGCCGACTGCGGGTGCGTCGTGGCTGGTCGCGCCCACGCGGCGGAGCCGCATATGTCACAGCCCCGCGCCCCTGAGGCAGCGGCTTCGCCGCGCCGCATGACGGCGCACGCAGTGCGCCCGTCAGGGGCGCGGGGAACTGCGCGACCAGCCCCCACCGGCGTCATGTCGGCAACGACCCAGCACCGCCCTCCCCAGTAGCCGCTCACCCCGCTCATCACAGACTTCACGGAGACAAGACCATGACCGAAAGCACCACCATCCGCTGGGAACAGGACGACACCGGCGTCGTCACCCTCGTCCTCGACGACCCCAACCAGTCCGCGAACACCATGAACCAGGGGTTCAAGGACTCCATCGCGGCGATCGCCGAACGCGCGGAGGCCGAGAAGGACTCCATCCGCGGCATCATCTACACCTCCGCCAAGAAGACCTTCTTCGCGGGCGGTGACCTCAAGGACATGATGAAGGCGGGCCCCGAGAACGCGCGGGACGCGTTCGAGGCGGGCGTCGCCATCAAGAGCTCCCTGCGCCGCATCGAGACCCTGGGCAAGCCGGTCGTCGCCGCCATCAACGGCGCGGCCCTCGGCGGCGGTTACGAGATCGCCCTGGCCAGCCACCACCGCGTCGCGCTCGACGCGCCCGGCTCCAAGATCGGCCTGCCCGAGGTCACCCTCGGTCTGCTCCCGGCGGGCGGCGGCGTGACCCGCACCGTACGCCTGATGGGCATCGCGGACGCGCTGCTCAAGGTGCTGCTCCAGGGCACCCAGTACAACCCGAAGCGCGCCCTGGAGAACGGCCTCGTCCACGAAGTGGCCGCCACCCGCGAGGAGATGATCGAGAAGGCCCGCGCCTTCATCGACGCCAACCCCGAGTCGGCGCAGCCCTGGGACAAGCCCGGCTACCGCATCCCCGGCGGCACCCCGGCCAACCCGAAGTTCGCGGCGAACCTGCCCGCGTTCCCCGCCAACCTCAAGAAGCAGATCAACGGCGCCCCCTACCCGGCCCCGCGCAACATCCTCGCGGCCGCCGTCGAGGGCTCGCAGGTCGACTTCGAGACCGCGCTGACCATCGAGGCCCGGTACTTCACCGAGCTGGTCACCGGGCAGACGGCGAAGAACATGATCCAGGCGTTCTTCTTCGACCTCCAGGCCGTCAACTCCGGCGCCAACCGCCCCAAGGGCATCGAGCCGCGCCGGGTCCGCAAGGCCGCCGTCCTCGGCGCCGGGATGATGGGCGCGGGCATCGCCTACTCGTGCGCCCGCGCCGGCATCGAGGTCGTCCTGAAGGACGTCTCCGCCGAGGCCGCCGCCAAGGGCAAGGCCTACTCCGAGAAGCTGTGCGCCAAGGCGGTGCAGCGGGGGCGTACGACCCAGGAGAAGGCCGACGCGCTGCTCGCCCGCATCACGCCGACCGCCGACCCGCAGGACCTCGCGGGCTGCGACGCCGTGATCGAGGCCGTCTTCGAGGACACCGCCCTCAAGCACAAGGTGTTCCAGGAGATCCAGGACATCATCGAGCCGGACGCGCTCCTTTGCTCCAACACCTCGACGCTGCCGATCACCCAGCTCGCCGAGGGTGTCACGCGGCCCGTCGACTTCATCGGCCTGCACTTCTTCTCGCCCGTCGACAAGATGCCGCTCGTCGAGATCATCAAAGGTGAGCGCACCGGCGACGAGGCGCTCGCGCGCGCCTTCGACCTCGTACGCCAGATCAACAAGACGCCGATCGTCGTCAACGACTCGCGTGGCTTCTTCACCTCGCGCGTGATCGGGCACTTCATCAACGAAGGCGTCGCGATGGTCGGCGAGGGCATCGAGCCCGCGTCCGTCGAGCAGGCCGCGGCCCAGGCCGGCTACCCGGCGAAGGTCCTCTCCCTGATGGACGAGCTGACCCTCACCCTGCCCCGCAAGATCCGCAACGAGACGAAGCGGGCCGTCGAGGAGGCCGGCGGGACCTGGGCCGGGCACCCCTCGGACTCCGTCATCGACCGCATGGTCGACGAGTTCGAGCGTCCCGGCAGGAGCGGGGGAGCGGGCTTCTACGACTACGTGGACGGCAAGCGCGCCGGGCTCTGGCCGGGCCTGCGCGAGCACTTCACCAAGCCGGGCACCCAGATCCCGTTCAAGGACATGCAGGAGCGGATGCTCTTCTCCGAAGCGCTCGACACCGTACGCCTGGTGGAGGAGGGCGTCCTGACGTCGGTCGCGGACGCCAACATCGGCTCCATTTTCGGCATCGGCTTCCCCGGCTGGACCGGCGGAGTGCTCCAGTACATCAACGGCTACGAGGGCGGCCTGCCCGGCTTCGTGGCACGCGCGCGTGAGCTGGCCGACCGCTACGGGGACCGGTTCACGCCGCCCGCGCTGCTGGTCGAGAAGGCGGACAAGGGCGAGAAGTTCAGCGACAGCTGACGCTCTTCACCTGCGGTTCCGTTTCATCCGGGGCGGAACCGCAGGTCGTCGCCCCCGCGTCGTATCCTCCCGTAAAGCATGATCACGACAAACGGAGGATGTACCGCTGTGCGGTGGACAACTGGGGGAACGACGCGAGCGGTCGGCGTCGGAGTGCTGGTCCTGACGCTGGCCCTGACGGGCTGCGGAGGCAACAAGAAGGACAAGAAGCACACGTCGGGTTCGGGGGCGTCGCACGGCCGCACCGTCGGCGGCGCGAGCGGCGGGTCGGCGGCCAAGGGCGCCGGTGCGCTGAACGGCGCCAGGGACGCCGAGGCGATCCTGCCGCCCGCCGAGACGATGCCCACCGCCCTGCGCACCGTCTCCACCGAGCTGCACAGCCGCGCCAAGGCGCCCTCCGTGTGCAAGGAGCCGACCGGCAAGTGCAAGGGCGCCGTCGCCCACGGCCGGGTCGGCTACCGCAGCAACGACAAGGCCGAGGACGCGAGTTACGAGCTGATCGTGTACCGACGCGAGAGCGCCGCCGGGCTCGCCTTCGCGGTCTGGGACAACTACGTGCGTACCCACACGCGCGAGCTGAAGGTCGTTGAAGCGCCGAAGCTGGGCGACGGCAGCGTCACCTTCGGGTTCACGGACTCCGCGCGGCAGAACACCCGGGAGATCGTCATCCTCCAGGGCAAGTTCGTCGCCACCCTGAAGATCCGGGACAACTCCGGGTCCGCGGAGGCCATGAAGGACCTGAACGTTCTGGCCGAGGTCTATGCCAAGCGGTTGCGGCAGGCCGCGCGGGGCGAGACGCCGACGGCCACCGCGGCCAACGCCAGGGTCTAGCAGGGAGCCGGGAGTGGTTCAGCCTTCGGCGAGCCACTCCCGCAGCTCCTCCTTGAGGGAGCGCTGGAACGCCGTCACCAGGGCCTGCACCACCATCGGCTGCATGTGGGCCGACAGGGAGCGCATCGCGGCCACGTGTTCGGGGTCCGACTCCCGGTCGCGGTAGGGGCTCCACACCTCGTCGCGGAAGAGCCGGGAGAGCTCGACGGCCGCCGAGCGTGTGTGCTCCATCAGGACCGTGCGCGCCGCCAGGATCGTCTCGTGCGCGATGGGCACGTCGAGCAGTTGGACCCCCAGGCGCAGCAGCCCCGGGTCGACGCGGTACGCCCCGGGGGCCTCCGCGGGCACGAGGACGCCCATCGCCGAGAGCCGGTCCAGATCCCCGTCCGTCAGCGCGCGGCCCACCCTGCGCTCCAGCTCCGCGTGGTCGGTGTCCTCGGCCGAGTCGGGGGCCCAGGAGGCCACCACCGCGCGGTGGATGGCGAGGTCATGGGCGCTCAGATCGGGCGGAAGCTGTTCCAGGTACCGCTCGATGGCGGCCAGGGTCATGCCCTGGTGCTGCAGTTCCTCGATGAGCCCGAGCCGGGACAGGTGCTCCTGGCCGTAGTGCCCGACCCGGCGCGGGCCGATCACGGGCGGCGGCAGCAGGCCCTTGGTGCTGTAGAAGCGGATGGTGCGGACGGTGACGCCCGCGCGTGCGGCCAGCTCGTCGACCGTGAGCGTCGGCTCGTCCGTGTCCGAAGCCGTCGTCATCGTCATGGCAGCGCATCGCCTCCCCAGTCGTACACCCGTGGCCGGGCACCGAGTTGTGCACCGATCAGGTGCAACAGTATTGCTGTCTCACCACTGTTGTGAAAGCGTCCCGCCCAGTCACTTGCTTCGTCGATGACGCCAGGAGGCGGTCATGACCACGATCCTGCGACTCCCCGGGGAACCCGCCGACATCACGCTCCCCGCCCTGCTGCTCCGCAACGCCGAGGACCACGGCGACCACCCCGCACTCTCCTGGCGCGCCACCCCCGAAGGGGAGTGGACGACACTGACCTGGCGCGAGGCACGCCGCAAGGTCGCGGTCCTCGCCGCCGGGTACACGGCACTCGGCGTACGGCGCGGCGAGCACGTCCTGATGATGATGGGCAACCGCCCCGAACACTGGCTGAGCGATCTCGCGCTCGTGCACATCGGCGCGGTCCCCATCACCGTGTACGGCACATCGGCGCCCGAGCAGATCGCGCACATCGCCCGGCACAGCCGTGCCCGCTTCGCGATCATCGAGGGCGCCCGCGAGCTGGAACGCTGGGAGCCGCTCCTGACCGACCCCGACGCGCCCATCGAGCGCCTGGTGGTCGTCGAGGCGGCCGACGCGGGCCCGCACCGCACGTACGGCTCGCTGCACGCCACCGGAGGGCGGCTGTTCGACCCGGACGCCTTCGAGAAGGCCTGGCGCGAGTCCCGGGCCGACGATCCGCTGACCGTCGTCTACACCTCGGGCACCACGGGCGACCCCAAGGGTGTCCGCATCACGCACCGCAACGTCGTCCTCAACGGCGTCGCCCTGGACGCCGTCGTCGAGCTCCCGGACTTCGTGGAGCACATCAGCTACCTCCCCTTCGCCCATGTCGCGGAGCGCATGCTGGGCATCTACCTGCCCGTGTTCCGTGCCTCGCACGTGTACCTGTGCGCGGACCCGGCCGCCGTCGCAGCGACCGCGCGCGAGCTGCGTCCCGCGCAGTTCTTCGGGGTCCCGCGCGTGTGGGAGAAGCTGGCCGCGTCCGTGAAGGCCGTGCTCGCCGGGCTGCCGCAGGAGCAGCGGGAGTCGATCGAGGCGGCGAACGAGACGACACGCGCGCGCGTGGACTGCGTCGAGCGCGGCGAGGAACCGCCGGCCGACCTGGAGAGGGCGTATCGCGAGGCCAAGGAGAAGGTCATCGGGCCGCTGCTCTCGCTGGCCGGTTTCGACCGCCTGGTGTGGACCGCGAGCGCGGCGGCGTCGATGCCCCTGGACGTCGTGCGCTTCTGGGCGGGCTTCGACATCGTGATCATGGACGCGTGGGGACTCACGGAGACCACCGGGGTCGTCACCATCAACACCCCGGACGCCTTCCGGCTCGGTTCCGTGGGCAGGCCTCTGGACGGCCTGGAGATCCGCACCACCGACGACGGCGAGATCCTGGTGCGCGGCGCGACGGTCTTCGACGGCTATCTTCTGCCCGACGGGGGCGTGGAGTCGGCCTGCGACGCGGACGGCTGGTTCGCCACCGGAGACGTCGGGCGCATCGACGAGGACGGCTTCCTCTGGCTCACCGACCGCAAGAAGGAACTGATCGTCACGTCGACGGGCAAGAACGTCTCGCCCGCGCTCGTCGAGAACACCCTCAAGGAGCACCCCCTCATCGGCCAGGCCCTCGTGCACGGCGACGGCCGCTCCTACCTGGTCGCGCTGCTCGTCCTGGACGCCGAGATGGCCCCCGTATGGGCCGCGGGCCACGGGATCACGGGTGACCTGCTCGCCAGCGAGGCCGTACAGGAAGAGGTCGCCCGGGCCGTCGAGGCGGCCAACGCGCGCCTCAACCGCACCGAGCAGATCAAGCGCTACCGGCTCCTGGGGGAGGAGTGGGGCCCGGAGACCGGCGAGCTGACGCCGTCCCTGAAACTGCGCCGCAGGGTCATCCGGGAGAAGTACGCGGAGGCCATCGACGGGCTGTACTCCGAGTGATGCACGGTCCGTACACCCTGTGATCATGGCGTGTACACCCCCTGCCCACCATGTGAGAAGTGCCGCTATGTGATGTGCGCCACCGCATGTCGGGTGATCTCTGGGGGAAGGTGTCGCGTCGGTCCACGCACCCGTCAGGGGTGTCGTGGACCGGAGCACATCCGGACACCGGAGTTTTCCGGGCACCAGAGAGTAGACCCCCCACGTGAGCAAGGAAGCCGTAGACACGGCCGCCGTGGACGCATCCCGCACAGATGCGTCCCAGGCCCCCGCGGACGCGGGCGACGCCGGTTACAGCAAGGACCTCAAGGCCCGTCACGTCAACATGATCGCCATCGGTGGCGCGATCGGAACTGGACTCTTTCTCGGTGCGGGCGGCCGCCTGCACTCCGCGGGCCCCGCGCTCGCCGTCGCGTACCTCGTGTGCGGCATCTTCGCCTTCTTCGTCGTGCGCGCCCTCGGCGAGATGGTCATCTACCGGCCGTCGTCGGGTTCGTTCGTGTCGTACGCGCGTGAGTTCCTCGGCGAGAAGGGCGCCTACGTCGCCGGCTGGATGTACTTCCTGAACTGGTCGACCACCGGCATCGCCGACATCACCGCGATCGCGCTCTACACGCACTACTGGAGCCTGTTCACCGACATCCCCCAGTGGGTGCTCGCGCTGATCGCCCTCGCCGTCGTCCTCGTGATCAACATGATCTCGGTGAAGTACTTCGGCGAGATGGAGTTCTGGTTCGCGATCGTCAAGGTCGCGGCCCTGGTCGCCTTCATGCTGATCGGCATCTTCCTGCTGGTCACCCAGCAGGACGTGGGCGGGCAGACGCCGGGCCTGAGCGTCATCACCGACAACGGCGGCTTCCTGCCGCACGGCATCATGCCGGTCGTGATCGTCATGCAGGGTGTCGTCTTCGCGTACGCCTCCCTTGAGCTGGTCGGCGTCGCGGCGGGCGAGACCGCCGAGCCGCAGAAGGTCGTCCCGCGCGCGGTGAACTCCATCATGTGGCGCGTGGGGCTCTTCTACGTCGGCTCGGTCGTCCTCCTTGCCCTGCTCCTGCCGGGATCGGTGTACTCGGCCGACCAGAGCCCGTTCGTGACGGTCCTGTCCAAGATCGGCGTCCCCGCGGCCGGTGACGTGATGAACCTGGTCGTCCTCACGGCGGCTCTGTCGTCGCTGAACTCGGGCCTGTACTCCACGGGCCGCATCCTGCGCTCGATGGCGATGGCGGGATCGGCGCCGAAGTTCACCGCAAGGATGAACAAGAGCCAGGTCCCCTACGGCGGCATCCTGCTCACCTCCGGGGTGTGCGTGCTCGGCGTCGGCCTGAACTTCCTCATGCCGAGCCAGGCCTTCGAGATCGTCCTGAACGTGGCGTCCCTCGGCATCATCAGCACCTGGGTGATCATCATGATCTGCCACCTGGCGTTCGTCCGCCGGGCCAAGGAGGGGCTGCTCACCCGCCCGAGCTTCCGCCTCCCCGGCAGCCCGGTCACGGAGATCGTCACGATCGCCTTCCTGCTCTCGGTGCTCGGCCTGATGTGGAAGGACCCCGAGATCGGCCGCAAGACGCTCTACCTCATCCCGATCATCGCGGCGGCGCTGGCCGCGGGCTGGTACGGGATCCGCCGCAGGGTGGACCGCGAGGCCGCGGGCCTCACGAAGTAGCGCACGAGAAGAGCGGGTCAACGGCGACTGTCAGTGGCAGCGCCTACGGTGGCGTCATGTCGGAGATCACTTACGTCCGAGGTGACGCCACCGCTCCGTCGGGCAAGGGCGTCAAGCTGATCGCCCATGTCTGCAACGACCTCGGGGGCTGGGGCAAGGGCTTCGTCGTCGCGGTGTCGCGCCGCTGGCCCGAGCCGGAGGCCGCGTACCGCCGGTGGCACCGCGAGCGCGCGAAGAACGACTTCGGCCTGGGCGCCGTCCAGTTCGTCGAGGTCAGCCCCTACATATGGGTGGCCAACATGATCGGCCAGCACGGCATGCGCACCGGCAGCAAGGGCGTCCCCGTGCGGTACGAGGCGATCGACACCGCCCTGGCCGCACTCGCCGACAAGGCCGCCGAACTCGGCGCCTCCGTGCACATGCCGCGCATCGGCTGCGGGCTCGCGGGCGGCAAGTGGTCCCGCGTCGAGCCCCTGATCACCCGGCGCCTGGTGGAGCGGGGCATCGCGGTGACGGTGTACGACTTCGGGGACTGAGCCGACGTCCAAGGGCCGGAAGTGGCGGGCGTCACCCAACTTGCTTGCAGATGCGCGTTGTTGGGCCCACATGAGCGGGTAGATCGGCGGCATGCAGCTCATTCCCATGCCGTTAGGGCCGATCAATCCGGATGTCGAGCATCTTGCTGTAGGAGCCGTGCTGTTCGGCTCCCTCTATTTCTTCGTCAGGCGCATGATCCTGCGCGTCAACGGCGTACTCCAGGAGCGCGCCACGATCCTTGAGGGCGTCACCGGCGGACCGGCGGCGGACCTGCGCCGCGAGGCCGAGCGGATACGCGCCGAACGCGAGGACATGCTGGCCCAGGCCCGCCACGAGGCCGCGCAGACGCGACAGCGGGCCCGGGAGGAAGGCGCCGCCCTGATCGCCGCCGCCAGGCAGGACGGCGTGCGCGAACGCGACGAGCTGTTCACCGCGGGCCAGGCCACGATCGCGACGGAACGCGCGTCGACGGAGGCGGCACTGCGCGCGCAGGTCCCCGAACTGGCCACGGTCCTCGCGAGCAGGATCGTGGGAGAGCCGCTCCCGACGGCGACGGCTTCGGGCCGCTAGGCCGGGGAGACAGGCCGAGTTCCGTCTGGCCACCGGGCCGGACCCACGGCACGCTCGCACCATGGAACTCATGGTGCCGGTCAAGGACGGCGAAGTGTGGGCGCAGGACTCCGGCGGCGAGGGAATGCCGCTGGTCCTGCTGCACCCAGGAGTCGCCGACTCCCGGGTCTGGGACGGCATCGTGCCGCGCCTGGCGGAGGGACGCCGGGTCATCCGCTACGACGCGCGGGGGTACGGCAGGTCTCCCGCGCCCACCGCGCCGTT
This sequence comes from Streptomyces sp. NPDC055099, assembly GCF_053607685.1. Taxonomy (NCBI): domain Bacteria; kingdom Bacillati; phylum Actinomycetota; class Actinomycetes; order Kitasatosporales; family Streptomycetaceae; genus Streptomyces; species Streptomyces sp. NPDC055099. The sequence goes on along the minus strand of NZ_JBSGUA010000007.1, from coordinate 207,668 downwards.
CTCGCTCGTCGAGGACCTGAGCGCGGTCCTCGACCACTTCGACGTCGCACGGGCGTTCCTCGCGGCGTCCAGCATGGGCGGCACCACCGCCATCGGCCTCGCGCTCGCCGACCCCGCCAGGGTGGCGGGGCTCGCGCTCCTCGTCCCCGGGATCACCGGTAACCCGGACTTCGTCATGGAGGAGTTCACCGCCGAGGTGGGCAGGCTCGCTGAGGCGGGCGACATGGACGGCATCGTGACCCTGGTGAGGCGCACGTCGGCCGCCGCGGGGGCCGGGGACGACCCCGCGGCGGCGCTCATCAAGGCAGTGATCCCGACGTGGTTCGCCGTCCACCCCCACCACGTGCCCGACCCGCCGGCCTTCGAGCGCCTCGGTGAGCTGGACGTGCCGTGCGTGCTCGCCCTGGGGGAGCGCGACGACCCCGAGGTGGTCCGCTGCAACGAACAGATGGCGGCACGCATCCCGGGCTGCCGACTCGTACGGCTGCGGAACAGCGACCACTTCCCGACCCTGCGCGAGCCCGACGCGGTCACCGACCTCATCCTTGAGGCGTACGCGGCCTCCCGCTGAGCGGACCGGCGGAGGCGGAGGACCGGCTCACAGCCCGAAGCTCTTCCCGATGATGTCCCGCTGGATCTCACTGGTGCCGCCGTACACCGTCGACACCACCGCGGCCCGCAGATGCCGCTCCATGTCGTACTCGGTCGCGTAGCCGTAACCGCCCATCATCTGCATGCCTTCCAGCGCCGCGCGCTTGGCCGTCTCGGTGGCCTTCAGCTTGGCCATCGAGGCCTCGCGCGGGAAGAGGCGCTCCGGCTCGGCGTCACACCTCGCCGCCACGTCGAGGACGAGGAGCCGTACGCACTCGATCTCCGTCGCCAGATCCGCGAGCCGGTGCCGCAACGCCTGGAAGGAGCCGACCGGCCGCCCGAACTGCTCGCGCCCGCGCACATACGTGAGCGTGTCGTCGAAGATGCGCTCGGCAAGCCCCAGCATGTTCGCCGCCAGGAAGAGACGCTCCGCGTTGAGCCCCGCCATGAGCTGCGGCCACGCCCTGCCCTCGGTGCCCACGACCGCGTCCGCGGGCAGCCGGACATCCGTGAAGTAGACGTCGTTGACCTCGCGGCCGCCCATCGTGGAGATGCCCCGGATCTCGACCCCCGGGGTGTCCGCGGGCACATGGAACATCGTCAGTCCCTCGTGCCTGGGCCCGCTCGCGTCCGTGCGGGCGACCAGGAGGATGTACGAGGCCAGGTGCGCGTTGGAGATCCAGGTCTTGTGCCCGTTGACCAGCCACCCGCCGGCGCCCGCGTCGTCGGACCGTTCGGCCCGGCACCGCAGCGCCGCCACGTCCGACCCGGCGTCCGGCTCCGACATCGCGATCGACAGGACCTGCCCGGCGACGGCCCCGCCCACCGCCGCCTTCTTCTGCGCCGCGGAGCCGAACCTCTCGTACGCCTTCGCCGTGATGACGGACGTGACGAAGCCGCCCGCGGGAACCAGGCCGCGTGCCGTCTCGCGCAGGAAGAGGCAGGCGTCCGTCATGCCGCCGCCCGACCCGCCGTACTCCTCGGGCAGACACACGCCCAGCCAGCCGAGCTCGGCCAGCTTCGCGTAGAGGGCGGGTGAGTGCGGGCCGCCGGACTCCGCGGTCAGGGCGTCGCGCTGCTCCCGGGTGCCGCACTCGCGCTGCGCGAAGTCGCGGAGCGCGGCGGTGAAGTCGAGCTGCTCCGGGCTGAGCCGCTGCGTCATGGAACCCTCCTGGTCTGGGCATAGTTACAAAGAGATTGAGCTAGTGTCCGTGTAGCCATGGGGAGTTGGCGCCGTGGCTGTGGTTGAGTGCGTGGGGACGACGGGGAGGGCTCATGGATTCGATGATGGAGCGCGCGCTGGACGCGGCGCCGCCGCCGGACACCCTGACCGAGCAGATACTCGACGCGGCGCGCGAGCAGTTCATGACGTTCGGCCTGCGCCGCTCGACCGTCGACGACGTCGCCAAGCGCGCCAGGGTCTCGCGCGTCACCGTGTACCGCCGCATCGGCAACAAGGAAGCGCTCGTCTCCGCCTGCCTGCTGCGCGAGTACCGCCGGTTCGTGGGCGAGGTGGACGAGGCCGTCGCCCCGCTCCCGACGATGGAGGACCGCATCGTCGAGGGCTTCGTCGTGGTCCTGCGGCACCTCCGCGAACACCCGCTCATCGGCGGCCTGATGCGCCTCGAACCCGAGACGATGCTGCCGTTCCTGACGCTGGAGAGCGGCCCCGCCTTCCTCGCCATGCGCGGGTACCTCACGGACCGGCTGCGCCGGGCGCAGCGCGCCGAGGGGAAGGAGGAGGGTGATCCGACGCCGGTGGCCGAGCTGATGGTGCGGATCACGGTCTCCTTCCTGCTCAATCCGGTGAGCTGCTTCGCGCTCGAAGAGGACGACCACGTACGGGACTTCGCGCGCCGCTATCTGGTCCCGCTGCTCGGCAGATGAGAACCCTGCTTCGGTGAGCGGGCGGGACCCCGGGGCTGCCGCTTACAGCCGGGCGTGCAGCCGGCGCCCCAGTTCCACCGCCCGTGCCGTCTTCTCCCGCGCCGTCGTGAACGACGTCAGATCCGCGTACGGCGCGAACCGCTTCACCGTCACCGAGCGCGGCACCGCGAACGCCCGCAGCCCCTCGGCGCCATGGATCCGGCCGTACCCCGACTCGCCGGTACCGCCGAACGGCAGTGCGGGCACGGCCGCGAACCCGAGCACCGAACCCACCGACACGGCACCGGAGTTCAGCCGTGCGGCCACCGCGAGCCCGGTCCTGCGTGACCCGGTGAAGACGGCCGCGCCCAGTGCGTACGCCGAGGCGTTGGCCCGCCGCACCGCCTCGTCCAGATCGCGCACGCGGTTCACCGCGACCACCGGGCCGAAGGTCTCCTCCGTCATCGCGGGCGAGTCCTCGGGCACGTCCACCAGGACGACCGGATGCACATAGGGGCCGCGCACGGCCTCGGGGCCGCCGAGCGGCGCCCGCGCCCCCGCGGCCAGCGCCTCCTTCATGTGGCGTTCCACGACGCCGAGTTGGGAGGGCAGCGTCATGGGCCCGTAGGTGTCACCGGCGCTGAGCGAACGCGCCCTCTCGACGATCAGCGCGCAGAGCCTCTCGTGCACGGACTCGACCGCGTACACCCGCTCCACGCCGGCGCAGGTCTGGCCCGCGTTGGCCATCGCGCCCCACACCACCGCGTCCGCGGCGACCGTCAGGTCGGCGTCCGCGCCCACGATCACCGCGTCCTTGCCCCCGCACTCGGCGAGGAGCGGCGTCAGTGATCGCGCGCACACCTGGGCCACCTTCCGTGCGGTTCCCGGCGATCCGGTGAACGCGACCTTGTCGACACCGGCCTCGGCCAGCGCCTGTCCGGTCGACCCGGGCCCGGTCACCGTCTGGAACAGCCCCGCGCAGTCCGGCACGGCGTCGTCGAAGGTCGCCGCCAGCAACACCCCGGTGCCAGCCGTCAGTTCGGACGGCTTGTAGACGACGGCGTTGCCCGCCGCGAGGGCGTAGCCGATCGAGCCCATGGGGGTGTGGACGGGATAGTTCCACGGGCCGATCACCCCGACGACGCCCAGCGGCCGGTAGCCGAGCAGTGCCCGCTGATGGACCGAGAGCAGCCCCGAGGGAACCCGGCGCACCCGCAGCACGCCGTGGGCGTGCCGGGCCGCCCAGTCCAGGTGGACCAGGCACAGCAGCACCTCGGCGCGCGCGTCGTGCTCCGGCTTGCCCGTCTCGGCGGCGACGGTCCCCGCGAGCTCGTCCATCCGCACGGCGAGCGAGCGCTTCCACTTGAGCAGCCGCGCACGGCGGCCCGACCAGCCGAGGCCCGCCCAGACGGCGGCGGCGCCCCGGCCGCGGGCGACCGCGTGCGCGATGTCGTCGGCGCCGTGCACCGGGTACTCGCCGAGCGGTTCGCCGGTGGCGGGGGAACGTACGAAGAAGGTGGTCATGATGCGGCGCTCCAGGGGTGTGACCGGGGTGTGGGCCGTGCGGGCCGACGGTGCCTGTGCCTCCGTACGGTGTAGCGGACCTCGGCGGCCTCCACGAGTACCTGACCGGCCGACACTGGCCTCAACTTGCCCCCGAGCCAAGCCATTTGATGACCTCTCCCGCCTGGTGTGTCAAAGTTACAAGAACTATCGACTTGTTTCACCGGTCGAGTCAACACCAGTCGCATACTGGAACACATACACACCGGGCACCGATCCGCGGGCCCGCCGACCCCTGGGAGCCGTGTGATGCCAGACCGCCGCCAGGCTCCCGAGCCGCCCCCGCCCGGCGGCATCCTGTGGGACATCGCGGGCGACGTCCGCGCCCTGCTCGCCCTGCCCGCCGCGCTCACGATGCAGGTCGCGCACCCCGCGGTGGGCGCGGGCGTCGACACGTACTCCGTCTTCCGGACCGACCCCTGGGGGCGCGGCGAGCGCTCGCTGCGGTCGCTGCAGACCTGGGTGTACGGCGGCGAGAGCGCGGCCGAGGAGGGGCGCAGGCTGCGTGACCTGCACAAACACATCCGGGGCACGGACGCGCACGGCCGTGATTACCACGCGCTGACGCCCGCCTACTACGCGTGGGTCCACGCCACCGGGTTCCCCGTCTACCACCACGCGCAGAAGTACCTGGGCCGGCCGTTCACCGACGCGGAGGCGCGGCAGCTGTACGCGGAGTGGCTCCAGGTGGGCCGGATCCTCGGCATCCACGACCGGGACATGCCGCAGACGCTGGAGGAGTTCTGGCCGTACTACGCGAAGGTCCTCGCCGACGAGCTGGAGGAGACCGAGGTGGTCCGCGATCTCGTCGCCACGGACCGCCCGGTCCCGCCTCCGGACCGCGGCCCCTACCTTCTGCGGGTGGCGCTGCGCGCCCTGTGGCCGCTGCTGCTTCCGCCGCTGGCCCGCTTCCGCCGCTTCCTCACGATCGGCCTGATGCCGCCGGACGCGAGGTCGGCGATCGGCCTGCCGTGGACGCCGGCCCAGGAACGGAGGCTGCGCCGCTTCGGCGGGGTGGTGCGGACGGTGGTCCCACGCCTCCCGGAACGCCTGCGCTACTTGCCGCTGGCACGCAGGGCCCGGGCGCACCGCTGACCCCCGGCTCCGCCGGTGACCCCTGAACCACGGGCCGCCCCCCCACCCACCCGCCCTCCCCAGCAGCTCGCTGCCGGGTAAACGGGTGGGTGGGTGGGAGACATCCGCCGCGAAGCGGCGGCTCAGCAATCAGTGACCGTGCCCATGCCCACCCTCATGCACACCGTTGGTCGCGGCAATGGACTTCCACGACTTCGGCGCAGCCGGAACCGCCGAGGACCGAGCGATCCCAGCGCCTCGCGCAGCAGGCGCATCCGGCCGCGACGGCTGGAACAGCCACGCGTCGAACAGCGAAGCCAGCGGCTTCCCGGAAACCTTCTCCGCGTACTTCACGAAGTCACCCACCTTCGCGTTCCCGTACGCATGCTCCTTCGGCCACCCCTTCAAAATCGCCGAGAAGGACTTCTCGCCGATCTCGTTGCGCAACGCCTGCAGGGCCAGCGCCCCGCGGTCGTACACGGCGATGTCGAACTGGTTCTCCGGCCCCGGGTCGCCCGGCTTGACCTTCCAGAACGGGTCGTCGGCCGGGTGCTGGGCGTACACGTAGTCGGCCAGCTCCTGCGCCGTGCCCTCGCCCTCCTTCTCCGACCACAGCCACTGGCTGTACCGCGCGAAGCCCTCGTTGATCCAGATGTCCTTCCAGCCGTCGACGGACACGCTGTCGCCGTACCACTGGTGGGCCAGCTCATGGACCACGACGGACACGTTGGAGCCGTTCGCGAACTGCCGCGGGCTGTAGAACGGCCGCGTCTGCGTCTCCAGGGCGAAGCCGCTCGTCACGTTCGGGACGTACCCGCCGAGCGCGTTGAAGGGGTACTTCCCGAAGACCGTCTCCAGCCACTCCGCGACCTCGACCGACCGTTCGATGCTCGCCCGCGCGGCCCCCGCGTTGTCGCCGAGGTCCTTGCTGTAGGCGTTCAGGACGGGCAGGCCGTCGGCGGTCTTGTCCGTCGTGATGTCGAACTTGCCGACGGCGAGCGTCGTCAGATAGCTGGCCTGCGGCTTGTTCGAGCGCCAGTTGAAGCGCGTCCAGCCGAGCCTGGAACTCTGCGACTGGAGAACGCCGTTGGAGATGGCCTGGGAGCCGTCGGGCACGGAGACCGAGACGTCGTAGGTCGCCTTGTCGAGCGGGTGGTCGTTGGACGGGTACCACCAGGCGGCCGACTCCGGCTCCTGGGCGGCCACACCGCCGTCCGGCGTGCGCGCCCACGCGGTGAAGCCGTTGATCTTCACCTCGGACGGCTTGCCCGCGTAACGGACGACCACCGTGATCGGCGTGCCCTTGGGCAGGCCGGCCGCCGGGGTGATCTCCAACTCCTGCTCGCCGGACTTCTTGAAGGCGGCCTTCTTGCCGTTGACCCGCACCTCGCTGACCTTCAGGCCGAGGTCGAGGTTGAACCGGGAGAGGTTCTGCGTCGTGGTGGCGTTGATGGTCGCCGTGCCTTCGAGCAGGTCGGTCCGCGGCTGGTACTTCAGCCGCAGGTCGTAGTGCGAGACGTCGTATCCGCCGTTGCCGCTCGCCGGGTAATAGGGATCGCCGATACCCGGCGCCCCAGGGGTGAAGTCGGCCGCCGATGCCGGGATCGCCAGCAGCAGAGAGGCCGCGAGCGCGCCCGGGGCGATGAGTCTGCGGTGCACGAGAGCTCCAAGTCATACGCGTCGTAGGGGTGGTCGTGAGCGTGGTTCCGTGGCTCGGTCCGACCATATTGAGCCCCCTGGCCACGCGTCATGTCCATGGTCGCTGCTGTCACACGATCGCCATTCAGCCGACATGCGCCAAAACGCCCCACGAACCTGTCATGCGTGTGTACTGCCCTCTGTCGCGCAGGAGTTGACCGGTGTACCTTCCGCGCCATGCCGATACGTGCGCGACGCACGCGCTTGATCTGGAGATCCCTGCCGGCGGCGGCCATCGCCGCCCTGCTGTCCACGCTCCTGACCCCGGGAGCCGCCCAGGGGGCGCCGAGCGCCCCACGTGAGAGCAAGCCCGTCTACTCCTACGAGAGTGCGATCCGCGAATCCGTCTGGGTCGACACGAAGATCGACGGCGACAGCGACGGGAAGACCGACCGGGTCGCCGTCGACATCGTCCGTCCCCGCGAACCGGCGCAGCACGGCCGGAAAATCCCCGTGATCATGGACGCCAGCCCGTACTACTCCTGCTGCGGGCGCGGCAACGAGAGCCAGAAGAAGACGTACGACGCGGACGGCAACCCCGTCCAGTTCCCGCTCTACTACGACAACTACTTCGTCCCCCGCGGCTATGGCTTCGTCGCCGTCGACCTCGCGGGCACGAACCGCTCCGACGGCTGCGTGGACGTGGGCGGCCGTTCCGACGTCCAGTCCGCCAAGGCGGTCGTCGACTGGCTGAACGGCCGGGCCCGCGGTTACACCACCCGCACCGGAGGCAAGAGCGCCAAGGCGTCCTGGTCGAACGGCGCCACCGGCATGATCGGCAAGAGCTACGACGGCACGGTCGCCAACGGCGTGGCCGCCACCGGAGTGCGAGGTCTCAAGACCATCGTGCCGATCGGCGCGATCTCCTCCTGGTACGACTACTACTTCGCCAAGGGCGCCCCGCTCTACGACAGCGGCCCCGACTGGCTCTCGGACTACGTGGAGAGCCCCGAGGCGCGGGCCCGCTGCGGTGCCGTACAGAAGCGACTTGTCGATGAAGCGCCCCGTACCGGTGACTGGACCCGGCTGTGGAGCGAACGGGACTACACCCCGGACGCGGACAAGGTGCGGGCCAGCGTCTTCGCCGTACACGGCATGCAGGACCTGAACGTCCGCATGAAGCACTTCGGACAGTGGTGGGACGCGCTCGCCGACGAGGGCGTCGACCGCAAGGTGTGGCTCAGCCAGACCGGTCACGTCGACCCCTTCGACTTCCGCCGCGGTGACTGGGTGCGCACACTGCACCGCTGGTTCGACCATGAACTCCTCGGCTACGACAACGGCGTCGACCGCGAGCCGATGGCCGACATCGAGCGCGCCCCCGGACAGTGGACCACCGACCGCGTCTGGCCCCCGCGCGGCACCGAAACGGTCAAGCTCCGCCCCGGCAAGGGGACGTCGCCTGGCGTCGGCACCCTCGGGACACGTCCCGGCTCCGGCAGCGAGACCTTCACCGACGACCCGAAGCGGAGCGAGACCGACTGGGCCGCGCAGATCGACACCTCCACCCCGTCGAAGGCCGGTTTCATCAGCCGTCCTCTCGGCAGCGACCTGCGCCTCTCCGGCTCCTCCGAGGTCACCGTCACCGCGACCCCGACGACCCGTACCGCCCACCTCTCCGCGGTCCTCGTCGACCTCGGCCCCGCCACCATCCGCGACTACGCGAGCGCCGGCGAGGGCATCACCACGCTCCCCGAACGCACCTGCTGGGGTCCGAGCACCGCCGGCGACAGCTCCTGCTTCAAGGAGACCAAGGCCAAGACCGCCGACGTCGAGCACACGATCTTCAGCCGCGGCTGGGCCGACCTCGGCAACTACGCGGACGACCACAAGGGCCGCCCCCTCACACCGGGCAAGAAGCACACCATCACCCTCGACCTGGCCGCGAGCGACCACGTCGTGCCCAAGGGCCACCGCCTCGCGCTGATCATCGCGGGCACGGACAAGGACCTCATCGACCCTCCGTCCGACCGGCCGACGCTCGCCATCGACCTGGCGCGTACGTCGGCGAAGGTCCCGCTGGTGGGCGGCGCCGACGCGTTCCGCGCCACCGGGCCCGTCATCGACCGCGACTCCCGTCTCGACGGCGTGGCCCCGCCGCGTCCGTTCCGCCCCGTACCTGGAGGCAGCACCTCATGAGCCCCCGCACCGGCCTCACGCCTCGTGTCCGCACCCTGGTGCTCGCCTGCGCCACCGCCGCGCTCGCCGCGCCCCTCCTGACGGTGCCCGCGCAGGCGACGCCGACCCCGCCCCGCACCGGATTCGAGGAGTCCGACGGCGCGCGCTGGACCAGTCAGCCAGAGGAACAGAAGCTGCTCGCCACCGTCGACAAGGCCACCGACCGGGTCTCGGTGTCCCGCATCGGCACCACCAAGCAGGACCGGCCCGTCCAGCTCGTCCGCATCGGTGAACGCCCCACGAAGAGCACGGTGTTGCTGATCTGCAGCCAGCACGGCGACGAGCCGTCCGGACGCGACGCCTGCCTGTCGACGATTCGCGATCTGGCGTACGCGAAGGACAAGAAGACCCAGAGGTTCCTCTCGCGCACCACGCTCCTCGTCATCCCCACCGCCAACCCGGACGGCCGCGCCGCCAACACCCGCGGCAACTCCGACGGCGTCGACATCAACCGCGACCACATCTCCCTGCAGACCGCGGAGGCACGCGCCATGGCCGCCGTCATCCGCGACAAAAAGCCCGACTCCATCTACGACCTGCACGAGTACGGCGCGACCCCGAAGTACTACGACAAAGACCTGTTCGACCTGTGGCCGCGCAACCTCAACACCGACGAGGCGGTGCACAAGGAGGCGCAGACCCTGTCCAAGGCGTACGTCAGGCCCGCCGCGAGCAAGGCGGGACATACGACGGGGACGTATGGGATCTGGACCGATCCGGTGACGGGTGAGCCCATCAAACAGACGGCGGGCGACGGTCAGGAACGCATCCTGCGCAACGTCTCCGGCATCAAGCACGCGGCCGGTCTGCTCATAGAGAGCCGTGTCGATCCGCTCACCGAAGCAGAGAAGAAGGACGAGGCGCTGAACAACCGGCGCCGCGTCACCTCTCAACTGGCGGCGCTCGGAGGCCTGTTCAACTATGCCGATGAGCGGCGCGGACAGCTGGATGCGGCCACCGCAGCGGCCCGTCTTGAAGGCTTCCGCGACCGCGGACCCGTCTATGTCGGCGGCGCCGACAACGACCCCGCCGAGCCGGCCGAGGTGATCCAGGACCCGCCGTGCGGCTACCGGCTCGACGCGGACCAGTTCGGTGACATCAAGGACGAACTCGCCCTGCACGGAGTAAAGGTCAGGAGGGACGGCAAGGGAGCCTACGTGCCGATGCGGCAGTCGGCGCGTTCTCTCGTACCGTTGCTTCTCGACGAGCGCGCTGCCTACCACCTCGTCACAGGTTCGCCCGACACCAATTGTTGAGTGGTTGTTAGGTGCGTCACATGTGGTACTGGGTAGCGGACCACAGAGTTTGTACGAATGCGAAACCGTGAGAGGTGTACTTGTGACGCAAGACCAACAGAAAGCGGACGGCGGGGGAGGGGACGGGCACATCATGCACGCCGCCCATGGCGGCGCCCATCCCCAGACCGACCGCGTCGTGTTCGGCGTGACCGCGGTGCTCACCCTGGCCTTCGTGGTCTGGGGAGCCGTCGCCACGGACTCGCTGGAGAGCGCCTCCACGAAGATGCTCAACGGGCTCATCCACAACGGTGGCTGGGCCTTCATGCTGGCGGCGAGCGGGTTCGTGGTCTTCGCGCTCTGGCTCGCCTGCAGCCGGTACGGAAAGATCACGCTCGGTGAGGAGGGTGAGGAGCCGGAGTTCCGCACCATCTCCTGGGTCGCGATGATGTTCAGCGCCGGTATGGGCATCGGCCTGATGTTCTACGGCGTGAGCGAGCCCCTCGCCCACTTCACCACGCCCCCGCCGGGCACCGATCCCGCCGACTCGGCGGCGAAGATGGAAACGGCGATGTCCACGACCCTCTTCCACTGGACGCTCCACCCGTGGGCGATCTACGCGGTCGTGGGTCTGGCCATCGCGTACAGCACCTTCCGGCGCAAGCGCAGGCAGACCATCAGCGCCGTCTTCACCCCGCTCATCGGCGAGAAGCGCGCGAACGGCTCCTGGGGCAGGGTCATCGACATCATCGCGATCTTCGCGACGCTGTTCGGCTCCGCCGCGTCGCTCGGCCTCGGTGCCCTGCAGATCGGCAGCGGCTTCGAGGTGCTCGACTGGATGGAGAACGCGGGCACGGGCCTGCTCGTCGCCATCATCGCCGTCCTCACGGTGGCCTTCGTGGCGTCCGCCATCTCCGGTGTGGAGAAGGGCGTGCAGTGGCTGTCCAACATCAACATGGTGCTCGCGCTGCTGCTCGTCGTGTTCGTCTTCATCGCGGGCCCGACCGTCATCGTCCTCGACCTGTTGCCGACCTCGATCGGCTCTTACCTCGGCGACCTGCCCCAGCTCATCGGGCGCACCGAGGCGTCGAGCGGCAAGGGCGTCTCGGACTGGCTGGGCAGCTGGACGGTCTTCTACTGGGCCTGGTGGATCTCCTGGACGCCCTTCGTGGGCATGTTCATCGCCAGGATCAGCCGCGGGCGCACGATCCGGCAGTTCGTCGGTGGCGTCATCCTGGTGCCGAGCACCGTCAGCCTCATCTGGTTCGCCGTCTTCGGCGGATCGGCCATGAAGGTCAAGGAGAGCGGCGGTCTCGGCGGCGAGTCGACCCCCGAGGGCCAGCTCTTCGGCCTGCTGCACGAGTACCCCATCGCCACGGTGACGAGCCTGCTCGTGATGATCCTCGTGGGCATCTTCTTCGTGTCGGGTGCCGACGCGGCGTCGATCGTGATGGGCACGCTCTCGCAGAAGGGCGCGCTGGAACCCGGCAAGCTCGTGGTGGTCTTCTGGGGCGTCGTGACGGGAGCCGTGGCGGCGATCATGCTGCTCATCGGCGACGGGTCCGGCAACGCACTCCAGGGCCTGCAGAATCTGACGATCCTGGTCGCCGCGCCCTTCACCCTGGTCATGATCGGGATGTGCGTGGCGCTGATGCGGGACCTGCGCCACGACCCGCTGATCGTCCGCGGTGAGCACGGCACGGAGGCCGTCGAGAAGGCCGTGATCGCGGGCCACGAGCAGTACGACGGCGACTTCGAGATCCGCATCGGCCCGAGCGACAACGGAGACGAGGAGGACGCCGGAGCCACCAAGGTCTGAGTCCACTTCCGCAGGCAGGAGGCGGGGGGCCCCCCCAACAAAAGGGGGCGCCCCCCCGCGGGGGGGGGGCCCCCCCCAACCCCCCCCCCGCCCCACACCCAAGCCGGGGCCCCGCGGAGCGCGAAAACACCCCCCCCCCCCAA
>NZ_JBSGUA010000007.1:0-195491 GCF_053607685.1 Streptomyces sp. NPDC055099 | reverse complement strand
CACCTCACATACGAGGTGCGCCGCCTCCTGCGTGTGTCGTCCAGCCGAAGACCGCCGCGTACGCCATCGACCATGCGTGCGCCCGTTCTGGCCGAAAGCGTCCCCAACCACGTCTTCCTGAGGGCGATATGGGCAGGACATAGCGGAATGCCTCATGCCGTGCTCACATCAGCCACCGGGTGGGGATACTCACAGCATGTCTGCCGAGTACGCGACCTTCGGTCTGGCACCGGCCATGCGCGCCGGTGGAGTCCTCGCCAACGGTGACTTCCAAGTCCACCGCGATTTCGTCGACTTCATCGTGAACGGGCGCCCGCTGCTGTTCCAGCTCTCCGACCTCGACGCCGTCTCCCCGCTCGCCTCCGACGTACCACCCGCGATCTTCACCCACCATGTACGCGGACTCCTCCTGGAGACCCGGGCACCCCTGCTCGACGACCGGCACGTCATCTACGGCTGCCCCGAGTGCGAGGGCCTGGACTGCGGCGCGGTCACCGCGGTCATCGAGCGGGCACCGGACGGCACCGACACCTACGTATGGCGGGACTTCGCCTGGCAGACGGCCGATCGGGCCGACCTGGAGCTCAACGGCTACCACGGCATAGGGCCCTTCCGCTTCCAGGGCGCCCAATACCGCGAAGCGCTGCGGCAGTTGCTGGCCGAGGAGGAGCCGACGCCGCGCCGCAGGGTGCTCCTGATCGGCGCCCGCGTCGCCGTCCTCGCCAAACTCGCCGCGGCGCTGCGCACGATCGGCGTCGGCGCCGAGATCGCGGCGGACGCGACGGGCGTGCCGCCGGACGAGCTGCGGACCTACGGGGCGGTGGCCTTCGGCCGCTCCGTCCCGGCGGCGACACGCGACGCGGTGCGTGCGGCCTTCGACGGAGCGGGACTCCGGGTCGCGTACGTCGACGGGCTCGCCCCGATCATCCCGCTCCTGGTCGCGCAGATAGAACACGCCCTGGACCGCAGCCCGCTGGAACTGCGTCGTCTGACGCGGCTCGCGGCGGCCGACGGCTCGGCCGACGTGGAGATCACCTCGACGTGCCGGGTGCAGCTCGTCGCGTACCGCGTGGACCGGCTCTCGCGCACCCAGGTCCATGAGGTCTTCGACGGCGTCCTGGAGCCGGGCGAGCACCGCGTCCAGCTCGACGCCAAGGCGACGAAGGGGGAGTCCTTCGTGGTGGCGCGGACGACGGACAGTGTTCTGACGGCCCCGATAGTGCGGTAGCGGCCGGGCCAGGGTGCCGGGCCGCCGGGCGGGAGCACGGCCCCGACCAGGCGGATACTGCCGCGCGAGCCGCCCCGTCCCTCGCCTAAACTCGACCCCCTGATGACCGCAACCCTCGTCGCCAAGAATCTCGCCGCAGGCCACGGCGACCGCTCCCTCTTCTCCGCCCTTGAGCTGGTCGTCGCGCCCGGCGACGTCATCGGCCTGGTCGGCGCCAACGGCGCCGGCAAGTCGACCCTCCTGCGCCTCCTCGCCGGTCTGGACACTCCGGAGACCGGCGAACTGCGCCTCGCTCCGGCCAGCGCGGCCGTGGGCCACCTGCCGCAGGAGCCCGACCGCCGCCCCGGTGAGACCATCCGCGCCTTCCTCGCCCGCCGTACCGGCGTCGACGAGGCCCAGCGGACCATGGACGAGGCCACCCAGGGCCTGGTCGACGGGACCCCGGGCGCCGACGACGCGTACGCGTCCAGCCTGGAGCGCTGGCTGGCGCTCGGCGGCGCCGACCTGGACGAGCGGGCGGAGGAGGTCGCCGCCTCCCTCGGCCTCGACATCAGCCTCGACACGGCCATGACCTCGCTCTCCGGCGGCCAGGCCGCTCGCGCGGGCCTCGCCTCGCTGCTCCTGTCCCGCTACGACGTGTTCCTCCTGGACGAGCCGACCAACGACCTCGACCTCGCGGGCCTCGAACGCCTGGAGAGCTTCGTCCGCGGACTGCGCGCCGGCACGGTCGTGGTCAGCCACGACCGCGAGTTCCTCACCCGCACCGTCACCAAGGTCCTCGAACTCGACCTCGCCCAGCAGCAGGTCAACCTCTACGGCGGCGGCTACGAGGCGTATCTGGAGGAGCGTGACGTCGCGCGACGCCACGCCCGCGACGAGTTCGAGGAGTACGCCGACAAGAAGTCCGCCCTTGAGGGCCGCGCCCAGATGCAGCGCTCCTGGATGGACAAGGGCGTCAAGAACGCCCGCCGCAAGGCGGGCGACAACGACAAGATCGGCAAGAACTTCCGCAGCGACTCCAGCGAGAAGCAGGCGGCGAAGGCACGCCAGACCCAGCGCATGATCGAACGGCTCGACGTCGTCGAGGAGCCCCGCAAGGAGTGGGAGCTGCAGATGGAGATCGCGTCGGCGCCGCGCTCCGGCAGCGTCGTCGCCACCCTTCGCGACGCGGAGGTGCACCGCGGTCACTTCACGCTCGGCCCCGTGACGCTGCAGATCGACTGGGCGGACCGGGTGGCGATCACCGGCGCGAACGGCTCGGGCAAGTCGACCCTGCTCGGCACCCTGCTGACCCGCATCCCCACGGACGCGGGCCACGCGGCCCTCGGCTCCGGGGTGCTCGTCGGCGAGGTGGACCAGGCGCGCGCGCTGTTCCACGGCCCGGAGACGCTCCTGGACGCGTTCTGCGCGGCCGTGCCCGACACCGAACCGGCCGACGTGCGCACGCTGCTCGCCAAGTTCGGCCTGAAGGCCGCACACGTCCTGCGCCCCGCGGCCACCCTGTCCCCGGGCGAACGCACCCGGGCGGGCCTCGCGCTGCTGCAAGGCCGGGGCGTCAACCTCCTGGTCCTCGACGAGCCGACGAACCACCTCGACCTGCCGGCCATCGAGCAACTGGAGTCCGCCCTCGACGCGTACGAGGGCACGCTGCTCCTGGTGACCCACGACCGCAGGATGCTGGACGCCGTCCGGGTCACGCGCCGTCTGGAGGTGGCGGAGGGCAAGGTGACCGAGCTGTCACCCTGACCTCCGCCGACTCCCCTCGGATCAGCGCTTCTTGGGGTCCAGGAGACCGGCCCGGCGCAGTGCGTCCGCCATCGCGTCATTGGCCGGCGGCGGACCCTGCCGCTCCTTGCGCTGGCCGCCGCCGCCCTGGCGCTGGGGGCGCCGGCCGCCCTGCTGGCGCTGCTGCGGCGGGCGCCCGCCGCGCTTGGGGCGCTCACCGGTGGCGTCGGCCGCGGCTTCGTCGTCCAGGCGCAGCGTCAGCGAGATCCGCTTGCGCGGGATGTCGACGTCCATCACCTTCACCTTGACGATGTCACCCGGCTTCACCACGTCCCGCGGGTCCTTGACGAACGTCCTGGACATCGCCGAGACATGGACGAGCCCGTCCTGGTGGACGCCGATGTCCACGAAGGCACCGAACGCCGCCACGTTCGTGACGACGCCCTCCAGGACCATCCCGGAGGCGAGGTCGGAGATCTTCTCGACGCCGTCCTTGAACGTCGCCGTCTTGAAGGCGGGGCGCGGGTCGCGGCCCGGCTTCTCCAGCTCCTTCAGGATGTCGCTGACGGTGGGCAGACCGAAGGACTCGTCCACGAACTCTTCCGCCCGGAGCGAGCGCAGCGTCGCCGTGTCGCCGATGAGCGAGGCGACCTCGCCGCCCGTCTTCTTCGCCATCCTGCGCACCACCGGATAGGCCTCGGGGTGCACGCTGGACGCGTCGAGCGGGTCGTCGCCGCCCCGGATGCGCAGGAAGCCCGCGCACTGCTCGTACGCCTTGGGGCCGAGCCGTGCCACGTCCTTGAGGCCCTTGCGGGAGGAGAAGGGGCCGTTCGTGTCGCGGTGCGCCACGATGTTCTCGGCGAGGCCCGCGCCGATGCCGGAGACCCGGGCGAGCAGCGGGGCGGAGGCGGTGTTCACGTCCACCCCGACGCCGTTCACACAGTCCTCGACGACCGCGTCGAGGGAGCGGGACAGCTTCACCTCGGAGAGGTCGTGCTGGTACTGACCGACGCCGATGGACTTCGGGTCGATCTTCACCAGCTCGGCGAGCGGGTCCTGAAGGCGCCGGGCGATGGACACGGCGCCGCGCAGCGACACGTCCATGTCGGGCAGCTCCTGCGAGGCGAAGGCCGACGCGGAGTACACCGAGGCGCCCGCCTCGGAGACCATCACCTTCGTGAGGTTCAACTCCGGGTGCTTCGTGATGAGTTCACCGGCGAGCTTGTCCGTCTCGCGGGACGCCGTGCCGTTCCCGATCGCGATCAGGTCGACCGAGTGCTCCTTGGCGAGCTTCGCGAGCGTGGCCAGGGACTGGTCCCACTTGTTCGCCGGGACGTGCGGGTTGATGACGTCCGTCGCGACGACCTTGCCGGTCGCGTCGACCACGGCGACCTTCACGCCCGTACGGAAACCGGGGTCGAGCCCGAGTGTCGCGCGCGTGCCCGCGGGTGCGGCGAGCAGCAGATCGCGCAGGTTCGACGCGAAGACCCGGACGGCCTCGTCCTCGGCGGCCGTGCGCAGGCGCAGGCGCAGGTCGATCCCCAGGTGCACCAGGATGCGGGTCCGCCAGGACCAGCGCACCGTCTCCTGCAGCCACTTGTCGGCCGGGCGGCCGCGGTCCACGACGCCGAAGCGGTGCGCGACCATCCCCTCGTACGAGGACGGGCCCTCCGTGGGCTCCTCCGGTTCGAGGACGAGGTCGAGCACGTCCTCCTTCTCGCCGCGCAGCATCGCGAGGACGCGGTGCGAGGGGAGCTCCTTGAAGGGCTCGGCGAAGTCGAAGTAGTCGGCGAACTTGGCGCCCGCCTCCTCCTTGCCCGCACGGACCTTCGCGACGAGGCGGCCGCGCACCCACATGCGCTCACGCAGCTCGCCGATCAGGTCGGCGTCCTCGGAGAACCGCTCGGCGAGAATCGCGCGGGCGCCGTCCAGGGCGGCCTGCGGCTCCGCGACGCCCTTGTCGGCGTCCACGAAGGCCGCGGCCGCGGCGAGCGGGTCCACCGACGGGTCGCCGAGCAGGCCGTCCGCGAGCGGCTCGAGGCCTGCCTCGCGGGCGATCTGCGCCTTCGTGCGGCGCTTCGGCTTGAACGGCAGGTAGATGTCCTCGAGACGCGCCTTGGTGTCCGCCGCGCGGATCTGCCCCTCGAGATCGTCCGTGAGCTTGCCCTGCTCGCGGACCGATTCGAGGATCGCGGCGCGCCGCTCCTCGAGCTCCCGCAGATAACGCAGCCGCTCCTCGAGCGTGCGCAGCTGCGCGTCGTCGAGCATCTCGGTCGCTTCCTTGCGGTAGCGAGCGATGAAGGGCACCGTCGAGCCGCCGTCGAGCAGGTCGACGGCGGCCTTCACCTGCCGCTCCCGTACGCCGAGTTCTTCGGCGATCCTGCCTTCGATCGATGCTGGAGTGGACGTCTGCAGAGGTGCCACGTTTCCCGCCTTCTCACTGGGGTTGCGGGGCAATTGTGGCAGGTGGCACCGACAGCGGGGGGATCAGACCCGGCTCGCCCGCCCCGGGCGGCGTCCGGACCGGCGCCCCGTTCGCCGCGTGGAGCCGGAGGCGCCGCTGAACAGCCGGGCCACGGCGCGGAACGGCAGTGTCACCACGGTGGCGAGTGCCGCGCCGATCTGACGAAGGACATCTGCGATCGCTCGGAACACGGGATTTCCCCTTTCGTCGCCCGGTCCGGCGCCAGGCGCGCCGGAGCGGAGACGAACGAGTACCTCACACGGCGCCGCCCATGCCTGGGGCTACTCCTTGCCGAGCAGATCCGCGGGGAACGCGCCCGCCTGGAGGGCCGCGCCCGCGAACACGGTCCCCAGCTCCGTCAGACGCTCGACGCCGGCCGCGCCCAGGTGCTCGTACGGAGCCCGGTCGAGGCGGTCCGTGGCCTCCTCGACGTCCTTGCGCAGCGCGACGCCCGCCTCGGTCAACTCGGCCACCCCGTCGTGCAGTCCGCGGGCGCGCAGCCGCTCCACGGCCGCGTCCCAGTCCTCCTGGGTCCAGCCGCGCGTGTTGAAGTTCCACTTCGGGCGCATGCCCTTGCCGGTCGCGGTGTGGCTCACCAGGGCCTCGATGCCGTCGAGTTCGGCGTACTGGAGGGCGGTGAGGTGCCCGTCCCCCCGGTGCTCGCGCAGCAACGTCGCGGCGTGCCAGAGCGCGAGATGCGGCTGCTCGGGAACGGGCAGGTCGGCGTGGGCGGCGTAGAGCGGCCGTGCCGAGCGGGAGCAGGCCTCGGTGGCGCGCAGCGCGAGCTCGGCGGCCTCCGCCATCTCCGGCGACGCGATGGCGTCCTCGCCGAGGAGGCGGCGCAGGGTCGAGTCGACGGCACGCGCGCGTGCCGCGAGGACGTCTTCGGGGGAGGCGGTCCGCCAGATGCCGGGCACGTGCCGGGCCACGGTCTCGTGCTTGTAGTTGTAGAACGCCGCCGTGACCACTCCGGCGCCGACCGGGCCCATCGCCGCCGTCCGCACGGCGAAATTGACGGCCTTGGGGTGGGCGATCCCGACCTTGGCGACCTCGCGCCCCGTGTCGGGCGAGAAGTAGTGCGTCGAGTGCAGCGAATTGAGCACGTTGTGACACCGACGTCCCGCGCGCGGGTGCAGGGCCGCGGCCGGGGAGGGGGGCTTGAGAGAAGTCATGACCGCACGCTACCGACTGGTTGGTATGACGTGAAGCCCGGGGAGCCCGGCAGGCCCGGCCGCCCCCGCGTCGCCGCCGTCGGTGGCAGGAAAAGAGGGCCATTCGTCATTGCGGACATTCCGCGCGAGGCCAAGAATCAGGGCATGGAGCAGCGAACTGTCCTGGTCGTCCTCTACGACGGTGTCCAGAGTCTCGACGTCACGGGACCGGTGGAGGTCTTCGCGGGCGCCGCCGCCTGCCACGGCGGTGACCGGCCCGCGTACCGCGTCCACACCGCTTCCCTGGACGGCGGCCCCGTCCGCACGTCCAGCGGCCTGACGCTCGTGCCGGACTCCTCCCTCGCCGACGCCCCCGCGCCGCACACGCTCCTGGCCCCCGGCGGCATCGGCACCCGCGAGGCCGACCCCCGTCTGATCGACTGGCTCCGGACGAACGCCCCCCGTGCGCGGCGCCTGGTCTCGGTCTGCACCGGCGCCATCCTCCTCGCCGAGGCCGGGCTCCTGGACGGCCGCCGGGCGACGACCCACTGGGCGTTCTGCGACAAGCTCGCCCGCGATCACCCCGCCATCGAGGTCGACCCGGACCCGATCTTCGTCCGCGACGGTCACGTCGCGACCTCCGCGGGCGTGACCGCGGGCATCGACCTGGCCCTGGCCCTGGTGGAGGAGGACCTGAGCCGCGACGAGGCGCTGATGGTCGCGCGCTATCTCGTGGTCTTCCTGCGGCGGCCGGGCAACCAGGCGCAGTTCAGCGCCCAGCTCGCCGCGCAGACGGCCCTGCGCGAGCCGCTGCGCGAGGTCCAGCAGTGGATCACCGAGCACCCGGACGAGAACCTCTGCGTCGAGTCGCTCGCCGCCCGCGCCCGGCTCTCGCCGCGGCACTTCGCCCGCGCGTTCCAAACGGAGACGGGGATGACGCCGGGCAAGTACGTCGAGCGGGTGCGCGTCGAGCACGCGCGCCGCCTCCTGGAGGACACCTCGCACGGCATCGGGGAGGTCTCGCGCGCCTGCGGCTACGGCACTCCGGAGGCGATGCGCCGCGCCTTCGTCAAGATCCTCGGCGCGGCGCCCGCCGAGTACCGGCGGCGCTTCCACGCCCCTCTCGCCTCACTCGCCCCCCAGCCGGCACCCGCCCTCGACGGATAGGCACCCCATGCAGATCGCCATCGCCCTCTTCGACCGCTTCACCGCCCTGGACGCGGTCGGTCCGTACGAGACGCTCAGCCGCATGCCCGGCGCCGAGACCCTCTTCGTGGCCGAGAGCCCCGGCCCCGTGCGCAACGACAGCGGCTCCCTCGCCCTCGTCGCCGACCGCTCCTTCGCCGACGTACCCGAGCCCGACGTCCTGGTCGTCCCCGGCGGTCCGGGCCAGAGCGACCACATGGCGGACGAGGAGCTCCTGGGCTGGCTGCGGTCCGCGGACGCCACCAGCACCTGGACGACGTCCGTGTGCACCGGCTCCCTCCTGCTCGCGGCGGCGGGGCTCCTCAAGGGGCGCCGCGCCACCTCGCACTGGCTCGCCCTGGCGGAGCTGGCGAGGTTCGGCGTGGAGCCGACGGAGGAGCGGGTGGTGTTCGACGGCAAGTACGTCACGGCGGCCGGGGTCTCCTCCGGTATCGACATGGGACTCGCCCTGATCGGCCGTATCGCGGGCGAGGAGCGGGCGCAGACCGTGCAGCTCCTCACGGAGTACGACCCCCAGCCGCCGTACGACGCAGGCTCCCCGCACAAGGCGCCCGCGCACCTCGTCGAGAAGTTCCGCGCGGGCAGCCGCTTCAGCCAGTAGCGCTCTCGCCCGGAGCGGCGCCGCCGGGAGTCCACGTGAAGCGCGGCTCGCGGCGCTCCAGGAAGGCGGCGACCCCCTCCGCGGTGTCGCCGCCCGCACGCGCCTGCTCACTCCAGTGGGCGTCGCGGTCCAGGCGCCCGGCCGCGAACTCCTTGGCCGCGGCCTGCGTCAGCTGCGAACGGGCGGCGAGGACGGCGGTGAACTCCGCGACCCGCTTGTCCAGTTCGCCCGCGGGCAGCACCTCGTCGACAAGACCCGTGCGCAGCGCCCGCCCGGCATCGATCAACTCACCCGAGAACAGCAGGTACTTGGCGGCGGAGGGCCCCACGAGCGACACCAGGCGCCGCGTCGACGACGACGGATAGACGATCCCCAGCTTCGCGGGAGTGATCCCGAACAGGGCGCCCTCGTCCGCGAACCGCAGATCGCAGGCCGCCGCGAGCTGGCTCCCGCCGCCCACGCAGTAGCCGCGCACCGCGGCCAGCGTCGGCTTGGGGAAGACCGCGAGGGCTTCCTCGGCCCGTACCGCCAGATCCTGTGCCTCGCCCGGTGACTCCCGGAGCGAGGAGATGTCGGCACCCGCGCAGAAGGTCCCGCCCTCGCCGGTCAGCACGAGCGCACGTACGGCCGGATCAGCGGCGAGCCCGGCGAGCAGGGGCGGCACCTGGCGCCACATGTCCGCCGTCATGGCGTTGCGCTTCGCCGGATGGTCGATGACGACGGTGGCGACGCCGTGGGTGACGGCCTGCCTCAGCTGCGGCTCCATGCGCAGGATGCTATCCGCACCCGTCGAACGTACGATCAAGAAGGGGCGGCCCTGAGAACTCTGTGCAGCGGGGGAAGCAGGACGGAGACGCTGATGGCCCGATCCAAGCGCGCCGAGGCCGCCGCACCGCAGGCCCAGGGCGCCAAGCAGCTCAACCGCAGTCTCGGCTGGCTGGCCCTCCTCGGCGCGATCCTGGCGGTCGCCGGGCTCGTGGGCCTGGTCTACACGGGCGTCGCCACCCTGACCTCCATGCTCCTCTTCGGCTGGCTGCTCCTGATCGGCGGCTGTGTCGGTCTGCTGCACGCCGTGCAGTCACGTGGCACGAACTTCTTCTGGCTCGGCGTGGTCGTGGCCGCCCTGAACCTCGCCGCCGGAGTCGTGATCATCCGCAGGCCGGATGTGGCGGCGGAGGCGCTGACGATGTTCGCCGCGCTGCTCTTCCTGACCGGTGGTGTCTTCCGGCTCGTCGGCAGCCTGGTGGTGCGCGGCCCGCAGTTCGGCTGGACGCTCGTGCAGGGTGCCTTCGGTCTCCTGCTCGGCATCCTGGTGCTCGCCAACTGGCCCAGCAGCAGCCAGTACGTGATCGGCTGCTTCTTCTCGCTCGCGCTGCTCTTCGACGGCCTCGGTCTGCTCGCCACGGGCCTGGGCGGGCGCCGGATCGTGAGCATGGTCAGCGAGGGCTCGGAAACGGGACAACGCGAACAACCCGTACAAGCGGAAGAAAGCTTCAAAGCGAAGCCGGAGGGACAGAAGTAGTCACTCGTCCGACGCGCTCGGGCGTCAGTGATCAAATGCCGTCGATAGTCGCTGACTTCTGTTCAGTCGCACGGTCCGGACCAACGCATTCCCAACACTCGACACGTGGTGACAATCGAGCGCAAGGGCGGCGACCGGACGATGGACGACGACGGGAGGGGGCCCGGCCCACTCCCTCGGGAGCCCGCGAAAGTGCCGTACGAGGGCGTGTGGCGGTTCACCGCCGCCGCCGTGGACGCCTCGGTGCCCCAGGCACGGCACGCGGTGCGCGACCTGCTCGCGCGGCAGGGCGTGCCCGTGTCGGACGACCTCGTGCAGGGCCTGCTCCTGATCGTCTCCGAACTGGTCACCAACGCCGTACGGCACGCGGCCCTGCTCTCACCGATGCTGGCGGTGGAGGTGGCGGTCGGCGCCGAGTGGGTGCGGGTCTCCGTGGAGGACGACCATCCCTACCGCCCGACCGCCCTGGTGGCCGACCACGGCCAGACCGGCGGCCGCGGACTTCTCCTCGTGCGCGAGATCACCCGGGAGGCGGGCGGCGCCTGCGACGTCGAGCACACCGCGAGCGGGGGCAAGGTCATCTGGGCCGCCCTGCCCCTGAAGCCCAACGGCTCCGCCCCGCAGGTGAGTTGACTCACCAGCCGGCGGAAGGCCCCGTCAGCTCGCGGACGGCGGGGCGCGCCGCGTCGAGGACGGTCATGAACCAGGCCGAGAACGGCCCCTTCGCGTGCCGCTCCGCAAGCTCGGCGGCCGTCACGAACGCGGTCTCGCCGACCTCGGACGGGTCCGGCCGCAGCGGCGCCTGGACCATGCCGACGAAGAGGTGGTTGAACTCCTGCTCCACCAGACCCGAGTCGGGGTCCGGGTGGTTGTAGCGCACCGTGCCCGCCTCCGCGAGCAGCGAGGGCGAGACGCCCAGCTCCTCGTACGTCCGGCGGGCGGCGGCAGCGAACGGCGCCTCGCCGGGGTACGGGTGGCCGCAGCAGGTGTTCGACCAGACGCCGGGGGAGTGGTACTTGCCCAGGGCGCGCTGCTGGAGCAACAGCCGCCCCTGCTCGTCGAAGAGGAAGACGGAGAACGCCCGGTGCAGCTGCCCGGGCGCCTGATGCGCGGAGAGTTTCTCCGCTGTGCCGATCGTCCTGCCGTCCTCGTCGACGAGTTCCAGCAAGATCGCTTCTCCGGTGCCGTTCGACGAGTTGTTCGTCGCGGTGGCAGGTGTGATCGGCATACCCATCCTTCGCTTCGGTCGAGCCTCAAGTCTGCCGCACGCGACGGGCCCCGTCGGCAAGGAACCACCGGAAGCCACCCTCACCAGTGCCCCCAGACCGATCAGTGGCAGAGCTTCGCCTCGTGCTCCGCGTGGCCGACCGGCTCCAGCTGGAAGGTGCAGTGCTCGACGTCGAAGTGGTCGCCCAGGCAGCCCTGCAGCTCGTGCAGCATCTTCTCGTGGCCGATCGCGTTCAGCGTCTCCGTGCTGACGACCACGTGCGCGGAGAGGACCGGCATCCCCGAGGTGATGGTCCAGGCGTGCAGGTCGTGGACGTCCTCGACGCCCGGCAGATCCAGTATGTGCGAGCGGACCTCGGCCATGTCGACGCCCTTCGGCGCGGACTCCAGGAGCACGTTCAGGGTCTCCCGGAGCAGCTTCACCGTACGCGGGACGATCATGAGGCCGATGACGAGCGAGGCGATCGGGTCCGCCGCCTGCCAGCCGGTCGTCAGGATGAGCACGGCCGCGACGATCACGGCCAGGGAGCCCAGCGCGTCGGCCAAGACCTCCAGGAAGGCGCCGCGCACGTTCAGGCTGTCCTTCTGGCCGCGCATCAGGAGCGAGAGGGAGATCATGTTCGCCACCAGGCCGATGACGCCGAAGACGATGGTCAGTCCGCCCTCGGTGTCGGCGGGCGTGATGAACCGCTGGATCGCCTCGAACAGGACGTAGCCGCCGACGCCGAGCAGCAGCAGGCAGTTGGCGAGCGCGGCGAGGATCTCGGCGCGGGCGTAGCCGAAGGTGCGGTTCTGAGTGGCCGGGCGATTGGCGAACTGGATCGCGAGCAGCGCCATGCCCAGGCCGAGGGCGTCCGTCGCCATGTGCGTCGCGTCCGCGATGAGCGCGAGCGAATCCGCCATGATGCCGCCGACGATCTCGACCACCATGACGGTGAGCGTGATCGAGAGCGCGATGCGCAGCCGCCCTCTGTACGCCGCTGTCGCCGTCCCCCCGTGCGAGTGTCCGTGATCGTGCCCAGCCCCCATGGAAGCCGCCTCCGTGTGCTCGGTATCGGTCTTCTGTTCCCTGGTCGCGCGTCTGTCGCGATCACAGTGAACTACTGGTGGGGGGTATCCGGCAACACGGCACTGAACACCGTTGTCATATGCCCTGACCTGCGGAAATGACCGCAGGTCAGAGCGCTGACGTGATCAGGGGCGGCGTGCCTCGGGGTGGTGGAGGCACCAGCCCGCCCACGCGGATTCGACCATCTCGCGCACCGTGCGCCGCGCCTTCCAGCCCAGCTTCTCGGCGGCCAGGCTCGAGTCCGCCACGGCGCGCGGCGCGTCGCCCTCGCGGCGCGGCTCGACGAGCGCGGGGCGGGCGTCGCCGGAGATCTCACCGATGAGCGTGACGAGTTCGCGAACGGAAACACCTTCGCCGCGGCCGATGTTCACCGTCAGATCGCCCTCGGGGTGCGCCTCCACGCGGCGGGCCGCCGCGAGGTGGGCGTCGGCGAGATCGGCGACGTGGATGTAGTCACGCACGCAGGTGCCGTCCGGCGTCGGGTGGTCGGCGCCGAAGATCCGCGGCGCCTCGTCGCGCGTGAGCCGGTCGAAGACCATCGGGACCACGTTGTAGACCCCGGTGTCCGCGAGCTCGGGGGTCGCGGCGCCCGCCACGTTGAAGTAGCGCAAGCACACGGTCGCGATGCCGTGCGCCCGCCCGGCGGCCCGCACCAGCCACTCCCCGGCGAGCTTCGTCTCGCCGTAGGGGTTGATCGGCACGCAGGGGGTGGCCTCCGTCACCAGGTCCACGTCCGGCGGGTTGCCGTACACCGCGGCCGACGAGGAGAAGACGAAGCGCTTGATGCCGGCCTCGGCCACCGCGTCGAGCAGTGTCACCAGGCCGCCGAGGTTCTCCCGGTAGTAGCGCAACGGCTGCTCCACGGACTCGCCGACCTGCTTGCGCGCCGCGAGATGCACCACACCCGTCACCTCGTGCTCGGCGAAGACCCGCCGCAGCAGCTCGCCGTCGAGCGATGAGCCCCTAATGAGAGGGATGTCCGCGGGGAGCCGCTCGGGCACCCCGGCCGAGACGTCGTCCAGGACGACGACCCGCTCCCCGGCGCCGGCCATGGCCCGCACCACATGTGCCCCGATATATCCCGCTCCACCTGTGATCATCCATGTCATGGGCGTCGACTTTATGTCGTTTGTGCCGCTCACATGAAGCGCGGTTTGTGGGGGCCGCCCCCGATCGACCATGATGATCGAGTCGGCGGAGACCGCTGCAGGTCATGCTTATGGGGCCGTAAACGGGCGGTGAACGCCCGCTTCCCATCATCCGATAGCCTCTGCCGACGTGCCGCCCGGCCGCTGCCGGCCAGGGGCGCCCCTCATCACGCACGTGCCCGGCGCGAGCCGCGCCGGCAATCAAGGAGTGAGTTCGTCTGTCGACCGCCATCCTGACCGGTCAGCCGGTCCCCGGGTCGCCGCTCGAAGGCGATCTGCGGTCCCTGGGGTTTGACGTCCGGGTCGCCTCCGACGCGGCGGACACCGAGACGCTGCTCGCCGCCGTCCCCGCCGGGCAGCGGGTCGCGATCGTCGACGCGCGCTTCGTGGGCCACGTCCACGCGCTGCGCCTGGGCCTGACGGACCCGCGTTTCGCGGCCTCCGCCGTCCCCGGCGCCGTCACCGCGCAGCCGGAGGCCCGCGCCGACCTGGCGCGCGCGCTGCGCACCGCCACCACCGGCTCCGGCAACGGCGGCGGCCCGGCCGTGACCGTCGAGGCGCTCGCGGACCACGTGGCCGAGGCGATCGAAACCGAGGGCCGCACGCTCCACCGCCCCGACCTCGGCACCCTCGTCGCCACCGTGCCCAGCGATCCGCAGACGCGGAACGAGGCACGCCAGGCCGTCGCCGCCGTGGACGACGAAGCCGTACGCCTGCGGACGGCCGTCAAGTCGCGGGACGGCTTCTTCACGACGTACTGCATCTCCCCTTACTCGCGTTACATCGCCCGCTGGTGCGCACGCCGCGGCCTCACCCCGAACCAGGTCACCACCGCCTCGCTGCTGGTCGCCCTGATCGCGGCGGGCTGCGCGGCCACCGGCACCCGCGGCGGCTTCGTCGCGGCCGGCCTCCTTCTGCTCTTCTCCTTCGTCCTCGACTGCACGGACGGACAGCTCGCCCGCTACTCCCTGCAGTACTCGACGCTGGGCGCCTGGCTGGACGCGACCTTCGACCGCGCCAAGGAGTACGCCTACTACGCGGGCCTCGCGCTCGGCGCGGCCAACGCCGACGGCGACGACGTCTGGGCGCTCGCGCTCGGCGCGATGGTCCTGCAGACCTGCCGGCACGTCGTGGACTTCTCCTTCAACGAGGCGAACCACGACGCCACCGCCAACACCAGCCCCACAGCGGCCCTTTCGGACAAGCTCGACAGCGTCGGCTGGACGGTCTGGCTGCGCCGGATGATCGTGCTGCCGATCGGCGAGCGCTGGGCGCTGATCGCCGTGCTCACCGCGGTGACCACCCCGCGCATCACCCTGGTCGTGCTGCTCATCGGCTGTGGCCTCGCCGCCTGCTACACCACGGCCGGCCGTGTCCTGCGCTCGCTCACCCGCAAGGCCACCCGCACCGACCGCGCCGCACAGGCACTGGCGGACCTCGCCGACACCGGGCCGCTCGCGTCGTCCTTCGCGGCACTCAGGCTCCGCGGCCTCGCGCTGCCCGCGCCGGTCCTGGCCTTCGTCGGCGGCGCCGTGCTGGTCTGCGTGGCGGGACTCACGTCGTACGGCAGCCCGTGGGTGATCGTCGCCGCGGTCGCCTACGTCATCACTTCGGGACTCGCCGTCGCCCGGCCCCTCAAGGGCGCCCTCGACTGGCTCGTCCCGCCGTTCTTCCGCGCGGCCGAGTACGGGACGATCCTGCTGCTCGCCGCCAACGCGGACGTGAACGGTGCCTTGCCCGCGGCTTTCGGACTGGTGTCCGCCGTCGCCTACCATCACTACGACACGGTGTACCGCATCCGCGGCGACGCAGGCGCGCCGCCGCACTGGCTGGTGCGGGCGATCGGCGGGCATGAGGGCAGGACGCTGGCGGTCGCTCTCGCCGCCTTCCTGCTCACCGACACAGATTTCACCGTCGCGCTCACGGCACTCGCCGTGGTCGTGGCACTCGTGGTGCTCGTCGAGAGCATCCGCTTCTGGGTGACCGCTCACAAGCGCGGAGCACCCGCCGTACACGATGAAGGAGAACCCGCATGATCGGCCTTGTGCTGGCGGCCGGCGCCGGACGGCGTCTTCGCCCCTACACCGACACGCTTCCCAAGGCCCTGGTGCCGGTCGACGGTGACACCACCATCCTCGACCTGACCCTCGGCAACTTCGCGGAGATCGGTCTGACCGAGGTCGCGATCATCGTCGGCTACAAGAAGGAAGCGGTCTACGACCGCAAGGCGGCCCTCGAGGAGAAGTACGGACTCAAGCTCACGCTGATCGACAACGACAAGGCCGAGGAGTGGAACAACGCCTACTCCCTCTGGTGCGGTCGTGACGCGATCAAGCACACGGTGATCCTCGCCAACGGCGACACCGTGCACCCGGTCTCCGTCGAGAAGACGCTGCTCGCCGCCCGCGGCGACGGCAAGAAGATCATCCTCGCCCTCGACACGGTGAAGAACCTCGCCGACGAGGAGATGAAGGTCATCGTGGACCCCGAGAAGGGCGTCCAGAAGATCACCAAGCTGATGGACCCGGCGACCGCCACCGGTGAGTACATCGGTGTCACGCTCATCGAGGGCGACGCCGCCGACCAGCTGGCCGACGCCCTGAAGACGACCTTCGAGCGCGACCCCGACCTCTACTACGAGGACGGCTACCAGGAGCTCGTCAACCGCGGCTTCAAGGTCGACGTGGCGCCGATCGGCGACATCAAGTGGGTCGAGATCGACAACCACGACGACCTCGCCAAGGGCCGGGAGATCGCGTGCCAGTACTGACGAGGCTCATCCCCTCGCCGGTCGTCGTGGACATCCGGCCGGGGGCGCTCAACGACCTGGCCGGTGTCCTCGCGGACCAGCGGATCTGCTCGTCAACCGGCAAGCTCGCCATCGCCATCAGCGGCGGCTCCGGCGCGGTCCTGCGCCAGCGGCTCGAACCGTCGCTGCCCACCGCCGAGTGGTTCGAGGTCGGCGGCGGCACGCTCGACGACGCCATCAAGCTCGCCGACGCCATCAAGAAGGGCCGCTACGACGCGGTCGTCGGCCTCGGCGGCGGCAAGATCATCGACTGTGCCAAGTTCGCCGCCGCTCGCGTCGGCGCGCCGCTGGTCGCCGTCGCGACGAACCTGTCGCACGACGGTCTGTGCTCGCCGGTCGCCACGCTCGACAACGACGCGGGCCGCGGCTCGTACGGAGTCCCAAACCCCATCGCGGTCGTCATCGACCTCGACGTGATCCGTGAGGCCCCCGTCCGGTTCGTGCGCTCCGGCATCGGCGACGCCCTGTCCAACATCTCCGCGATCGCGGACTGGGAGCTCGCGGCGCGTGAGCGCGGCGAGGACATCGACGGCCTCGCGGCCGCGATGGCGCGCCAGGCCGGCGAAGCGGTCCTGCGCCACCCCGGTGGCGTCGGCGACGACGCCTTCCTCCAGGTCCTCGCCGAGGGCCTGGTCCTCACCGGCATCGCGATGTCCGTGTCGGGCGACTCCCGCCCGGCGTCCGGCGCCTGCCACGAGATCAACCACGCCTTCGACCTCCTCTTCCCCAAGCGCGCGGCCAGCCACGGCGAGCAGTGCGGCCTGGGCGCGGCCTTCGCGATGTTCCTGCGCGGAGCACGCGAGGAGTCCGCGTACATGGTGGAGGTGCTGCGCAGGCACGGCCTCCCCGTCACGCCGGAGGAGATCGGCTTCACCGTGGACGAGTTCGTCCAGGTCGTGGAGTACGCCCCGCAGACGCGCCCCGGGCGCTACACGATCCTCGAGCACCTCAATCTGAATTCCGACCAGATCAAGGACGCATACGCCGACTATGCCAAGGCCATCGGTAGCTGAACTCCGCCCCGTCGTTCACCCCGCAGGGGTGAAGGACCGGCGCAGCGGTGAGCACTGGGCGGGACGCCTGTACATGCGAGAGATCTCGCTGCGCTGCGACCGCTACCTGGTGAACACCAGGATCACGCCCAACCAGCTCACGTATCTGATGACCGTGGCCGGCGCCCTCGCCGCCCCGGCGCTTCTGGTGCCGGGGATCACGGGCGCCGTGCTCGGCGTGATCATGGTCCAGCTGTATCTCCTGCTCGACTGCGTCGACGGCGAGATCGCCCGCTGGCGCAAGCAGTACTCCATGGCCGGGGTCTACCTGGACCGGGTCGCCGCCTACCTGTGCGACGCCGCGGTCCTGGTCGGCTTCGGTCTGCGCGCCGCCGACCTGTGGGGCTCGGGCCGCATCGACTGGCTGTGGGCCTTCCTCGGCACGCTCGCCGCGCTCGGCGCCATCCTGATCAAGGCGGAGACCGACCTCGTCGGCGTCGCCCGTCACCAGCAGGGCCTGGCCCCGGTCAAGGAGTCGGCCTCCGAGCCGCGCTCCTCCGGCATGGCCCTGGCGCGCAGGGCCGCGGGCGCCCTGAAGTTCCACCGGCTCGTGCTCGGCATCGAGGCGTCCCTGCTGATCCTGGTCCTCGCGATCGTGGACTCGGTCCGCGGCGACCTGCTCTTCTCGCGCATCGGTGTCGCCGTCCTGGCCGGCATCGCGATGCTGCAGACCCTGCTGCACCTCGTGTCCATCCTCGCCTCCAGCAGGCTCAAGTGAGTGCGGCGGGGAGCCGGCCCCTGAAGGTCGGCGCGGTCATCATCACCATGGGCAACCGGCCGCAGGAGCTGCGCGCCCTGCTCGACTCGGTCGCCAAGCAGGACGGCGACCCGGTCGAGGTGGTGGTCGTCGGCAACGGCGCTCCCGTGCCCGAGGTCCCCGAGGGCGTACGCACCGTCGAGCTGCCCGAGAACCTGGGCATCCCCGGCGGGCGCAACGTCGGCATCGAGGCCTTCGGCCCCGGCGGCACCGACGTCGACATCCTTCTCTTCCTCGACGACGACGGCCTTCTGGCCAACACGGACACGGCCCAGCTGTGCCGCGAGGCCTTCGCCGCCGACCCGAAGCTCGGCATCATCAGCTTCCGCATCGCCGACCCCGACACGGGTGAGACCCAGCGCCGGCACGTCCCGCGCCTGCGCGCGGCCGACCCGATGCGCTCCTCGCGGGTGACGACCTTCCTCGGCGGCGCCAACGCCGTCCGTACGCAGGTCATGGCCGAGGTCGGCGGGCTGCCGGACGAGTTCTTCTACGCCCACGAGGAGACCGACCTCGCCTGGCGTGCCCTGAACGCGGGCTGGATGATCGACTACCGCGCCGACATGGTGCTCTTCCACCCGACGACCGCCCCCTCGCGGCACGCGGTCTACCACCGGATGGTCGCGCGCAACCGCGTCTGGCTCGCCCGTCGCAATCTGCCCGCGCTCCTGGTCCCGGTCTACCTCGGCGTGTGGATGCTCCTGACCCTGGCCAGGAAGCCCTCGGGCCCCGCGCTCAAGGCCTGGTTCGGCGGCTTCAAGGAGGGCTGGACGACGCCCTGCGGACCTCGCAAACCGATGAAGTGGCGTACGGTGTGGCGGCTGACCCGACTGGGCCGACCTCCTGTCATCTGAGAAGCTCGGGTCTGAGAACATCTGGGCCATACCCCGGTCCCTGGCCCACGCCTACGCCCGACCGGCTGCGCATCTGAAGACGAAAGTTTCCACTCGTGAGTGAGACAACGCATGACGGCGGAGTCGCGGTGACCTCGCCTCCGTCGCCCGATGACGGGCTCTCCCGAGCCGATCTCGCCGCCAAATACGGTCTGACCGTCAGCGGCGCACGGCCCGGACTTTTCGAGTACGTCAACCAGCTCTGGGGACGACGCCACTTCATCCTCGCCTTCTCGCAGGCGAAGCTGACCGCCCAGTACAGCCAGGCCAAGCTCGGCCAGCTGTGGCAGGTGGCGACGCCGCTCTTGAACGCGCTCGTCTACTTCTTGATCTTCGGTCTGATCCTGGAAGCGGACCGGGGCTTCGAGCGCGAGGTCTATATCCCGTTCCTGGTCACTGGTGTCTTCGTCTTCACCTTCACGCAGTCCTCGGTGATGGCGGGTGTCCGGGCGATCGCGGGAAACCTCGGCCTGGTGCGCGCACTGCACTTCCCGCGCGCGTCGCTGCCGGTCTCGTTCTCCCTGCAGCAGCTCCAGCAGCTGCTGTTCTCGATGATCGTGCTGTTCGTCATCACGATCGGCTTCGGCAGCTATCCCAAGCTGTCGTGGCTGCTGATCGTTCCGGCTCTTGCCCTGCAGTTCCTGTTCAACACCGGCCTGGCGATGATCATGGCCAGGCTGGGCAGCAAGACCCCGGACCTCGCCCAGCTGATGCCGTTCGTGATGCGTACGTGGATGTACGCGTCCGGCGTGATGTTCTCCATCCCGGTCATGCTTGAGGGCAAGCCGGAGTGGATCGCCGACATCCTGCAGTGGAACCCGGCGGCCATCTACATGGACCTGATGCGCTTCGCGCTGATCGACGGGTACGGCCTCGAGTACCTCCCGCTGGGTTACTGGACCTGGGCGATCGCCGCGGGCTGGGCCGTACTGATCGCCGTCGGCGGCTTCGTGTACTTCTGGAAGGCTGAGGAGCGTTACGGCCGTGGCTGACGAGCACACCGTCGACAAGATCGACAGGACGCACATCCCCACCGTCATCGCCGACGAGCTGCACATCGTCTACCGCGTGAACGGCGCCAAGACGGGCAAGGGCAGCGCCACCTCCGCCCTGAGCCGCATCCTCAGGCGCGGCGAGGAGCGTGGCGTACGCAAGGTGCACGCCGTGCGCGGCGTCAGCTTCACGTCCTACCGCGGCGAGGCCATCGGCCTGATCGGCTCGAACGGCTCCGGCAAGTCGACCCTGCTCCGTGCCATCGCGGGCCTGCTGCCCGCCGAGAAGGGCAAGGTCTACACCGACGGCCAGCCCTCGCTGCTCGGCGTGAACGCGGCCCTGATGAACGACCTCACGGGCGAGCGCAACGTCATACTCGGCGGCCTCGCGATGGGCATGACGCGCGAGCAGATCAAGGAGCGCTACCAGGAGATCGTCGACTTCTCGGGCATCAACGAGAAGGGCGACTTCATCACCCTGCCGATGCGCACGTACTCGTCGGGCATGGCGGCCCGCCTGCGCTTTTCCATCGCGGCCGCCAAGGACCACGACGTACTGATGATCGACGAGGCGCTCGCCACGGGCGACCGCAAGTTCCAAAAGCGCTCCGAGGCCCGCATCCGCGAGCTCCGCAAGGAGGCGGGCACGGTCTTCCTCGTCAGCCACAACAACAAGTCCATTCGCGACACCTGCGACCGCGTGCTGTGGCTGGAGCGCGGTGAGCTGCGCATGGACGGGCCGACCGACGAGGTCATAAAGGAGTACGAGAAGTTCACGGGCAAATAGCCCCTGCCGTACCCCCGAATGCACCAGGGCCCCGCCGGAGTCAACCCGGTGGGGCCCTGTCGCGTCCTGAGTCCCGACAGCCCCGCTGGTTGCCTCAAGTCCCTTGCGCCCAGGGAAGATTGACGCCAATCGGTGTGTTGTTGTGATGCGCGGAACACCCCGACGATGCAGGCTGCGTTGTACAACGTAAGCTGTACCGGTGCTGATTCGCGGCAAGTGGGGCGATATCGCGCGGCGCCCCCGGCTCATGGCACGGTCCGCCTGACGGAGGGCCGGGCGGCGTGTCCGAAATAGGATGTATTGGGTCGGCAGTGTAGAACGGGAGATGTGACGGCAATGGCTACGGATGATCTCCATCTGCGCGACGCATCCGCCGTCCTCGCGAAGGCCGCGGACGAGAACTTCCCCGTGGCGCCCTTCTTCCTGCCCCGCGCCTGGCGCGACGACCTCATGGCCGTGTACGGCTACGCCCGCCTGGTCGACGACATCGGCGACGGCGACCTGGCCCCCGGCGGCGCCGACGCCCTCCACCTCGGCGTGGATCCCGAGGCCGCCGACGACCGGCTCGCCCTCCTGGACGCCTTCGAGGCCGACCTGCACCGGGTCTTCGACTCCACACCGCGGCACCCGCTGATGCGCGCACTCCAGCCCACCGTGCGGCGCTGCGGTCTCACCCCCGAACCCTTCCTCGGCCTGATCGCGGCCAACCGCCAGGACCAGCTCGTCGCGCGCTACGAGACGTACGACGACCTCCTGGCCTACTGCGAGCTGTCCGCGAATCCCGTGGGCCGCCTCGTGCTCGGCATCACGGGCACCGCGACGCCGGAGCGGATCCGCCGCTCCGACGCGGTGTGCACCGGGCTCCAGATCGTCGAGCACCTGCAGGATGTGGCGGAGGACCTGGGGCAAGGACGCGTTTACCTGCCCGCCGAGGACATGAAGCGATTCCATGTCCAGGAGCGGGATCTCGCCGCCCCCACAGCAGGCGCATCGGTGCGCGCACTGGTTGCATATGAAGCAGAACGCGCCCGCTGCCTCCTGAATGAAGGCACCCCCCTGGTGGGTAGCGTCCACGGCAGGCTGAAGGTGCTGCTTGCGGGTTTCGTGGCTGGGGGGAGGGCGGCGGTCTCCGCGATCGCCGCCGCCGGATACGACGTACTTCCTGGACCGCCCAAGCCCACCAAACCGCGTTTGCTGCGCGAGGTGGGTGCGGTTCTGCGAGGAGAGGGGTGAGCCGGACCGTGGAGTCAGGCCCGAACGTGTCCGCGCCGGTACTCGCCGCATACAGCTACTGCGAGGCCGTCACCGGACAGCAGGCACGCAATTTCGCGTACGGCATCAGGCTGCTGCCGATGCCCAAGCGCCGCGCCATGTCGGCGCTCTACGCCCTCTCGCGGCGCGTGGACGACATCGGCGACGGCGCGCTCGCCCCGGACGTCAAGGCCGAGCGTCTCGACGAGACCCGCGCACTGCTCGCCCGGATCCGCGCGGGGAACGTGGACGAGGACGACACCGACCCCGTGGCGGTGGCGCTCGCGCACGCCGCGAACCACTTCCCCATCCCGCTCGGCGGACTCGACGAACTGATCGACGGGGTCCTGATGGACGTCCGCGGTGAGACGTACGAGACGTGGGAGGACCTCAAGGTCTACTGCCGGTGCGTGGCGGGAGCCATCGGGCGGCTCTCCCTGGGCGTGTTCGGCACCGAGCGGGGGGCGCTCCATGCCGAGCGCGCGCCGGAGTATGCCGACACGCTCGGCCTCGCGCTCCAATTGACCAACATCCTGCGTGACGTACGCGAGGACGCGGAGGGCGGGCGTACGTATCTGCCCGCCGACGACCTCGCCAAGTTCGGCTGCTCCGCCGGGTTCTCGGGCTCCGAGCCGCCCGCCGGTTCCGACTTCGCCGGGCTCGTGCACTTCGAGGTGCGCAGGGCACGGGCGCTGTTCGCCGAGGGGTACCGGCTCCTTCCCATGCTCGACCGGCGCAGCGGGGCCTGCGTCGCCGCCATGGCGGGCATCTACCGGCGCCTCCTCGACCGCATCGAGCGGGAGCCCGAGGCGGTGCTGCGCGGCCGTGTCTCGCTGCCCGGCCGCGAAAAGGCGTATGTCGCCGTGCGCGGTCTCTCCGGTCTCGATGCGCGCACCATCTCCCGACAGACTGTCAGGAGGCGTACTTGATGGGCATCCGCGGCGAATGCGGTGAACGTAGGGCATCCCCCTGCAACCGGCGGGCAACCCTCCGCCGGGCCCTGGCGTCCCAGACTGCAACCGCCGAGGGGGAAAGAAAATGAGCGACGACGACACGCGGTCGGCCGCGGAGGCCGACGGCCATGCGGGTCGCGGGGCTGCCGTGGTGGTCGGCGGCGGTCTCGCCGGCATCACCGCGGCGCTGTCCCTCGCCGACGCGGGGCTGCGTGTGACGCTGCTCGAAGGACGGCCGCGCCTCGGCGGTCTCGCCTTCTCCTTCAAGCGCGGCGAGCTGACCGTCGACAACGGCCAGCACGTCTATCTGCGCTGCTGCACCGCCTACCGCTGGTTCCTCGACCGCGTCGACGGCGCTGCCCTCGCGCCCTTGCAGGAACGTCTCGACGTGCCCGTACTCGACGCCGACCGCAACCGGCTCGGGCGCCTGCGCCGCACCGCGCTGCCCGTGCCGCTGCACCTGGCGGCGAGCCTCGCCACGTACCCGCATCTGTCGCTCGCGGAGCGCGCCAACGTGGGCCGCGCCGCGCTCGCCCTCAAGGGACTCGACCCGGCCGACCCCAAGCTGGACGGCCAGGACTTCGGCAGCTGGCTGGCCGGGCACGGTCAGTCGGCGCGCGCCATCGAGGCGCTGTGGGACCTGGTCGGCGTGGCCACGCTGAACGCCGTCGCGGGGGACTCCTCGCTGGGGCTGGCGGCGATGGTCTTCAAGACCGGGCTGCTCTCGCAGCCGGGCGCCGCCGACATCGGCTGGGCACATGTGCCCCTCGGTGATCTCCATGACACGCTCGCCCGCAAGGCGCTCGACTCCGCGGGCGTGCGAACCGAACTGAGGACACGCGTCACCTCCATCTCCCGTACGGAGAACGGGGGTTGGCAGGTCGAAGTTCCCGGCGAGACGCTCGAGGCGGAGACCGTCGTGCTCGCGGTGCCGCAGCACGAGGCCCACGACCTGCTCCCGGACGGCGCCCTGGACGAGCCCGACCGGCTGCTCGACATCGACACCGCGCCGATCCTCAACATCCACGTCGTGTACGACCGCAAGGTGCTCAAGCGGCCGTTCTTCGCGGCCATCGGCTCGCCGGTGCAGTGGGTCTTCGACCGGACCGACGCCTCCGGACTCACCGAGGGCCAGTACGTCGCGCTGTCCCAGTCCGCCGCCCAGGACGAGATCGACGCACCCGTCGCCGCGCTGCGCGAGCGCTATCTGCCGGAGCTGGAGCGGCTGCTGCCCGCCGCGCACGGCGCGGAGGTACGGGACTTCTTCGTGACCCGGGAGCGCACGGCGACCTTCGCGCCGACTCCCGGTGTGGGCCGGCTGCGGCCCGGTGCTCGCACCAAGGCTCCCGGCCTGTATCTGGCCGGGGCGTGGACCGCCACGGGGTGGCCCGCGACCATGGAGAGCGCCGTGCGCAGTGGCATCAGTGCCGCCGGGGCCGCTCTCTCCGCTCTCGACCGCCCACGCGATCACCTCTTCGACGTCGAGGAGGCCGCGTGAAGCCAGCCCTCCTGGGGTCAGGTCCCCAGGAATCCAGCACCGGAACAACCAGTACCGGAACAAGAGGAGAGACTGTGCCGACTGTGCCCTCGGCCGAACCGGCTGCCGACACGGTGGACGTGACCTCACTGCTCGAGCGCGGAAGGACGCTGGCGACCCCGGTGCTGCGGTCCGCCGTGGACCGCCTCGCACCACCCATGGACACCGTCGCCGCCTACCACTTCGGCTGGATTGACGCCGAGGGCAACCCGTCGGACGGCGACGGCGGCAAGGCCGTGCGCCCCGCGCTCGCCCTGCTCTCCGCGGAGGCGGCGGGGGCCGCGCCGGAGGTCGGCGTGCCCGGAGCTGTCGCCGTCGAACTGGTGCACAACTTCTCGCTGCTGCACGACGACCTCATGGACGGCGACGAGCAGCGCAGGCACCGCGACACGGTGTGGAAGGTGCACGGCCCGGCCCAGGCCATCCTCGTCGGCGACGCCCTCTTCGCGCTCGCCAACGAGATCCTCCTGGAGATCGGCACCGTCGAGGCGGGCCGCGCCACGCGCCGTCTGACCACCGCGACCCGTGCCCTGATCGACGGCCAGGCGCAGGACATCTCCTACGAGCACCGCGAGCGGGTCACCGTCGAGGAGTGCCTGGAGATGGAGGGCAACAAGACCGGCGCCCTGCTCGCCTGTGCGGTCTCCATCGGCGCGGTCCTCGGCGGCGCCGACGACCACACCGCCGACGTCCTGGAGAAGTACGGCTACCACCTCGGCCTCGCCTTCCAGGCCGTGGACGATCTGCTCGGCATCTGGGGCGACCCGGAGTCCACCGGCAAGCAGACCTGGAGCGACCTGCGCCAGCGCAAGAAGTCCCTGCCGGTGGTGGCCGCGCTCGCCGCGGGCGGGCCCGCCTCCGAGCAGCTCGCCGAGCTGCTCGCGGCCGACGCCAAGAGCAACGACTTCGACAGCTTCTCCGAGGAGGAGTTCGCCGCGCGCGCCGCCCTGATCGAGCAGGCGGGCGGCCGCGAGTGGACCGCCGAGGAGGCCCGGCGCCAGCACACCATCGCCATCGAGGCCCTGGACACCGTCCAGATGCCGGACCGGGTACGGGCGCAGCTCGTCGCGCTCGCCGATTTCGTCGTCGTACGAAAGAGATGATCACTATCGGGCACATATGACTCGCAGTCGCCGGCCGGCGCCCAGCGCGTCGGCCGACGGCGGACCCACAGCAGAGAAGACGACTGCACGAAGGGGAAGCCATGACAGCGACGACCGACGGAAGCACCGGAGCGGCGACGCCCCGCGCAACCTCGGCCAGCCAGCCACTCGACCACGCCGCCGCGACAGCAGGGCCACATGACGCCGCCGCGCGCGCCATACAACGCTCCACCGAGTTCCTGCTGGGACAGCAGGACGCCCAGGGATGGTGGAAGGGCGACCTCGACACGAACGTGACGATGGACGCCGAAGATCTGCTGCTCCGTCAGTTCCTGGGCATCCGGGACGAGAAGACCACGCGCGCCGCCGCGCTCTTCATCCGCGGCGAGCAGCGCGAGGACGGGACCTGGGCCACCTTCTTCGGCGGCCCCGGCGAGCTCTCCACCACCATCGAGGCGTACGTCGCGCTGCGCCTGGCGGGCGACGCCCCCGACGACCCGCACATGGCGAAGGCCTCCGCCTGGATCCGCGACCAGGGCGGCATCGCCGAGAGCCGCGTCTTCACCCGCATCTGGCTCGCCCTGTTCGGCTGGTGGAAGTGGGACGACCTGCCCGAACTCCCGCCGGAGCTCATCTACTTCCCCAAGTGGCTGCCCCTCAACATCTACGACTTCGGGTGCTGGGCCCGGCAGACGATCGTGCCGCTCACGGTCGTCTCCGCCAAGCGCCCTGTGCGCCCCGCGCCCTTCCCGCTGGACGAGCTGCACACCGACGTGCGGGTCCCGAACCCGGACAAGCCGCTTGCTCCGCTGGGGAGTTGGGACGGTGTCTTCCAGCGTCTCGACAAGGCGCTGCACCTCTACCACAAGGTCGCGCCGCGCAAGGTGCGCAAGGCCGCGATGAACAGTGCCGCTCGCTGGATCATCGAACGCCAGGAGAACGACGGCTGCTGGGGCGGCATCCAGCCGCCCGCCGTCTACTCCGTGATCGCGCTGCACCTGCTCGGCTACGACCTGGAACATCCGGTCCTCAAGGCGGGCCTGGAATCCCTCGACCGGTTCGCGGTGTGGCGCGAGGACGGCGCACGGATGATCGAGGCGTGTCAGTCGCCGGTCTGGGACACCTGCCTGGCGACCATCGCCCTCGCCGACGCGGGCGTGCCCGCCGACCACCCGCAGCTCATCAAGGCCGCGGACTGGATGCTCGCCGAAGAGATCGCGCGGCCCGGAGACTGGGCCGTCCGCAGGCCCCAACTGGCCCCCGGCGGCTGGGCGTTCGAGTTCCACAACGACAACTACCCCGACATCGACGACACCGCCGAGGTCATCCTGGCCCTGCGCCGCGTCGACCATCCGGACCGCGCGCGCATGGAGAACGCGATCGGCCGCGGCGTGCGCTGGACCCTGGGCATGCAGTCCAGGAACAACGCCTGGGCCGCCTTCGACGCCGACAACACCAGCCCGTTCCCCAACCGGCTGCCGTTCTGCGACTTCGGAGAGGTCATCGACCCGCCGTCGGCCGACGTCACCGGGCACGTCGTCGAGATGCTCGCCATCGAGGGCAAGGCACACGATCCGCGCACCCGGCGCGGCATCGAGTGGCTGCTCGCCGAACAGGAGCCGGACGGTTCCTGGCTCGGCCGCTGGGGCGTCAACTACGTATACGGGACAGGGTCCGTGGTGCCCGCGCTCACCGCCGCGGGCCTGCCGGGATCACACCCCGCGCTGCGCCGCGCCGTCACCTGGCTGGAGTCCGTGCAGAACGACGACGGAGGCTGGGGCGAGGACCTGCGCTCCTACCGCTACGAGGAGTGGCGGGGCCACGGCGTCTCCACCGCCTCTCAGACCGCCTGGGCGCTGCTCGCGCTGCTCGCCGCCGGAGAGCGGGACTCCAAGGCAGTGGAGCGGGGCATCACCTGGCTCGCCGAGACACAGCGGGCCGACGGCTCCTGGGACGAGCCGTACTTCACCGGCACCGGCTTCCCCTGGGACTTCTCCATCAACTACCACCTCTACCGGCAGGTCTTCCCGCTCACCGCCCTTGGCCGGTACGTCAACGGAGAGCCGTTCGCCGGCCTCTCCGTCAAGGGGGGTTGATGGAGAAGCCCCCGGCCGCGCCGGACCCCGCACCGCTGCTGATCGCCTGCGCGCTCGGCATCGAGCACCTCGCCCTGCGCACGGGCGACCGCGGGGGCGCGCACGGACGGGTCACCCTGCTCCGTACGGGCATGGGCCCCAAGAACGCCGAGCGCGCCGTCACCGGCGCCCTCGGCAGGGAACCGCTGCGCCACGCCGCCGTCGTGGCCACCGGTTTCTGCGCCGGGCTCGCCCCCGGCATGCACCCCGGCGACCTGATCGTCGCCGACGAGACCCGCGACGCACATGGCCACACGCCCTGCGTCGGCACCGATCTGCTGGTCAAGGAGCTGGAGCGGGCCGTTCCCGGCCGCGCCGTGCACACCGGCCCGCTCACCGGATCCGACCACGTCGTCCGAGGGCACGAACGTGCCGGCCTGCTCGCCACGGGAGCGATCGCGGTGGACATGGAGTCCGCCGCGACCCTGCACAGCGCGCTGCGGGCGGGAGACCGTCCTGTTGCCGCCGTCCGGGTGGTCGTGGACGCCCCACAGCACGAACTCGTCCGCATCGGCACGGTGCGCGGTGGAATATCGGCTTTCCGTGTTCTTCGCGCCGTGCTTCCCGCATTTTTCGAATGGCACCGTTCTTCTTTGCTCCCACGGAGGTGAGCCAGATGGCCATGCCGCTGCGCCAGACCATCAAGGTCGCGACGTATCTCTTTGAACAAAAGCTCCGCAAGCGTGAGAAGTTTCCGCTGATCGTCGAGTTGGAGCCGCTCTTCGCGTGCAACCTCGCGTGCGAGGGATGCGGCAAGATCCAGCACCCGGCCGGTGTGCTCAAGCAGCGCATGCCGGTGGCCCAGGCCGTCGGTGCCGTCCTTGAGTCCGGTGCGCCGATGGTGTCCATCGCCGGTGGCGAGCCGCTGATGCACCCTCACATGGACGAGATCGTGCGGCAGTTGGTGGCCAAGAAGAAGTACGTCTTCCTCTGCACCAACGCCATGCTGCTGCGCAAGAAGCTGGACAAGTTCACGCCTTCCCCGTACTTCGCGTTCGCCGTGCACATCGACGGGATGCGGGAGCGGCACGACGAATCCGTCGCGAAGGAGGGTGTGTTCGACGAGGCGGTGGCGGCCATCAAGGAAGCCAAGAAGCGCGGCTTCCGGGTCACGACCAACTCGACCTTCTTCAGCAACGACACCCCGCAGAACATCATCGAGGTCCTCAACTACCTCAACGACGAGCTGCAGGTCGACGAGATGATGCTCTCGCCCGCCTACGCCTACGAAAAGGCTCCCGACCAGGAGCACTTCCTGGGCGTCGAGCAGACCCGCGAACTCTTCAAGAAGGCTTTCGCGGGTGGCAACAGGCGGCGCTGGCGCCTGAACCACTCGCCGCTGTTCCTCGACTTCCTGGAGGGCAAGGCGGACTTCCCGTGCACCGCGTGGGCGATCCCGAACTACTCGCTCTTCGGCTGGCAGCGCCCCTGCTACCTGATGAGCGACGGGTACGTCCCGACGTACAAGGAGCTCATCGAGGAGACCGACTGGGACAAGTACGGCCGCGGCAAGGACCCGCGGTGCGCCAACTGCATGGCGCACTGCGGCTACGAGCCGACCGCCGTCCTCGCCACCATGGGCTCCCTGAAGGAGTCCATCCGTGCCGCCCGTGAGACGGTCTCCGCGAACCGCGCGGGGTGACGTCGTGACCCCTGGAACGCCTGTCGCACTGGGCCTTCCTGAGCTGCCGGTCCGGCCGGTCGCGGAGCGCCGCCTCTCGCGGCGCATCGAGGTCGGTCCGGTGGCGGTGGGGGGCGGGGCGCCGGTGTCGGTGCAGTCGATGACGACGACGCGTACGTCCGACATCGGCGCGACGCTGCAGCAGATTGCCGAACTGACCGCGTCGGGCTGTCAGATCGTGCGGGTGGCGTGTCCGACGCAGGATGACGCGGACGCGTTGTCGACGATCGCGCGCAAGTCGCAGATCCCGGTGATTGCGGACATTCACTTCCAGCCGAAGTACGTGTTCGCGGCGATCGACGCCGGGTGTGCGGCGGTCCGTGTGAATCCGGGCAACATCAAGCAGTTCGACGACAAGGTCAAGGAGATCGCGCGGGCCGCGAACGACGCGGGCACCCCGATCCGTATCGGGGTGAACGCGGGCTCGCTGGACGCGCGTCTTCTCAAGAAGTACGGCAAGGCCACTCCGGAGGCGCTGGTCGAGTCGGCGCTGTGGGAGGCGTCGCTCTTCGAGGAGCACGGTTTCCGGGACATCAAGATCTCGGTCAAGCACAACGACCCGGTGGTCATGGTCAACGCCTACCGGCAGCTGGCCGCGGCCTGCGACTACCCGCTGCACCTCGGCGTGACCGAGGCCGGACCGGCGTTCCAGGGCACGATCAAGTCGGCGGTGGCCTTCGGCGCGCTGCTCTCCGAGGGGATCGGCGACACCATCCGGGTCTCCCTCTCGGCGCCGCCGGTGGAGGAGATCAAGGTCGGTCTGCAGATCCTGGAGTCCCTCAATCTCAAGCCGCGCCGCCTGGAGATCGTCTCCTGCCCGTCCTGCGGGCGGGCGCAGGTCGATGTGTACAAGCTGGCCGAAGAGGTCACCGCGGGCCTGGACGGCATGGAGGTGCCGTTGCGGGTCGCCGTCATGGGGTGTGTCGTGAACGGGCCGGGGGAGGCCCGCGAGGCCGACCTCGGCGTCGCGTCCGGCAACGGCAAGGGGCAGATCTTCGTCAAGGGTGAGGTCATCAAGACCGTCCCCGAGTCGAAGATCGTGGAGACCCTCATCGAAGAGGCCATGAAGATCGCCGAACAGATGCAGGAAGACGGCGTCACCTCAGGGGTGCCGGACGTCACCGTGAGCTGAGTTCCACCAGAGAGGGGGCCGAGCATGACCATTCTGGAATCCATCCGGGGGCCGCGTGACCTGAAGGCACTGACCGAGGACGAGCTCGACGAACTGGCCGAGGAGGTCCGGGAGTTCCTGGTGCACGCGGTCGCCAGGACCGGAGGTCACCTCGGCCCCAATCTGGGGGTGGTGGAACTCTCCATCGCCCTCCACCGGGTCTTCGAGTCGCCGCTCGACCGCATCGTGTGGGACACCGGACACCAGAGCTACGTGCACAAACTCCTGACCGGCCGACAGGACTTCTCCAAGCTGCGCGGCAAGGGCGGCCTCTCCGGCTACCCCTCGCGCGCCGAGTCCGAGCACGACATCGTCGAGAACAGCCACGCCTCGACGGCGCTCGGCTGGGCCGACGGCCTGGCCAAGGCGCGCCAGGTCCTGGGGGAGCGGGGCCATGTCGTCGCCGTCATCGGGGACGGGGCGCTGACCGGCGGCATGGCATGGGAGGCGCTCAACAACATCGCGGCTGCGAAGGACCGGCCGTTGATCATCGTCGTCAACGACAACGAACGTTCGTACGCGCCCACCATCGGCGGCCTCGCCGACCACCTCGCCACGCTGCGTACGACCGACAGCTACGAACAGGTCCTGGCCTGGGGCAAGGACATACTCCAGCGCACACCTGTCATCGGCCACACGCTGTACGAGTCGCTGCACGGCGCCAAGAAGGGGTTCAAGGACGCCTTCGCGCCGCAGGGCATGTTCGAGGACCTGGGCCTGAAATACGTCGGGCCGATCGACGGGCACGACACCGGGGCGGTCGAGTCGGCACTGCGTCGTGCGAAACGCTTCCACGGCCCCGTCATCGTCCACTGCCTCACCGAGAAAGGCCGCGGCTACGAACCCGCGCTCGCCGACGAGGCCGACCGTTTCCACACGGTCGGCGTGATGGACCCGCTGACCTGCGAGCCCCTCGCGCCCTCCAACGGCCCGTCCTGGACCTCGGTGTTCGGCGACGAGATCGTACGCATCGGCGCCGAGCGGGAGGACGTGGTCGCGATCACCGCGGCCATGCTGGGCCCGGTCGGTCTGACGAAGTTCGCCCAGTCCTACCCCGACCGGGTGTGGGACGTCGGGATCGCGGAACAGCACGCCACCGTGTCGGCCGCCGGACTCGCGACAGGCGGTCTGCACCCCGTGGTCGCCGTCTACGCCACTTTCCTCAACCGGGCCTTCGACCAGCTGCTGATGGATGTCGCGCTGCACGAGTGCGGCGTCACCTTCGTCCTGGACCGGGCCGGGGTCACGGGCGTCGACGGCGCCTCGCACAACGGCATGTGGGACATGTCGATCCTCCAGGTCGTGCCGGGGCTGCGGATCGCCGCGCCGCGCGACGCCGACCAACTGCGCGCGCAACTACGGGAAGCGGTCGCCGTGGACGACGCGCCGACGCTGCTCCGCTTCCCCAAGGAGTCGGTGGGCCCCGCCATCCCCGCGGTGGACCGGATCGGCGGCATGGACGTGCTGAGCCAGGACGCCGACGCCGATGTGCTCCTCGTGGCGGTCGGCGTGATGGCGCCCGTCTGCCTGCAGGCAGCGGATCTGCTGCGGGAGCGGGGCCTGACCTGCACCGTGGTCGACCCGCGCTGGGTCAAGCCGGTCGACGCCGAGCTGCCCCCGCTGGCCGCACGGCACCGCGTCGTGGGGGTCGTGGAGGACAACAGCCGGGCCTCCGGGGTCGGCGCGGCGACCGCCCTCGCACTGGGCGACGCCGAAGTCGACGTACCCGTACGGCGGTTCGGCATCCCCGAGCAGTTCCTCGCGCACGCCAAGCGGGCCGAGGTGCTCGCGGACATCGGGCTCACCCCCGTCGAGATCGCGGGGCGGATCAGCGCCACCCTGGCAGCCAAGGAGCACGGAGCATGACCAAGGAGTTCGACCTCGGCAGACTCCTCGCCGAGCGGGGCGCCGAGCGCTACGAACTGCACGCGCGGCACCTGAACCATCAGCTGCCGCGCATGCTGCACACCATCGGCTTCGACAAGGTCTACGAACGGGCCGAGGGCGCGTACTTCTGGGACGCCGAGGGCAACGACTACCTCGACATGCTCGCTGGCTTCGGGGTGATGGGCCTCGGCCGCCACCATCCCGTCGTACGCAAGGCGCTGCACGACGTCCTGGACGCCTCGCTCGCCGACCTGACGCGCTTCGACTGCCAGCCGCTGCCCGGCCTGCTCGCCGAGAAGCTGCTCACCCACAGCCCCCACCTGGACCGGGTCTTCTTCGGCAACAGCGGCACGGAGGCCGTCGAGACCGCCCTGAAGTTCGCGCGGTACGCGACAGGCAGGCCCAGGGTGCTCTACTGCACGCACGCCTTCCACGGCCTGACCACCGGCTCGC
Organism: Streptomyces sp. NPDC055099; assembly: GCF_053607685.1. NCBI lineage: Bacteria > Bacillati > Actinomycetota > Actinomycetes > Kitasatosporales > Streptomycetaceae > Streptomyces > Streptomyces sp. NPDC055099. The sequence goes on along the minus strand of NZ_JBSGUA010000007.1, from coordinate 162,689 downwards.
TCTCGGTCAACGGCGAGTCGGGCTTCCGGGACGGATTCGCACCCCTGCTGCCCGACACCGCCGTGCCGCTCGGCGACCTGGACGCCCTGCGCGCGGAGCTGGCCAAGGGCGACGTCGCCGGGCTCATCGTCGAGCCCATCCAGGGCAAGGGCGTGCACGAGACGCCGCCCGGCTATCTGCGCGCCGCCCAGGAGCTGCTCCACCGGCACAAGGCGCTGCTCATCGCCGACGAGGTGCAGACGGGCCTCGGCAGGACCGGCGACTTCTACGCCTACCAGCACGAGGAGGGCGTCGAGCCGGACCTGGTGTGCGTCGCGAAGGCGCTCTCCGGCGGCTATGTGCCGGTGGGCGCGACCCTGGGCAAGGACTGGATCTTCAAGAAGGTCTACTCGTCCATGGACCGGGTGCTCGTGCACTCGGCGAGCTTCGGGTCCAACGCGCAGGCCATGGCGGCCGGGCTCGCGGTCCTGGCCGTCATGGAGGACGAGAAGACCGTCGAGAACGCGCGCGTGACCGGCGAGCTCCTGAAGGCGCGGCTCGGCGCCCTCGTCGACCGCTACGAGCTGCTGAGCGAGGTGCGCGGCCGGGGCCTGATGGTCGGCATCGAGTTCGGGCGCCCCAAGTCACTGAAACTGCGCGGCCGTTGGACCATGCTGCAGGCGGCGCGCAAGGGGCTCTTCGCGCAGATGGTCGTCGTGCCGCTGCTCCAGAAGCACCGCATCCTCACCCAGGTCTCCGGCGACCATCTTGAGGTCATCAAGCTGATCCCGCCGCTGACCGTCGGGGAGCGGGAGGTCGACCGGTTCGTGGAGGCCTTCACCGCCGTGATGGACGAGGCGCACAGCGGGGGCGGGCTGATGTGGGACTTCGGCAGGACACTGGTGAAGCAGGCGGTCGCGAACCGCTGAGGCGGGAGGGCGAGCGCAGGCGGGCTTTTGCCTCTGGGGCAAGAAAGTTGCCTCGGGGGCAAGAGCCTGGCTCAATCAGGGTATGAGCAATGCCGAGCCAGAACCGCTCGACCCGGAGGCCGCCGAGGCGCTGCCCGCCGTCGCCCCGCAGCTGCGTGAGCTGCGGCGCCGTGCCGCACTGACGCTGGAGGCCGCCGCCCGCACCGCCGGGCTCTCGCCCGCCCATCTCTCCCGCCTGGAGACCGGGCAGCGCCAGCCGTCACTGCCGATGCTGCTCGCCCTCGCCCGCACCTACGGTACGACGGTCTCCGAGCTGCTCGGCGAGAAGCCCGCCGACCGGGACGCGATCGTCCGCGCCTCGGACATGGAACCGACACGGGCGGGCGGCTGGACCTACTGGCAGGCGGGCGCGCAGGCCCGGGGCATGCAGGCGCTGCGGGTGCACGTGCCGCACGGCGCGCAGGGCGACATCGTGCGCGTCCACCCCGGCGAGGAGTGGCTCTACGTCCTCCAGGGGCGCCTTCGGCTGCGGCTCGGCGACACCACGTACACGCTCGAACCGGGGGACAGCGCGCACTTCGACTCGTTGACCCCGCACCGGATCGCCGCCGCGGACCACCTCGGCACCGACCTGCTCTTCGTCCACACCCTGCTGCAGAGTCCCGCCACCGCGCTGTGCCTCGGCGGGACCCCGCACAGCCCCACCCTGGGAGACACGCGATGACGGAACCCGAAGCGCGGCAGCCCGAGCCGGCCGTCCCCGCCAAGAAGGCCATGTCCATGGAGGAGAAGCTCCCCCGTGCGCTGTGGATCCGGCTGATCATCTACGTCGCCGTGGGCCACGTGTTCGCGGCCTTCATCTACCTGCTGTTCACGCTGGGCGCGCAGAACCAGTGACGGTGAGGCCGGTGGGGAGCGTCAGTCCAGGAGGTGCTCGCGCAGCCGCTCGCGGGTCTCGGGGGCCAGCTTGAGGCCCTCGGTGAGGTAGGTCTCCGTGTCGCCCCAGGTCTGCTCGATCGTCTCGAAGGCCGCGGCCAGATACTCGGCGCGGGCCTCGAAGAGCGGGCTGAGGAGCTGCATGACCTCGGGGGACATCGCGTTCGGGGAGCTGTCGCTGCGGCGCACCTTGTAGCGGCGGTGGGTGGCGTTCGACTCCAGGTAGTCCGCCTCGATGGCGTCGCGCTCGACGCCGACGGCGAGGAGCGTGACGGCTATCGAGAGGCCCGCGCGGTCCTTGCCCGCCGCGCAGTGCATCAGGGCGGGCACGCTGTCCGCGGCCATCTCGTGCAGCACCCGGCTGTGCTCGGCGGTGCGGTCCCTGATGATCTCGCGGTACGTGTCGGAGAGGCGCCCCGCGGCCTGCCCCTCGGAGAGCGCCGCGCGGAGCTGGTCCAGGTCGCCGTCGCGGACCATCGTCCAGAACTCGGCGCCGTGGGCCGGGTCGGTCAGCGGCAGGTTCACGTTGCGTACGCCGGGCAGCTCGACGTCCGGGCCCTCGAGCCGCTGGTCGGCCGCGTTGCGGAAGTCGTAGATCGTGTGCAGGCCCAGGGTGGAGAGGAACGCGGCGTCGGCGGCGGTGGCGTGCGCGAGGTGACCGCTGCGGAAGAGCCGGCCGGGGCGCACCCGGCGGCCGTCCACGGTCGGAAGCCCGCCCACGTCACGGAAGTTGCGGACTCCGGCCAGCTCGGGCTCCGCCTGCTCGGTCGTCGTCAGCTCTGTCGGCGGGACCTGCTGCGTCACGGGGGCTCCTCCGGTCCGGGCGCCGGCGCGACTCGCCGGTCGGGGTGGGACTTCGACCATACGACATGGGTACCTGAGGCAATCACTGCCGGTGCATGAGCGTTGCCTCACAGGTGAACCCCCTCGCGGCAGCGGAGCGTTGCCGCCTATTCCTGGCTTGGACGAAACTTGACCGGTGGCTTATCTCACCCCCCGTCAACCCCTCCCTACGGTGGCGTAGGTCACTTGGTGAGGTGAAAGATGTGACGACGTGAGAGCAGAGTCGACATCCTTCATCCCTGACACATTCACCTCCTACGCAGCGGTCGGCGACAGCTTCACCGAAGGCGTGGGGGACCCCGGTCCCGACGGCGCGTTCGTCGGCTGGGCCGACCGCCTCGCGGTGCTGCTCGACGACCGGCTGCCGGAGCACACCTTCCGGTACGCCAACCTCGCCGTGCGCGGCAAGCTGCTCGACCAGATCGTCGCGGACCAGGTCCCCCTGGCCAAGAAGCTGGGCCCCGACCTGCTGACGTTCTGCGCGGGCGGCAACGACATCATCCGGCCCGGCACCGACCCGGACGAGGTCGCCGAGCGGTTCGAGCGGGCCGTCGTCGACCTCACCTCGTCGGTCGACACGGTCATGGTGACCACGGGGTTCGACACCCGCGGGGTCCCGGTCCTCAAGCACCTGCGCGGCAAGATCGCCACGTACAACGGCCATGTCCGCGCGATCGCCGACCGTTACGGCTGTCCGGTCCTCGACCTGTGGTCCCTCAAGACCATCCAGGACCGTCGTGCCTGGGACGGCGACCGCCTCCACCTCTCCGCCGAGGGCCACACCCGGGTGGCGCTGCGCGCGGCCCAGGTCCTCGGCCTGGAGGTCCCCGCCGATCCGGACCAGCCGTGGCCGCCGGAGCCGCCGCGCGGCACGCTGGAAGTGCGGCGCGACGACATCAACTGGGCGCGCGAGTACCTGGTTCCGTGGTTCGGGCGGCGGCTGCGCGGGGAGTCGTCGGGGGACCACGTGGAGGCCAAGGGGAGCGTGGACCCGTACACCGTCAGGATGCACATCAAGTCGGCGTCCTGAAGGGGGCGCCCGGGGAGGGCGATTCGAGCGGGGCCAGGCCCAGTTCGCGGTCCAGGGCCTCGTCCACCCACGCCAGCATGCGGGCGCGGGACAGCGCACCCTCGTAGGCCGTCATCTGCACCGCCAGGCCGTCGAGCAGGGCCGTGAGGCGCAGGGCCGTGGCCCGGGGGTCCGCGCAGGTGAACTCGCCCGCGTCGACGCCCTCCCCGATGACCTCCGCGAGGGCGGCCTTCCACTGCTGGTCCAGGTCGCGCGTCACCGAGCGCAGGGTGGGCTCGCGCAGCGCGGCGGACCAGCCCTCGATCCAGAGGCGCCAGCCCTTGGCCTGGCCGGTGGGGGCGTACCACCGGGCGGCGGCGCGCAGGCGGCGCAGGGCCGTGGTGCGGCGGCCCAGAAGGGCGCGCAGATGCGCCAGATCGGCCTCCGCGGCGTGCGCGAAGGCCGCTGCCACCAGCTTCTCCTTCGTGGAGAAGTGGTACAGGACCAGCGCGTTGCTCACCCCGAGCGCCGCGGCCACATCCGCGATGCGTACGGCCGCCACACCGCGTACCTCGATCTGTTCGACGGTGGCGGCAAGGAGTTCCGCCCGCCGTTCCGCCACGCTCAACCGCACTCTCGCCACGCCGGGCAGCCTACCCAGCTCCCGCTACGGGTTCGCGTACCAGCCGAAGCGCTCCCCGATCACCGGCAGCCGGTCGGCGACCAGCGCGTGGGCGGCCGTGCGCGGCGTCGTGCCGTCCGCTTCCGCGCGCCGCAGCATCACGTCGACCAGGGCCCGCATCGAGCGGCGCGTGTGCGCGAAGGCCTCGTCCGCGTCGGGGCCGATGTCGCCGAAGAGCGTCCACCACCACCAGGCGTTGGTACCGGAGTTGACGACGACATCGGGAAGGACGGTGATGCCCCGCTGTGCGAGAAGGTGCTCCGCCTCGGGCAGCACCGGCATGTTGGCCGCCTCGGCGATCCAACGGGCCGTGATCCGCGCCTGGTTGGTCCGGTCGACGGCGTACGACACCGCCGCGGGGACGAGGATCTCCGCCTCCGTGGACAGCCAGGCCTCGCCCGGGAGTTCGCGGTCTGTGGGCCGCAGGGCGGAGCGGTCCACCGTGCCGTGCGCGTCCCGGGCGGCCAGCAGCGCCTCCACGTCGAGCCCCGCCGGGTCGGCGATCGTGCCCTTGATGTCGGCGACGGCCACGATGCTCAGGCCCGCGCGCGCGAGGAACCGCGCGGTCGCGCCGCCCATGGTGCCCAGGCCCTGTACGGCCACGCGCGCGCCCGCGTGCGCGTGCCCCGCGCGGTCGAGGGCCGCGAGGACCGCTTCGGCGACGCCGTGCCCGCCGACCAGCTCGGCGAGACCGATCCCGTCGACCTGCACGGCGAACGCGTCCGCCAGGCGCTTCCTGGCCGCCGCCTCGTCGTCCAGGAGGGGGTAGACGGCCTGGACGGAAGAGATCAGGCCTGCTTCCGCCGCCGCCGCGTCGACCAGCTCCTGGGTCAGCCCCAGGTCCTCGCCCGTCGTCCAGGAGCTCTCCACGTACGGGCGCATCGCCCGCAGGTAGCGGACCAGGACGTCGTACGCCTCCGGGGCGCGCGGATCGCAGTCGATGCCGCCCTTGGCGCCGCCGAGCGGGATGTAGCGGGCGCTGGGGTTGTAGTGCAGGGCTTCTTTCATCGTCATCCCGCGGGCAAGGCCCGTGACCTCGTCGAGGGTGCAGCCGGGGCGCATCCGCAGGCCGCCGCTGCAGACACCGCGTACGAGACGGTCGATGACCAGGAAACCCCGGTGGCCGGTGATGGGATCGGTCCAGGTGAGGGAGAGGAGGGGCGCGGAGGCAGGGGCAGGGGCGGGGATGGTGGCGCGGGGCGCCGGGACTGGGGGCATGGGGGGACTCCTACTGAATGAGGGATCAGTAGGAGTACATCACGCACCTGCGCGCGCGTGGCCGGTGCGGGCCCCTCCGCGTGGCCGGTGCGGTCCCCTCCGGGCGGCCGCTGTCGGAGGCGGTGCACATAATGGAGATCTGACCTACCCCTTCCAGGAGGTGCTGTGTCCCGTTCGCTGAGCTCTGGGCTCCGCTCGCTCAGGACCGCCGCCTTCGGCGCGGATCCGGCCGGTGAGCGGCTCGCGAGGATCCACAGATCGCCGAACTTCGCCGACGGGTCCTTCCAGAACCCCGAGGGGGCGCGGACCCGGCCCACCGGTTCGACGCTCGAGTTCGCGAAGATCTACTTCCGCAAGGAGGAGCGCATCCGGCGCGGCCCCATGGGCACTGTCCCGGTGCACGCCACCACCCTCGCCGATCTCGCCGTGCCCCCGGCCGGCGGATTGCGCATCACCTGGATGGGGCACTCCAGTGTGCTCGCCGAGATCGACGGGCAGCGGGTGCTCTTCGACCCGGTCTGGGGAGAGCGGTGCTCTCCCTTCTCCTGGGTCGGACCCAAGCGACTGCACCCCGTGCCGGTGCCGCTCGCGGCGCTCGGCCCGGTGGACGTGGTGGTGATCTCGCACGATCACTACGACCACCTGGACATGCCCACCATCCAGGCCCTGGTCGGCACGGACACCGTCTTCGCGGTACCGCTGGGCGTCGGCGCCCACCTGGAGCGCTGGGGCGTCCCCGCCGACCGGCTGCGCGAGCTCGACTGGAACGAGACCACGAAGGTCGGCGGCCTGACCCTCACGGCGACGCCCGCGCGCCACTTCTGCGGCCGCGGCGTGCGCAACCCCCAGCACACGCTCTGGGCGTCCTGGGCCGTCGCGGGACCCGAGCACAGCGTGTACCACAGCGGCGACACCGGTTACTTCGGCGGATTCCGGGAGATCGGCGCGGAGCACGGGCCGTTCGACGTCACGATGATCCAGATCGGGGCGTACAGCGAGTTCTGGCCCGACATCCACATGACCCCCGAGGAGGGGGTGCGCGCGCATCTGGATCTCCAGGGCGGGCGTCCCGAGGGCGTGATGCTGCCGATCCACTGGGGCACGTTCAACCTCGCGCCGCACCCGTGGTCCGCGCCGGGCGAGGGCACGCTCGCCGAGGCGGCCCGCGTGGGGGCGCGGATCGCGCTGCCCGTACCGGGCGAGCCGTTCGAGCCCGCGTCGGACTCGATCCCCGAGCGGCCGTGGTGGCGCGGCGTCGCGATCGAGCCGGAGGGCGGATGGACCCGCCCGGAGGGCATCAGCGCGAGCTCCGGGCCGGCGGCAGGACCCGCCGAGCGCACGGAGGCCACCGCCGACCGTCCCGAGCGCACGGAAGGCACCGGGGAGCCGGAGGCGGCGCGGGTCGGCTGAGGGATACGGCGCGGGTCGGCTGACGGATACGCGCCTGCCGACGTACCGCACAGCCGTAGCCGTAGCCGTAGCCGCGCGCGCCGCAGCCGCAGCCGTGTCGGCTGTGTCAGCCGGGTGTGGCCGTCAGGGTCGCCCGTGGGAACCCCTTCTCGGCCGGTGAGATGAGCATGGTGAACCAGACCGTCTTGCCGGTGGTGGTGGGCCGGGTGCCCCAGGCGTCGGCCAGGGCCTCGACCAGGAGCAGCCCGCGGCCGTCCTCCTCGGTGCTCTCCGCGAGCCGGGCCCGCGGCCGGGGCGTGGTGTGGTCGGTGATCTCCACGCCCAGCTCGCGGACGCTGTGCCACACCCGCAGATTGAAGGGACCGCGCGCGTGGAGGAACGCGTTGGTCAGGAGTTCGGAGGCCAGCAGGAGGGCCGTGTCGGTCTGTGCCGTCAGCCCCCATTCCGCCAGCTTCGCCCGCAGGAACCGCCGCCCGGCCGGGATCGAGACCGCCTCGCTCTCAAGCCCCGTCTCCGCGGTGTCCAGGGGCGCCGTGGGAAAGCTGACGAGCAGCAGGGTCACGTCGTCGGCGTACGTGTCGGTGTCCGGCAGCAGCGCGTGCAGGACGCGGTCGGCGGCGCTCTCCAGGCCGCCGGCCGTGGCGAAGACGTCCTCCAGCATGCTGGTCACCAGCTTCAGGCGGAGGTCGATGTCGCTGCTTGCCGTCTCCACCAGACCGTCGGTGTAGAGGGTCAGGGTCGTGCCGGCCCGCAGCGGCAGACGCACCTGCTGGTGCGGCACCCCGCCCACCCCGAGGGGGATGCCGGTCGGCACCGGCAACTCGTGCACGGTCGCGTCCGGCTCGATGAGGAGCACCGGCAGATGACCGGCCGAACACACGGTCACCTCGCCCTGGGCGGGGTCCGCCTCCAGATAGACGCAGGTGACGAACGGCTCGGGCAGGTCGCGCGTGAAAGCGTCCAGCGTCTGCATCACCTCGCACGGCGGCAGGCCCGCCAGGGCGAGCGCACGCGCCGCGGAGCGCAACTGACCCATGACCACGGCCGCGTCCAGACCACGCCCCATCACGTCGCCGACGAAGACCCCGACCCGCCCGGCGCCCAGGTCGATCAGGTCGAACCAGTCCCCGCCGACTCCCTGCCCCTGCGTCGAGGGCAGATAGCGGCTGGCCGCCAGCGCGCCGGGGATCTGCTTGGCGTTGCCCATGAGGTTGAGGGCCAGCGCGACCTGGCGCTGCTGCGCGTGCAACTTGGTGAGCTCCGCGTCGGCTCTCTTGCGGGCCGTGATGTCGCGCATGAGGGAACAGGCGGCCGTGATGGTCCCGTCGTCGGCGCGGATCGGCCACAGGGTCACGTCGATGTCCAGGACGCGGCCGCCCTTGGCCGTGCGGCGGGTCTCGTAGTGCTCGATCCGCACCCCCCGGGCGATCTGCGCGAGCAGACCGGCTTCCTCGTCCTTGAGTTCGGGGGGCACGATCATGCCGACATGGCTGCCGACGGCCTCTTCGGGCGCGTAGCCGTACAGCCGTTGGGCCGCCGCGTTCCAGAAGGTGATCTGCCCGTCCAGGGTCTTCATGAGGATCGCGTCCTGTGAGGATTCGACCAGTTCCCGGAAGAACCCCGGCCGGCCCCCGGTGTCCCGCAGCGTTTCCTCCGACATCGCTGATGCCTCGCTTCACCTGACGCGTCCGCACCCGGGCGGAGAAGGTCACCTCTCTCGCACCTGTGCGGGTCCACGTCGCCATCCCGCTCGTGTTGACGGATATTGCAGTACGGCACGGGTGGCTCTCAGGGTTCTGCCGGTATTTCACCGATACGGATGCGCAGTTGTCCCTTCTCTGCGAAGTCCGGGGCCTCGGGTGTCACATTGGGACGTTCGGGATGTGTCGGCCTCACGCCGGGTCGCCGCTGTCGGCCGCCACGCCCCTCCCCGGCAATTAATCGGACGGCCGTACGACGCGTCATACCAGAGCGGGACGCTGGGTGCCGGACTTTGTCAACTGCCCCCCGCACATGAAGCGTTGGTGACTACCGTGAGTGTCCGCCGGTCGACGCAGGGATCATGGCAGCGAGCTTGCCTGCGCCCTCCCGACCGGTACGGCGATGCCGCGAACCCCCACGTCGCGCCCGCCGGAGCCCGCTCCCCGACCGAGGACGCTGATGTCTCACCTCCGTGCACCGGCCGCCCGCGCAGACCGCCGAGAGGGCGGGCGGCACGGCAGGCCCGGGAGCCGAACCGGCACGGCGCTGCCCGAGGCCCGGATACGGCCCCAGCTCCTGCGCATCGCCGTACTGCCCGCCGTCGCGGTGGTGCTCTGCGCCGCTGCCGCCGTGCTGTTCATCGTCCGCTCGGCCCCCGGACCGCTCGAACCCGCGCTGCTCGTCATCCTCGCCGCCGCCGGTGCCATCAGCCTGGCCAGCGTCGTGATCGCCGCCATCGCCGCCGACCGCACCGCCACCTCCGTACGCGAACGCGTCGGCACCCTGCGCCGCACCACCGCGCGCGGACAGGCCGAGCTGCGCGAAGTCGTCGAGAAGCTTCGCCGCGGCGACGGCCCGCCCCCGCGCAAGGCTCCCGCCTCACCCGCCCCGGACAGCGACGAGTTCGGGCTGCTCGCCGCCGAGCTGTCCCGGGCCCAGGACGTCGCCGTCACCGCCGTCGTGCAGGCATCCCAGCTCTCCAGCCACGCGGGCAGCGAACAAAAGGTCGAGGTCTTCGTCAATCTGGCCCGGCGGCTGCAGTCCCTCGTGCACCGCGAGATCTCGATCCTCGACGAACTGGAGAACGAGGTCGAGGACCCGGAGCTGCTCAAGGGCCTCTTCCACGTCGACCACCTGGCCACCCGCATCCGCCGGCACGCCGAGAACCTCGCCGTGCTGGGCGGCGCCATCTCGCGCCGCCAGTGGAGCAACCCGGTCTCCATGACGGAGGTGCTCCGCTCGGCCATCGCCGAGGTCGAGCAGTACTCGCGGGTCAAGCTGGTGCCGCCGATCGCGGGCACCCTGCGCGGCCACGCCGTCGCCGACGTCATCCACCTCCTGGCCGAACTCGTCGAGAACGCCACGGTGTTCTCCGCCCCGCACACCCAGGTCCTGCTGCGCGCCAACCTGGTGACGGCCGGACTCGCCGTCGAGGTCGAGGACCGCGGCCTCGGCATGCCGCTGACCGAGCAGAACAAGATGAACCACCTGCTCGCCGACCCGGACCAGGTCAACGTCGCGAGCCTCCTCCAGGACGGGCGGATCGGCCTCTACGTAGTGTCCGCGCTCGCCCGGCGCCACGGCATCGCGGTCCGCCTCCAGACCAACATCTACGGAGGCGTGCAGGCCGTACTGATCCTGCCGCAGGGCCTCCTCGGCACCGAGCCGCAGGCCGAGCCCGCCGCCGGACGCCCGCAACCGGCCCCGGAAGCCGCGCCCCCGGCCACCCCCGGCGCCGTACGGGAAACCGCGCAGGCACCCGCCGCCGCCCCTCAGCCGGAGCCGGTGGCCGTGCCCCGGCAGCCGCAGCGGGACGTGCCGCAGAGCCCGCCGCCGGCCGCTCCCGGCACGCACGGCTCCGGGCCCGCCCCGCTGCCCGTGCGCGGCAGGGAGGGCAGGCCGACGCCGGCCGACGCCGTGCCGGGGATCAGGCCGGAGGACCGGCAGGCCGCCGCCGAGCACACCGGGACACTGCCCACCCCGCTCAACGGCAGCGCCGTACGCGGCCGGGTGGGAAGGCCCCAACTGCCCAAGCGACGCGCCCAGGAACACATCGCGCCCCAACTGCGGGACGCGCCCACGCCCCGCCCGGAGAGCGAACACCACATCGGCCACGACCCGGGCCTGATGGCCGCCTTCCAGCGCGGCATCGGACTCGCCGCCGCCCAGGAGATGGGCGACCCGGCGCCCGGACCCGACCTCAACACCCCCCGCGACGGGGGCGACCAGGGTGGCTGAACCGCACCACCCCACCAGCACCATGTCTGCCCCGGCAGACCTTCGTACCCCAAGGAGTCGATCCACCATGGCGAGCGATGCGCCGACCGGGCAGGTATCCGACCTCGACTGGCTGATGAGCGGGCTCGTGCAGCGCGTGCCGCACACCCACAGCGCGGTCCTGCTCTCCTCCGACGGACTCGTGAAGTCGGTCCACGGCCTGGACCCGGACAGTGCCGACCACATGGCAGCTCTCGCCTCCGGGCTCTACTCACTGGGGCGCAGCGCGGGCATCCGCTTCGGGGACGGCGGCGACGTGCGCCAGGTCGTCGTGGAACTCGACTCCACCCTCCTGTTCGTCTCCACGGCGGGATCCGGCACCTGTCTCGCGGTGCTCGCCGGGCGGGACGCGGACGCGGCGGTCCTCGGCTACGAAATGGCGATGCTGGTCAAGAGCGTGCGCCCCTACCTGCTCACCGCACCCCGGCAACCCGTCGGCGAACCCGCCCCGATGAGGCATTGAGCGTGGCGGCCCCGCACGACGGGCCCTGGCTCGACGAATCCGCCGGACGGCTCGTCCGGCCCTACACGGTCAGCGGCGGGCGGACCCGGCCGACCGCCCAACTGGACCTCCTGACCCAGGTGCTGGCCACCGGAGGCCTGGTCACCGGCTACCTGGGGCCCGAACACACCCAGGCACTCGGGCTCTGCACGGCGCCCACATCGGTCGCGGAGATCGCGGCGCAGCTGAAGCTGCCCGCGGTCGTCACCAAGGTGCTGCTCTCCGATCTCGTCGACTGCGGGGCGCTCACCCTGAGAGCCCCGGACTTCTACCACAACCCCACTGACCGGTCCCTGTTGGAGGCAGTGCTCGATGGACTACGACGACAGCTCTGACCCCTTCCCCACCGCGCTGAAGATCCTGGTCGCGGGAGGTTTCGGGGTCGGCAAGACGACCTTCACGGGCGCGGTGAGCGAGATCGCGCCGCTCAGCACGGAGGAGCTCCTCACCACGGTCAGCGAAGGCACCGACGATCTGTCGGGCGTCGAGAACAAGACCACGACGACCGTGGCCATGGACTTCGGCCGCATCACCCTCGACCCGGAGCACGTGCTCTACCTCTTCGGGACGCCCGGCCAGGAACGCTTCTGGTTCATGTGGGACGAACTCTCCGAGGGTGCGCTCGGCGCGGTGGTCCTCGCCGACACACGCCGCCTGGAGGACTGCTTCGCGGCGGTCGACTTCTTCGAGCAGCGCGGCATGGGGTTCATCGTCGCGATCAACGAATTCGACGGAGCCCACCGCTATGAGCCCGAAGAGGTACGTTCCGCCATCGACCTGGACCCGCAGGTGCCCGTCGTGCGCTGCGACGCGCGGATCTCCAGCTCGGGCATCGCGACCCTCCTCACCCTCGTCAAACACCTCCTCGCCCACGCCCCGGCCGCCCCGAGCTACGGAGCCCACACCTGATGTACGACGCGAACGCGCCCCTGCTGCTCACTCCCGTCGACAAGGAGGCGCCGAGCCGGGTGCGGCGGCTGCGCCGACTGGGCATAGGGCTGCGTCCGGATCTCGCCTTCGACGCCTTCGCCGACCGGCTCGCCGAGATCACGGGCGCGCCGTACTCCATGGTCAACTTCATCGACGAGAACCGGCAGTTCTTCGCGGGCCTGCACACCCCCGACGCCATGGGGGACGGCTCCGAGCTGACCTCCACGGCGGCCGGCGGGAGCACCGCGTACCGCTACATGGCGCGCGACCACGGGTACTGCCCGCATGTGATCGTGCGGCGCAAGGCCCTCGTCCTGGAGGACGTCTGCGACTATCCGCGGTTCGCGGGCAACCCGGTGGTCGACGAGATCGGCATCCGCTCCTATCTGGGCGCCCCGCTCATCGACCGTACGGGCATCGCGCTCGGCACCATCTGCGTCGTGGACGTCGAGCCCCGCCCCTGGGGGAGGGCGGGCCTGGAGACGATCAAGGCCATGGCGGCCGAGCTGATCGAGCAGATCCACCGCCGGGAGGACGGCGGGATCTGACGGTCACGTCACGCCTGGAACGCTCACACCTCCAGGCGGGTGCCGTCGGGGAAGCGGAGCCGGACGGTGTCGCCCTCCACCGTGCAGATGATGGACTCCCGCAACGCCGAGGGTTCGACGGTGTCCTGGGAGAGGACGACCAGGGTGACGTGGACGCTCGGGCCGCCCTGGTGGCCGGTGAGGGTCAGGTACGGCGTCGCCGAGTGCAGGCCGTAGGCGTTGGCGGCCACCTCACGGGCGATGCCGGCCTCCTCGTCCCAGCCGTGGAGGGCGACGACGGCGCTGGTCAGCCCGGCCTCGGTACGGGAGAGGGCCCAGCCGGGCCCCTGCTCGGCGTGCGGCTGTGCCGCGTCGGCCACCGCATGGCCTCCCTCGCGTACGGTCACGCCCGCCGGGGCCTGCACTCGGTGGACGCGGATTTCCCAGGGGCCGTGCAGCGCGCTGGTCGTCTCGATGGGGAACTCGCCCTCGAAGCCCGGCAGTTCAGCGTCGTGAAGGGAGGCGGCCACGCGGCCCTCGCAGCGCACCGGGTGGATCCGGCGGCGGCGTGAGGGTGTGCCGTCCGGCGCGAGGAGCGCGAGATGGTTGTCCACGGTGCGTGCCCACGCGCTCGGGGCGGTCTCGGGCGCGGTGGCCGTGGAGTAGCCGAACTTGGCGTAGTGCGGGTCGTCGGCCGCGGGGCCTTCGAGGGGGTTGTGGTCGCTTCCGTGGTTGATCAGGCGGACGATGCCGTCGTGGCGTGTGCCGTGCAGGAGCCAGCCGGGCTGGGGGAGCGCCGTGTACTGGTCGGACTCCTCGACGGGGAGCGGGAGTTCACCTTCCGTCCACACCGGGTGGTCGGCGGGCAGCAGCAGACCGAGGAAGCCCTTGCTCGCCCAGTACGGGGACGCCGGTCCCGAGTAGGCCTGGGTGGACGGCAGGAACGTCCCGTACCAGCCGAGCGGCAGCAGCCCGCGCTCGTCGGGGACACCGCGCTCCATGAAGTGCCGTGCGGTGCCGGACGCGAGGCGCCGGGTGAGGCCGGGAGCCAGGGGCGTGCAGTCCGCGAGGGCGCCCATCCAGACAGGGGCGGTCGCCGCGAAGCGGTACGTCAGGGAGCGGCCCTGGTGGACGGGGGCGCCGTCGGCGCCGAAGAAGTGCGGGTAGGTGGTGAGGAACTGGGTCAGCCGTTCGCGGTAGACCTTGCCGCGCCCCTCGTCGTCCGGGCCCGCCATGCGGGCCCAGAGCAGCGGGTACAGGTGCATCGCCCAGCCGATGTAGTAGTCGAAGTTGCGTCCGTCGCCGTCGCTGTACCAGCCGTTGCCGCGGTACCAGTCCTCGATGCGGTCGAGCCCGCCGTCGATGTCCGCCTTGCTGTACGGGGCGCCGACGGACGCCAGGAACTGCTCGGACACCACCTGGAACAGGCGCCAGTTGTTGTCCCACGTGCGGCCGCCGACGAAGCCGGAGAACCAGTCAACGACCCGCTCCTGGACCCGGGTGTCGAGCTTGTCCCAGATCCAGGGGCGGGTCTCGTGCAGACCGATCGCGATCGACGCCGCCTCCACCATCTGCTGCGAGCAGTCACTGAGTTCGGGCCAGGCCTCACCGCCGGCGGCGGCTCGGTCCGTGCCCGTTGTCAGACCCTGCGCGTAGCGTTCGACGAGGTGAGGGTCCACCTCGCCGCCCGCTCCCGCGATCCGGAAGGAGGCGAGGAGGAATGACCGTGCGTACCCCTCCAGGCCGTCCGACACGACTCCCGACCAACTGCCGCGCCCCGGCAGCCGGTACTGGGCGAAGTTCGGCGTCGCGTACGGGACGAGCGCGTCCAACTGCCGATCGGCGAGGGCCTCCCAGTGGGCGCGGGTCCAGCCTGTGAGCGGGGAGAGGACCCGGTCGGTGGGCGGCAGGGCCAGGTGCGGTGCGGGCATGGTGGGTCCGTGCTTCCTAGGGGCGGGGGCTTCCGGGCGGGGGTGTGCCGGTCACCTCAGGTGTGCGGTGTGCGTGTGGCCGCGTGAACCTTCGACGCGGACGCTGACGACGGGGCGACGCCCCGGGGTGACGGTGACCGTGTCATCGGCGCTGACCACCTTCCGTACGGGGAAGGGCAGTTCCAGGGTGACGGTCGTGCCGGTGCGGGCCGGGTCGGCCACGGCCAGTGACATGCCGCCGCCCTCGCGTCGGACGAGCACGGTGCAGGGGCCCGACGCCGAGATCCCGGCCGCGCTGCCCGGCGCCCAGAAGTGCGCGGCGAGGAGTCCGTGGCGGCGGGCCTCGACGGCCTGGGCGGTGGCGTTGTTGGCGACGACGCGGACCGGCCGCGAGTGGGCCCAGACGGCGGTCGCGGCGGCGCTCGCTCCGGGCAGGAGGACGTAGGCGTACGAGGATGAGGCGGGGGAGACGCCGTGGTCGAGCCACAGGGTCAGATAGCGGCGGGTGAGGGGCGTGGTGCTGCCTCCGGTGTCCGCGCCGGTGTTGATCGCGCGCCAGGTGCCGGTCCGCTCCTCGCGCAGGGCGTTGAGGCGGGCGCCGCCCCGGCCGTGCGAAGGCTGCCCGGGGTCGTCGGGGAAGACATAGCCGCCGGTGCCGTCCAGGTGAGCCCAGCGGGCGCCGGGCAGGGGTGCCGACCAGCCGGTGCGCGAGGGCTGACGCCGGCCGTCGACCGTGAGCCGGGGTGCGCCGTCCTCGTACAGGTTGCGGTTCTCGACGACCGTCTCGATGGTCCGGCCGTCGCTCGCGGTGATGTCCGCGCCCAGGGCGACGACCGCGTTGTCCAGGAAGAACCACGCCTTCCTGGCGCGCAGCGTGCTGCCGTCGGCGAGGAGTTCCATGGCTGCGGCGCCGAATCTCGCGTCGAGCACCGCGCCTCCCGCGACGGCGTTCTTCGGCCGGTAGGTCCCCGTGCCCGCGCCCGAGCCGATGTCGGCGCGCTCGCGGGTGTCCACGGTGGTGCCCGGCAGGCGGTACGGATCGACCGTCGCCCAGAAGCCGTCCCCGAACTGCCCCAGGTCGTCGCCGTCGTACAGGTAGGTCATGCCGTCGCCGGTGTACCAGCCGTGCAGGTTCTCGCCGTTGCCCGCCTCGTACGCGGCGATGCGCTTCGAGGAGAGCGAGAGCGTGAGCGCCCAGCCGGGGCGCCGGTGCACCACCCGGTCCATGTCGGCGAACGCGAAGTGCCCGGTGAGGCGGTCGGCGGCGGGTATGGCGGGGTCGTCGATGACCGCCTTGGCGCGGGCGATCGCGGGAACGCCGACCAGGCTCAGGTAGGGGTGGGACTTGTTGCGGCTGATCCACCCCTTGGCCAGCGCGCGCCAGCGCTCGGCGTACGCGGCGGGGGCGCCGCCCGCCAGTTGCAGGATGTGGGAAAGCGCCGCCGCGCCGTCCTTGTGGTCGGGCGCCTTCTCGCGGGATATGGCCCGGCCACGCACCGCGTCCATCATGAGCCCGTCGAAGACGACCGGCGAGAACGTCCGGTCCACGGCCTCGTACAACACGGAGGTCTGCGGATCGGTGACGGCCCACTCGGAGTCCGCGAGCAGCGCGATCAGCTGCCCCGCGCTGCCGAGCAGGACACTGCCGTACGTCCCCGTGTACGCGACGGAGCCGTGCTGCACGAAGGACCCGTCCTCGTAGAAGCCGTCGCCCGAAGTGACGTACGTGAACAGGCTGTTCCTGCCCTTGTCCCGGACGTCGGACAGGCCGTCGCGGGCCAGCGTCAGCGTGGCCGCGTCCCGCGCGAGCAGCCCGCGCAGCGCCACGATGACGGCCTTGTCGGCGCGGTTGGCTCCCGTCTCGGACAGGTTCGGCGAGTTGGTGCGACGGTCCGGGTCCCGGCAGAACTTCGCCACGGTGGAGACGTACGCCGCCAGGTCGGCCGCCGGGACCTTCTCGCGGAGCAGGACACATGTGTCCATCAGGGCGCGGGGTGCGCCGATCTCCCAGAACCACCAGTTGCCGGTCTCCGGGCGGGCGGGGTTGTAGGCGGCGTCGTGCAGGAAGCGCAGGGCCGCGAGCAGGGCGTCCGCCGTTTCGGCGCTACCGCTGAGGGAGGTGCCGGGCGTGGCCCAGGCTGTGGCGATCGTGCGCAGGCGGGTGTAGCTCTGGCCGAAGTTGCCCGCGTCCTTCGCGGGGGAGAGGTCGGCCCACAGGGCGGTGCGGCCCGCCGAGCGGTCCAGGTCCCGCCACCAGCCGGAGGCCTGGGTGTCCAGGGTTCTGAGCGCCGCCGCGAAGTCCGGGTCCTCGGGGTCGAACGTGCCGCCGGTGAGCTGTGCCGCGGCGCGGGCGAGCAGGGTCTCGTACGGGTCGGCGTCCGCGGAGGCGTCCGGGGCGGCCCACGCCGTGCCGCCGAGCGACGGCGCCAGCGTCGGCGCGACAAGGGCGGATGCGGCACTAGCGGTGAGGAGCGTGCGGCGGCTGGGACCGGTGGAGCCGGAGCGGGGCGTGCGCATGGGAACTCCCGTGAGGCGTCGGGGCATCGGGGTGTGGGGGAGTGAGGGGCGTGAGCAGCGTGAGCGGCGTGAGGGATTCCGCGACAGCATGTAAGCGTTTGCTATGCGAGGGCAAGAGGCCCGGCATCTTTCTCTGTTCTTTCTGTCCTGGCCGGGTTGTGCAGCAGGCGCGGTCGGGGCCAGCCGGATGACCTCCGGGGTGTTGACGGAGACAGTAAGCGATTACTACGTTGCCACCCCATGGCTGAGAACAGGACCCGATCCGTACGTGCTCGCACGCTCCGTGCCGCGACGGTGACGGCGGCCACGGCCGCCACTCTCGCGCTCGCCCTCCCCGCCCACGCCGCGCCCTTCGACCCGTCCCCGGGAGCGGACGGCGTCGGCGACCCGCTGTTCCCGACGCTCGGCAACGGCGGCTACGACGTCGAGGTCACCGGCGACGCCTCGGTCGGCACCTTCCTCAACCGCTGGCTGTTCGAGCTCGACAACCCGCCCATGCCGGGCCACCCGGACTGGGGCGTCGCGAAGTGAGGCGCCCGCGCTTCACCGCCGCGGCTGTGGCCGTCGCCGCTCTCGGGGCCGTCATCGCCCCACAGGGCGTGGCCCGGGCCGCCCCGGGCCCCAAGATCATCCATGCGGCCCCGAACGGCTCGGGAGAGTCCTGCACCGCCGCCCGTCCCTGCACTCCGCAGGCCGCCCGCGACGCGGCCCGTGCCGTGAGTGGAAGGGGCAAGCTCGCCGGCACGGGGGCCGTGGCGCTCGCCCACGTACTCGTGCACCCTGCACGTACATAGGCGACAACGCCCGTGGGCAACACCCGCACCGGCACAGGTACTTGTGCACAGGTATTGGCACGGAAAGGCACACCATGACCGACCTCCGTCTCGGCGTCCTCGGCTACGGCCTTCGCGGCTCGCTCGCCCGCACCGCACACAGGCCAGGCGCGGGCTCCCGCGTCACCGCGCTCGCCGACCACGACGCCACCGCACGGACGGAGGCGGCCGTGGCCTTTCCCGGCGCCCTGATATCCACCGACCACCGCAAGGTCGTCGAGGACCCGGACGTCGACGCCGTCGTGATCCTCACCCCCGACCACACGCACGCGCGGCTCGCCTGCGAGGCGCTGCGCGAGAAGAAGCCCGTCTTCGTGGAGAAGCCCCTCGACATCGGCATCGAAGCCTGTGACGAGATCCTGCGGACCGCGTACGAGACGGGAACGCGCCTCTACGTAGGCCACAACATGCGCCACATGCCCGTGGTCAGGCTGATGCGCGACATCATCGGGCGTGGCGAGATCGGCCGGGTCAAGACGGTCTGGGTTCGCCACTTCGTCGCCTACGGAGGTGACTGGTACTTCAAGGACTGGCACGCCGAACGGCGGCACACCACCGGTCTGTTGCTCCAAAAGGCCGCCCACGACATCGACGTCCTGCACTGGCTCGCCGACGGCTACACCCGCCGGGTGCAGGCCCTGGGCGACCTCATGGTCTACGGGGACAACCCGCGCCGCGAGCCGGGCGAACCCAAGACGGACGACTGGTACACCAAGGACGGCCACTGGCCGCCGCATACCCAGCGCGACCTCAATCCCGTCATCGACGTCGAGGACGTCTCCCTGGTCAACATGCGCCTCGACAACGGGGTGTTGGCCTCCTACCAGCAGTGCCACTTCACGCCCGACTACTGGCGCAACTACACCGTCATCGGTGACGCGGGCCGCCTGGAGAACTTCGGCGACGGTCCCGGCGGGGTGGTGAAGGTCTGGAACGCGCGCCGCTCGGCCTACCGCCCCGAGGCCGACGCCGAGTACGCGGTGCCGGACGAGCAGGACGAGGGCGGACACGGCGGCTCCGACCCGCTGCTCATCGACGAGTTCGTACGGTTCGTGCGCGAGGGAGGGCGCACCGACACCTCGCCCGTCGCGGCCCGGATGGCGGTGGCGGCGGGCGTGCGCGCCACGCAGTCGCTGCGCGACGGGGGTACGCCGCGTGAGGTGCCCGAGCTCGACCCGGAGCTGATCGCCTATTTCGAGCGGGGCCAGACGCGGGCCTGAAGGAAAGCTGCGGCGGCGCTTAAGAAATCCTCGATGGACCAGGGCGCCGCCGTAGGGAAGATTCCTGTGTCGTCGGGGGAAGAAGCGACGTACGACAGGAGCCGTTGCGTTGAAGGCGCTGGTCAAGGAGAAGGCGGAGCCGGGTCTCCGGCTGATGGACGTACCGGAGCCGGTCATCGGCCACGGGGACGTCCTGATCAAGGTGCTGCGCACCGGGATCTGCGGGACCGATCTGCACATCCGGGCCTGGGACGGCTGGGCGCAGCAGGCGATCGAGGCGCCGCTGGTCGTCGGACACGAGTTCGTCGGCGAGGTCGTGGAGACCGGCCGTGACGTCGCCGACATCAAGGTCGGCGACCGGGTCAGCGGCGAGGGCCACCTGGTCTGCGGCAAGTGCCGCAACTGTCAGGCGGGCCGCCGCCACCTGTGCCGCGCCACGGTGGGCCTCGGTGTCGGCAGGGACGGGGCGTTCGCGGAGTACGTCGCGCTGCCCGCCTCGAACGTGTGGGTGCACCGCGTGCCCGTGGACCTCGATGTCGCCGCGATCTTCGACCCGTTCGGCAACGCGGTGCACACCGCGCTGTCCTTCCCGCTGGTCGGCGAGGACGTGCTGATCACCGGGGCGGGACCGATCGGTTTGATGGCCGCGGCCGTGGCCCGGCACGCGGGCGCCCGCAACGTCGTCGTCACCGACGTCAGCGAGGAGCGCCTGGAGCTCGCCCGCAAGGTCGGCGCGAGCCTGGCGCTGAACGTCGCCGAGACCTCGATCACCGAGGGACAGCGCGAGCTCGGCCTGCGCGAGGGCTTCGACGTCGGCCTGGAGATGTCCGGCAACCCCGTCGCGATGCGCGACATGCTCGCCAACATGACCCACGGCGGCAAGATCGCCATGCTCGGTCTGCCGGCCGAGGAGTTCGCCGTCGACTGGTCCCGGATCGTCACCTCCATGATCACGATCAAGGGCATCTACGGCCGCGAGATGTTCGAGACCTGGTACTCCATGTCCGTGCTGCTCGAAGGCGGCCTCGACCTCGCCCCGGTGATCACGGGACGCTATGGCCACCGCGACTTCGAGGCGGCCTTCGACGACGCGGCGAGCGGCCGCGGCGGCAAGGTCATCCTCGACTGGACCGCCTGATCCCTGCCCCCATCCGACCTGCCGCCCCTGCCTCAGCTGCCGAAGGAACCCAGCATGTTCGACTCCGTACGCGACGACCTGCGCACCACCCTCGACGAGATCCGCGCCGCCGGACTGCACAAGCCCGAGCGCGTCATCGGCACCCCGCAGTCCGCCACGGTCGCCGTCACCGCGGGAGGCCGCCCCGGTGAGGTCCTCAACTTCTGCGCGAACAACTACCTCGGCCTCGCCGACCACCCCGAGGTGATCGCCGCCGCGCACGATGCCCTGGACCGCTGGGGCTACGGCATGGCGTCCGTGCGCTTCATCTGCGGCACGCAGGAGGTGCACAAGGAGCTGGAGGGACGCCTCTCCGCGTTCCTCGGCCAGGAGGACACGATCCTCTACTCGTCCTGCTTCGACGCCAACGGCGGAGTCTTCGAGACGCTGCTCGGCGCCGAGGACGCGGTCATCTCCGACGCCCTCAACCACGCCTCGATCATCGACGGCATCCGGCTGAGCAAGGCGCGCCGCTTCCGGTACGCCAACCGCGACATGGCGGACCTGGAGCAGCAGCTCAAGGAGGCCTCCGAGGGCGGCGCCCGCCGGAAGCTCATCGTCACCGACGGCGTCTTCTCCATGGACGGGTACGTCGCCCCGCTGCGGGAGATCTGCGACCTCGCCGAGCGCTACGACGCCATGGTGATGGTCGACGACTCGCACGCCGTCGGCTTCGTCGGCCCCGGCGGACGCGGCACGCCCGAGCTGCACGGCGTCATGGACCGCGTCGACATCATCACGGGCACCCTCGGCAAGGCGCTCGGCGGCGCCTCCGGCGGCTATGTCGCCGCCCGCGCGGAGATCGTCGCGCTCCTGCGCCAGCGCTCGCGCCCGTACCTCTTCTCGAACACGCTCGCCCCGGTCATCGCCGCGGCCTCGCTCAAGGTCATCGACCTCCTGGAGTCGGCGGGCGACCTGCGCGAGCGGCTCGCCGCGAACACGGCGCTCTTCCGCTCGCGGATGACCGAGGAGGGCTTCGACATCCTGCCGGGCGACCACGCGATCGCCCCGGTGATGATCGGCGACGCCTCGGTCGCGGGCCGCATGGCCGAGCTGCTCCTGGAGCGCGGCGTGTACGTGATCGGCTTCTCGTACCCGGTGGTGCCGCAGGGCGCGGCCCGTATCCGTGTCCAGCTGTCGGCCGCGCACTCCACGGAGGACGTGAACCGCGCGGTGGACGCGTTCGTGGCGGCCCGGGCGGAGCTGGACGCCTGACGGTGTCCGGAGCCCTCGGGTGACTGGGGGGCGCCCTCGGGTGGCGTGTCCGGGGCCCCTCGGGTGACCGAGGGGGTTGGCCGGACCAGTGGTGTCGATGGGCCCCGTGGTGCGGGACAATCGACCCCATGATCGAAGCGCGGCGGCTGCACATCCTCCGTGCGGTGGCCGACCACCGCACGGTCACGGCCGCTGCCGCCGCGCTCTATCTCACGCCGTCCGCGGTCTCCCAGCAGCTGACCGCCCTGGAGCAGGAGACGGGCCACCGCCTGGTCGAGCGGGGCGCCCGCGGGGTCAGTCTGACCCCGGCGGGCGAGATCCTGCTCGCCCACACGAACGCGGTCCTCGCCCAGCTCGAGCGGGCCGAGGCGGAGCTCGCCGCGTACAGCTCGGGCGCGGCGGGGACGGTGACCGTGGCGTCCTTCGCCACGGGGATCGGCCTGGTCGTGGGCCCGGCCCTGGCACGCCTTTCGACCGTCGCGCCCGGCATCCGGGTGCGGGTCCAGGACGCGGAGGGCGACGCGAGCCTGCCGATGGTCCTCGACCGGCAGGTGGATGTCGCCGTGGCGGTGGAGTACCGGGGCGCCCCGGGCGCGGACGACCCGCGGCTGACGCGCGTCCCGCTCTACGCCGAGCCCTTCGACGCGGTGCTCCCCGAGACACATCGCCTGGCGGCGGCGGAGCGGGTGCCGCTCGCGGAGCTCGCCAAGGACGCGTGGATCGGGCCGTTCGCCGGCAACCCCTGCCATGACGTGGTGATACTCGCCTGCGAGGCGGCGGGCTTCCAGCCCCCGCTCGAACACTGGTCGGACGACTTCCGCGCGGTGGTCGCCCTGGCGTCGGCGGGGGCGGGCGTGGCGCTCGTGCCCCGCTCGGCGCTGCGGGGCATGGATGTCTCGGGGGTGGTGATCCGCCCGGTGGAGGGCGTCGCTCCCACCCGCCGGGTCTTCGCGGCGGTGCGGTGCGGTGCGGAGGAGCATCCGCTGATCCGTCCGGTGCTCGACGCGCTGGGGGAGGCGGCGGGAGCCGACCTCACGGCTTAGGCGCGGCAAGGTCCCGCCGGCGGTGGGGCCGACGGGACCGGGCGCTACACCCTTACATCCAGAGGCCGTCGAGGAACGGGTAGGCCTCGGTCAGCCTGGCAGGGCCCTGGATGAGCTTGTCCTCGGAGACGACGACGAACTCGTCGCCCTTGGTCAGGAAGTAGTGTGCCGTGGAGTCCGATACGGCCGTGGCCGCCGCGTCCGGTCCGAATCCGAAGGAGTCGGGTGCGGCCGTCAGCAGGAACTGCTGGTGGGACGAACCGCGTGCCAGATCCACCTTGGTGGGGTCCATGGTGACGCTGTCCTTGCGGCCGAAGATCACGAGCCTGCCGCGCTCGGTGCCGAAGCCGGTGACGTCGCACAGCTCGCCGACTGCCTGTACGAGGCCGGGGTGCAGCATGGCCTCCGCGTCGTGGACGGGACCGTGGCCCTTCTCGGAGAACTCGATGGCCTGGTCCCGCGTGAAGCCCAGATAGGTGTGACCGCTGCGCTTGGCGGCCGGGCCCACGGCGTCGAAGCCGTCCCGGAAGGGCTTGGGCAGGTGCGGGAACTGTTCGGCGATCTTTCGTGGCCCTGCCTCGATGCCGCGCCGCTTGGAGAAGCGGATGAACTCGTCGCGGCGGAAGCCCTCGAAGCGTACGTAGGGCGCGTCGCTGTCCGGGATCGACTTGGCCGCCGCCTCGAAGATCCCGCCGCCCGCGTCGAGCGCCTGCTTGGCCGCGCCGCTCAGGGAGCCGAGGACCGAGCCGAGGATGCCGCCGCCGGCGGAGACCACGGTGGCCGTCAGCGCGTCGAACGCCGTGGTCTCGCCGCGGCTCGGCACCCGCTCCAGGCGCCACTGCTGGGCGATGCGGGCTCCCGCGGAGGGCTTGGCCGCCTGTTCCAGGGCCACGTCCGGCATGTTGCTGTCGTCCTCGACGGACAGCAGGTGGCCGCTGTTCACGTTGACCAGCGTGTACCGGTCGTCGCCGGACGCGACCGGCCGCCACAACTGGGACTCCAGCAGATCCTGCCGGGTCTCGGCCGGGCACTGCTGGACCGGAGAGCCCGCGCGGCCACGGCCGGTCATGATGTCCATGCGCATGGTGCTGTGCACGCTCTGCAGCGTCCAGGCGCCCTCCTTGGCGGCGCTGGGCCGCAGATGCCACAACTGGCTGTGCCGGGCGGTTCCTTGCGGGTGCAGCTCCTGCTGCACGACCGGGGCGCTCTGAGCGGTCTTGGCCCCCTGCACTCCCGCGTACAGCCCGCTCGCCTCGTTCTTGAGCAGGTAGATCCCCTCGGACAACGCAGACATTGCAACCTCCGTGGAAGACGGACAGTGATCCCCCGCGTGTGCGCCTCACAGAGTAGGAGCTGTGCCCGATTGCCGATACGGGCGGATTTCGGCTGCTATTTACCCCTCAATCAAGGGGAGTTGGCGGGGGTGGGTGCAAGGGAATCGGCCCAGGTGGCGTCAACTGTGCGTGGTGGCGGACCTGTTGACGGGATGCCGGGTGGGGGCGAGGGGTCGTGGAGAGGGGCAGTCCGGTTCTTGCCTGTGACGCAGCGTCAGGTGCTGCTGTGGCGCGGGCGGACCGACTTACGGCCGGGGTGGCCGTGCTTCACGTCAGGCCGCCGGAGACCGGCGTGGCGCCGAGGCCCCCGTCCCCGTCTCCTTCCGCCTCCCCGTCCGCGTGGCGCAGGACCCAGTCGTCGAGGTCGCGGGCGGCTTCCAGCGGATTGGCTGCAACGTAATCCCACCACCACTCCGTCTGGGTGGAACTTTTTGGGGCCGGGGCCGGGGCCGGGGCCGGGGCCGGGGCCGAAGCCGGGGCCGGTGCCGGTGCCGACTCGCGAGCGCGCAGTTCCTCACGGAAGCACGACTCGGCCGCCATGAAGCGCGCCCGCGCCGTCGCCGCGTCCACGCCCAGGACGTCACCGATGACCTGCCAGCTCGCCCCGCCGAGCCGCTCGTACACGGCGGCGGCCTCGAAGAAGCGCCGCGCGGTGCGCAGCACGTGGGCGGCGCCGGCGAGCGCCGAGCCGGGGGAGTGCGTGGTGCCGTCGGGCGCAGTTCGTGCGCACCGACGGGCACGGTCGCGCGCGCGATCTCGGC
The DNA here is from genome assembly GCF_053607685.1 of Streptomyces sp. NPDC055099. Taxonomy (NCBI): domain Bacteria; kingdom Bacillati; phylum Actinomycetota; class Actinomycetes; order Kitasatosporales; family Streptomycetaceae; genus Streptomyces; species Streptomyces sp. NPDC055099. Next base: position 137,715 of record NZ_JBSGUA010000007.1, on the reverse strand, counting down.
CAGCTCGCACGCTTCGTACGCCATCGCCAGCCGAGCGCGTGCCGCGTCCGTGAACGGCGATCGCGTGAACGGCGTTCGCGTGTACGGCGGTTGCTCGTAGGGCAGTTGCTCGTGCGGCGGTTCCTCGTGCGGCGAGGTGGCGGCATCGGAGTGTGGGCTGTCCATGTCGGTCTGCCCGCCTCAGCCGCGCACGAAGTAGAGGAGGGTCATCGACACGGCGGTGGTCAGGATGATGGCGCGCAGCAGCCGGTCGGAGAGGTGGCGCGCGAAGTGGGCTCCGGTGAAACCGCCGGCCAGCGCGCCGCCGAACATCGTGGCGAGGACGAGCGGATTGCGCAGCGCGTCGGAGGCGACGAGGAGCAGGGCGGTCGCGCTGAGATTGATGGCCGCGATCTGCGTGACCCGCATCGGATTGCTCACCGCGGTGTCGAGTCCGAGGCCGATGCCCCACAGGGCGAACATCATGATGCCTACGGCCCCGCCGAAGTATCCGCCGTACAGGGCGAGGAGGAACTGGCTGATCAGAACGGCCCGGGAGCTGATGCCGAGCTCGCGGCCGAGCGCGCCGCCCAGTGCGCGCGAGAGGCGGCGACCGAAGGCGAGAACCAGCGTGGCGAACGCGAGCAGCCAGGGCACCGCGGCATCGAACGAGGCTGCGGGCAGGGTGAGGAGCAGGGCGGCGCCGAGCCCGCCCCCGACCACGCTGACCGCCGTCAGCGCCTTCGTCGATGTCGTTCCGAGCGGGGTGAGTTCGCGTCGGTAGACCCATCCACTGGCCACGGCTCCGGGTACGAGGGCGATGGTCGACGACGCGTTCGCCGTCACGGGGGACAGGCCGACCGCCACCAGAGCGGGCAGCGCGACGAACGTGCCTCCGCCGCCGACGGAGTTCAGCGCTCCGGCCGCGACGCCTGCCACCAGCACGAGGAGTAGTTCTGCCACCTGCCGAGCATCGCCCTGTGAGCGGTGGGCCCACAATGCGTTATCGGTGTACCCAGCCTAAGGCTGTGCCATAGGCTCACGAGGGTGCGCTATGACCTGGACGACCTGCGGCTGTTCCTCGGCATCGTGACGGAGGGGTCGATCACGGCGGGCGCGCGCCGCATGCACCTGAGCCTGCCGTCGGCCAGCGCGAGGGTCCGCTCGCTGGAACAGCAGGCCGGTGTGGCCCTGCTGATCCGGGGTCGGAGAGGCGTGCGTCCGACCCCGGCGGGGACCACGCTGGCCCGGCACGCGCGCGAGGTCCTGGCCCAGACCGTCCGTCTGGAGAGCGCGGTCGCGAGCTATACGAGATCCCCGACCGCGCCCCTGACCCTGCTGGGCGGCGGCTCGGCGGTGCACCGGCTCGTGCCGCGAGCCCTGGTCTCGTTCCTCCGGGCCCACCCGGATGTCGACGTCCGCGTCTTCGAGAACCGCACGCCGCAGATCGTGCGGATGCTGGCCGATGGCGCGGCGGACCTGGGAATCGTCCTGGACGACGAGGCGCGCGACTGCGGTCTGGCGATGGAGCCCCTCGGCGACGACTCCCTGGTGGTGGTCGGCCAGGCGGGCGGGATCCTCGCAGGCCGTACGTCCCTGACCTACAGCGAGGCGGCTGAGCACCCCCTCGTCGGCCTCGACGCCGACGCCTCGCTGCGCCGCTGGATCGAGAGGCATGTGGGCCCCCACGCACCGGTCGTGCGCTACCGCACGACGGTCGCCGACCTCAACGTCCTGGTGGCCCTCGCGGCGGCGGGCGTCGGCCTCGCCATAGTCCCCCGCCGAGTGATCGACCCCTCCCAGCCCCTGGACGTATGCGACTTGCAGGACGCTTGGGCCCGCCGACACCACTTGCTGGCCTGGGGCGCCAAAACGGGCCCGGCTTCCCCCGCCGTCGAGTCCCTGGCCGAGCATCTGCGCAGGGCGTCGCATGCCGAACCCAGGCGTGCCCTCCCGCCCCTCCCGCCCTCCTGAACCCTCAGCTCGTGGGCCGTGCCGTGCTGGCCCGCAACACCACCTCGCCCCTCACCCGCTCCACCCGCGACCTCGCGCCTCGTTCGCGGAGGGCGAGGGCCAGTACGTCACGGCCCATGCGGGTCAGCGGCAGCGCCACCGTGGTCAGCGGGGGCGTGAGTTCGCCGATGAGAGGGATGTCGTCGAAGCCCGCGAGCGACACGTCGTCCGGCACCCGGAGCCCCCGCTCCCGCAGCGCGCCCAACGCCCCCACGGCCATCACGTCCGTCACCGCGAAGACGCACGTCGGGCGCTCTCCACGGCGCAGCAGTTCGACCGCGGCCGCATGACCGCCGTCACGGGTGAAGGCGCCCTCGACCACCCGCTCCGGGGGGAGGGCGACTCCTGCGTCGGCCAGTGCCTCGCGGAAACCGGCCAGGCGGTCCGCGACCGTGGTGAGGCGCTCGGGGCCGGTGAGGACGGCGAACTCCCGGTGGCCCAGGGCCAGTAGAGCCCGCGCCAGCGCTCCGGCCCCCGCCCGGTTCTCAGGCTGCACGGTGTCCACGCGAAGGCTGCGGTGTCGGCTGACCACGGCGACACGGCCCCCGTCACGCATGTAGGGCGCGAGCTCCGACTGCAACGCCCGCTCCCACGCGGGGTCCTGGAAGCCCGAGCCGATCAGGAGAATCGCGCGGGCCCGTTGCGCCCGCAGCATCGAGACGTACGCGATCTCCCGTGCCGGTGCGCGGAAGGTGCTGGCCAGCATGACCAGCACGTCCTGCTCGGCCGCCGCGGCCATCACCCCGCTGGCGATGGCCGCGAAGTACGGGTCGCCGACGTCGTGACAGATGACGCCGACGGTGTTGTTCGAGGAACTGGCGAGCGCCTGCGCATGGGCGTTGGGGATGTATCCCAGTAGGTCCGCCGCTTCGAGCACCCTGCGCCGCAGGTCCTCGCGTACGCGCGTGGTGCCGTTCAGGGCCCGGGACGCGGTGGCCGGCGAGACCCCGGCGGTGCGGGCCACCGCGTGGAGGGTGACGTGCCGCCCGCGCTCACGTCCCCGCCCTGGCGCGGGCGCGGCAGGGGCTCGCGGTTCCTGCCCCTGCGCCTGCCCCTGTGCCTGCCTCTGTGCCTGTCCCCGCGCCTGGGTTGGCCCTTGCCGCCGGCCAGTTCCAGACCCCTGCTCGCGCCCTGGTGCCCGCACCGCGCCCCCCTCGTCTCGCGCCGCGAAACTTCGAGCCGACCTATTGACCCTGCGGTCAGCCAGTCATTAGCGTGGCGGACACCTTATCAGAAAGCGCTTTCTGAAAGCGGTTTCCGCATCACCGTCTCACCTGCCACCGCACGTACCCACGTACCACCGCACGTACTGCCGCACCTACCACCTCACGTCACCGCTGCACGCCAGGGGAGTTCACCGTGAGCCAGAGCGCACTGCAGGCAACTCCCGTGAAAACGGCGGGCGTTGTCGACCGCAGCCGCCCCACCCCCCGTCAACGCCTCGCAGAAGCGGCCGAGAAGAGCTGGCGTCCGCTCGTCCTGCTGCTCGTCTGCTTCGGCGTCTGGTGGCTGATCGCCGCCACCGAGATGGTCGAGGCGTATCTCGTGCCCTCGCCGGGCGCGACCTTCGACGTGATCCTCGACAAGCCCGACTACCTGTGGCAGCACACCTGGGTCACCACCTACGAGACCCTGCTCGGCTTCGTCATCGCCGTGGTCGTCGGCGTCCTCGCCGCGGTCCTCATGGTCTATTCGACGACCGTCGAGAAGACGCTCTACCCGATCCTCCTCTTCGCCCAGGTCGTACCGAAGATCGCGATCGCCCCGCTGTTCGTCGTCTGGCTCGGCTTCGGCATCGCACCGAAGATCCTCATCGCCGTACTCATCGCCTTCTTCCCCGTGGTCATCTCGATGGTGACCGGACTGAAAGCCGTCGACCCGGAGATGCTCCAGCTCTCCGCCACCATGGGCGCGCGGCCCTGGCAGACCTTCCTCAAGATCCGCTTTCCGGCGTCGCTGCCGCACCTCTTCTCCGGCCTGAAGGTGGCCGTCACGCTCGCCGTGACCGGCGCCGTCGTGGGCGAGTTCGTCGGCGCGAACGAAGGCCTCGGATATGTGATCCTCCAGGCCAACGGAAACCTCGACACCCCGATGCTCTTCGCGGGCCTGCTCGTCATGTCGCTGATCGGCGTCGTCCTCTTCGTGCTCGTCGAGATCGCCGAGAAGCTGCTGCTCCCGTGGCACGCGAGCCGCAGGGACGTGGCCGCCACCACGGCCTACTGAGACCCACCAGGGCCCCACGGCCTACCGAGACCCACCCCGCGGTGCCGGCGCACCCACCCCGCCATGTCCGAATGTTCGACGTACGCGAGAAGGGCCGTCCCATGCACGCGCGCAGACTGCTCACCGGCATCGTCCCCCTGGCCCTCGTCGCGGTGACCGCGACGGCCTGTGGCGGCGACGACGACAAGACGAGCACCAGCGACTCAGGCAAGAAGCTCGACAAGGTGACGCTGACGCTCAACTGGTATCCGTACGGCGAACACGCGCCGTTCTACTACGGCAAGCAGCAGAAGATCTTCGAGAAGCACGGCATCGACGTGGAGATCAGGGCGGGCCAGGGGTCGCAGAAGACCGTGCAGGCCACCGGCGCCGGGCAGACCGACTTCGGCTGGGCGGACACGCCCGCGGTGCTCGCGGGCGTGGACCAGGGCGTGAAGGTGAAGAGCCTGGGTGTCTTCCTGCAGACGACGCCCGCCTCGGTGCAGTACTTCGAGGCCCAGGGCATCAAGTCGCCCGCCGACCTCAAGGGCAAGACGATCGCGGGCACGGCGGGCGACGCGCTCACCAAGACGTTCCCGATCTTCCTGGAGAAGAACGACATGGAACTGTCCGACGTCAACGTCCAGAACACCGACCCGGCGGGCAAGATCGCCGCGGTGATCTCCGGCAAGACGGACGCGCTGCTCGGATACGCGAGCGACCAGGGCCCCACCATGCAGAACAAGGCCAAGAAGGGCGTCTCGTATCTGCGCTTCTCCGAGAACGGCCTGAACTTCTACTCCAACGGCCTCATCGCCGGGCCCAAGACCCTCCAGGGCAGGGGCGATCTGGCCAAGCGCATGACCGCCGCGGTGAGCGAGTCGTGGGCCGCCGCCGAGAAGAGCCCGGAACCCGCGGTCGCCTCGATGGAGGGCGCCTCCGAGCAACTGCCGCCCAAGGACGTCCTGTCCGAGCAGTTCAAGACGACGCTGACCCTGCTGCACACCGACGCGACACAGGGCAAGGCGCCGGGCGCCAACACCGAGGCGGACTGGCAGCAGACCATCGACGTCTTCTCCGAGGCGGGCATGGTCAAGAAAGCCAAGCCCGTCGCCGAGTACTGGGACGCGGCCAAGGGAATCAAGGGCTGAGGGGCGGCAGGGCGATGGCGAAGGACGCGACGCTCAAGACGAGCGACGAGCCACGCGCGACGGTGGGGGAGACGGCGAAGGCAGACGCGCGGCCGACCGCGGTACGCCTCGATGACGTCGCCGTCCGCTTCCGTACGAAGAAGAAGGACGTCACGGCGTTGCGGGACGTCTCGCTGAAGGTCGGCGCGGGCGAGTTCGTGGCGATCGTCGGGCCGTCGGGCTGCGGCAAGTCCACGCTCCTGAAGCTGGTCGCGGGGCTGCTCGCGCCTTCGTCGGGCGATGTGCTCCTCGGCGGCGAGCGGGTGCGTGGGCCGCGCCGCGACATCGGATACGTCTTCCAGCGTGCCGCCCTCCTGGACTGGCGCACGGCGCGCCGCAACATCCTCCTCCAGGCGGAGATGCGGGGAATCCCGGGAGCCGAGGCACGCGCGCGTGCCGATGAGTTGATCCGCATGACCGGACTCGGCGGGTTCGAGGACGCCTATCCGCACGAGCTCTCCGGAGGCATGCAGCAGCGTGTCGCGCTCTGCCGGGCGCTGCTGCACGAGCCTCCGGTGCTGCTCATGGACGAGCCCTTCGGAGCACTCGACGCGCTCACGCGCGAGCAGATGAACGTCGAGCTGAACCGGATCTGGCGCGAGACCGGGACCACGGTGCTCCTGGTGACCCACTCGATCCCGGAGGCCGTCTATCTGGCGGATCGCGTGGTCGTGATGAGTCCGCGCCCCGGCACGGTGGAGGAGATCATCGACGTCGGCCTTCCCGTGGAGCGGTCGTACGCGACGACGCTGGCGACGGCCGAGTTCACCGAGGCCACCGGGCGCATCCGCGAGTTGCTGGGGGCGGTGTCCGCGCACGAGTGAGGCCTTCGCCACGGAGCCGGGCGGGGGTTGGCGCGCGTCTCATATTCGGGATAGCGTGCCGAATATGGAACGTGAGTCAAGTGTGGAACACGACGGGGTCGACGAACGGCTCGCCGCCCGCCTCGCCGAACTGCGGGCGGAACGCGGCTGGTCCCTGGGAGATCTGGCGGACCGCAGCGGCGTGAGCCGCTCCACCCTGTCGCGGGCCGAACGCGCGGAGATCAGTCCCACCGCGTCCCTCCTGAACCGGCTCTGTGCCGTTTACGGACGCACCATGTCGCAGCTCCTGAGCGAGGTGGAGGCCGAGCCCGCGCAACTGGTGCGCGCCGCCGAGCAGCGCGTGTGGACCGACGGCGCCTCCGGCTTCGTGCGCCGGTCGGTGTCGCCGCCGCACGCCGGGCTGCGCGCCGAACTCGTCGAGGGCCTACTGGAACCGGGCGCCGACGTGGCGTACGACCGGCCTCCCGTACCCGGGCTCGAGCAGCACATCTGGGTGCTCGACGGCGGCCTTGAGGTGACCGTCCAGGGCGAGAAGCATGCCCTGGAGGCGGGGGACTGCCTGCGCTTCCGGCTGTGGGGGCCGACGCGGTTCCGTTGCGTCGGGGAGCGGGCCGTGCGGTACGCCCTGGTGGTGGTCGCGCGATGAGCACCGGGCGGGCGGCCTCGGCGCCGACGCGCCTCAGTGCCGACCAACTCCACCATGCGGCGGACGACTTGGCGGACCTGCTCGTCGATGTCGTGGACGGCGGATCGTCCCTAGGCTTCCTCGCGCCCCTGGACAGGACGGCCGCCGCCGACTGGTGGCGGGGCCTGACCCCCGCGGTGGCCGGGGGACGGCTCGCGATCTGGGTGGCGCGTGACGGCGAGCGGGTCACCGGCACCGTCAGTGTTGGCTTCGTGGACAAGCCCAACGGCAGGCATCGCGCCGAGATCCTCAAGCTGATGGTCCATCGTGCCGCACGCGGTCGGGGCCTCGCCCGCACCCTCCTGGCCGCGGCGGAACAGGCGGCGGCCGACGCGGGCGTCAGTCTCCTGGTCCTGGACACGGAGACCGGCAGCCCCGCCGAGTCCCTTTACCGGCACGGCGGTTGGACGGCTGCCGGTGTCATTCCCGACTACGCGGCCGATCCGGCCGGGGTACTCCATCCGACCACCCTCTTCTTCAAGAAGGTGGCCGGTTCGGACGTACCCCGGCCGGAGCCGGCGCATCAGTAGCGCAGCGCGGCCAGATACGCGTAACTGTTGCGCGCCGTGGCGAACGCGTCGGCGGGGCTGTCGTGCTCCACCAGCCACTGCTTGACGCCGCCCGCCTGCGCGTCGTCGAACATCGCGGCGAAGTCCAGCGTCCCCGAGCCGACGTCGGCGAAGCCGCCGTCCGCTGCCATGTCCTTCACATGGAGCGCGGGGAAGCGCCGCCGGTGCCGCACGAAGTACGTCGCCGGATCGGCGCCGCCCTTCGCCGCCCAGTACACGTCCAGTTCGAAGCCGACCAGATGCGGATCGGTCTCGGTGACGAGGATGTCGTACAGGCTCGTGCCGTCCACCACCACATGGTCCGAGCCGTGGTTGTGGAAGAGCACCGGACCGAGCCCGGCGTCACGTGACGCCTGCCCGATGCGGTTGAACTGCCGTGCGGCCTCCCGGAATCCGTCCGGCGTGTGCAGCGCGCCGGGCAGACTCGGCACCACCGGCCACTTCGCGCCGAGGGTGTGCAGATCCTCCAGCGCCTGCGGGAGACCACTGCCCTTGAGGGTGTCGTACGAGACGTGTTCGAGGACCGCGCGCAGGTCCACCGCGTCGAGCATCCGCCGGATGCCGGCCGCGCTGTTCCCGTGCCTGCCGCTCACGCCCACCGTCGCGTAGCCGATGTCGGCCAGCTGCTCCAGCGTGCCCGCGAAGTCCCGCGCGAGGGCGTCACGCATCGTGTAGAGGTGCATGCCGATCCCGCCGCGCGGGATGCGCCGGCACCGTGACGCGTCACTCGCGCGCGCGGGCAGCGCGGTACCGACCGCTGCCGCGAGCCCCAGCGACGTACCGAGAAAGGCGCGTCTGGTCCCGTTGAGGCTGGACCCCGACCCGCTACGGCTGGTCCCGTTCGGACCGGTTCTCTTCAGGGATGTCATGGCCGGCCCTTCACTTCGCCGTGATCCGGACAGCGCCGGTCGTCGTGTCGCCCTTGTCGTCCGTGACGGTCAGATGCGCCGTGTACGGGCCCTGGCGGGCGTACGTGTGCTCGGCGGTGGCGCTCTCCGTGCCGGTCGGCTTGACGTTGTCGCCGAAGTCCCAGTGGTACGAGGCCGCCGTGCGGCCCGCGGGGAGCTTCACCGTGCTCGTGAGCTTGACGGCGAGAGGCGCGGTGCCGTCGGCCGGAGCCGCCTTGACCGTCACCTTCGCACCGGTCTTCTTCTCGACGCCGGGACCGTTGAAGTGCAGCCAGTCGAGCGTCAGGAGATCGGCCTTCTCGGACGTCCACTCGGGGTTGGTGAAGACGGCGTACAGCTTCGTCGTGCCGTCGTGGTCGGCCAGTTGGGCGGTCGGCGAGATGAAGTTGCCCCAGCCACCGGTGTTCGGCACGCTCACCTTGCCGAGCAGCTCGCCTGTGGGAGAGCCGGCGCGGAACTCGATGTCACCGCCGAGCCCGGCCGAAGCCGCGCCCACCGTCACGGAGTCGACGCCCTTGAGGTTCACCGGGTCGAAGGAGACCCAGTCGCCGTCCTCGATCTCGATGAGCCGCTTGCCGCCGGACGCGTCCGCGCGGTCACCGATGTCCACCCCGCCGTGCGCGCCACCCGTGGCGGTACGGTGCTCGCCCTCCCGGAAGGAGGTCCGCAGCGTCAGCGAGGAGGACCCCGTCAGGGCCGGCGCACCGGACGCGCCCTTGTCCTCGTACTGGGCCGTGATCCCGTAGTACAGGTTCTGACCGGGACCGTGGCTGTCGCCGGCGTCCGTCACGATCTCGCCCGCGCAGCCGGTGTAGTTGTCCAGCGGATGCAGATGGGTGTCGTGCCCGAGCTGGGACTGGACGACGACCCGCTTGCAGTCGATCTTCCCGTCCTCCTTGTCCGTCACCTTGATCTTGAACGGGATCGTGTCGCCGAAGCTGAACGTTCCGCCGTTGGGCGGCTGTTGGATGCTGACCACGGGCCGGGTGTTCCCGACGGTGATCTCCTGCACGGCCAGGCTGCTCAGCTCGTCCGGCCCGGTGACCTTGAGCCGCGCGCTGAACTGCCCTTTCTGGGTGTACGTGTGCGTGGGGTTGGCCTCGGTCGAGTCGGTCGTGCCGTTGCCGTCGAAGTCCCACGCGTAGGTGACGGGCTTGCCGCCGGGCAGCCCCGAACCCGCGCTGGAGAACTTCACCTCCAGGGGCGTGCTGCCGTTGTCCGGAGTGGCCGTGACGCGGGCGTCGGGCAGCCGTCCGTCCGCCACGTAGTCGATGCGGTAGATGCCCGCGCCTTCGTTGCCGCCGCCGCGGCCCGTGCCGCTGCCGAGCCCGAAGTCGATGACGTACATCGCACCGTCAGGACCGAAATCGGCGTCGAAAGGCTGGTTCCATTTCATGTCGCCGAAAATGGAGTTGATCGACTGCAGGTCGCCCGCCTTCGCGGGCTCGAAGCGCGGGTCGGTGAACGTCTGGTCCTTCTCCTGCATCGAGAAGACCTTGAACCACTGCCGCGTCAGCTCGTAGTTGAACCACTTCCCCTCGAAGTACTCGGGGAACTTCGTCTTGTACGTGTTGGCGGCGTCGTAGTCATAGACGGGACCGCTCATCGGGCCTCCGCCGCCCGTGCCGAGTTCGGGGAACTTCTCCGAGGCGGAGTAGGCGTACCAGACATCCGCGCCCTGGGCCGGAGGCAGGTCGCGCAGGCCCGTGTTGTTCGGCGAATCGTTCACGATCTTCGCGCAGTCGAATTTCGCGCCCGACTTCTTCGTCGCGAAGTCGTAGTCGTTGAACGGGGTGTTGTCGCCGACGCAGTACGGCCAGCCGTAATTGCCCGCCTTGGTGATCCGGTTGAACTCGACGGTTCCCTCCGGGCCACGGTCGGCCACGGCGTTCTTCGCGTCGGGCCCGTAGTCCGCCATCAGCAGGGCGCCGCTCAGCGGGTCCGTGGTGATGCGGAAGGGGTTGCGCATGCCCATGGCGTAGATCTCGGGGCGGGTCTTGTCGGTCCCCGGCGCGAAGAGGTTGCCCTCCGGCACGGAATAGGTCCCGTCGTCCTTCGGCGTGACACGCAGGACCTTGCCCCGCAGGTCGTTCGTATTGCCGGAGGTGCCCTGTGCGTCCCAGGCGCGGCGGCCCTCGCGCTCGTCGATCGGGCTGAATCCATCCGATGCGAACGGATCGGTGTTGTCACCCGTCGCGATATGCAGATCGCCCTTCTTGTCGAAGGCGATCGACCCCGCCATGTGCGAGTTCGCCCGGCCCTCGCCACGGAAGGTGGGAATGGTCAGAATGCGTTTCTCCGTGGCCAGATCGACCTTTCCGCCCGCTTCGGTGAAGCGGGAGAGATTGATGCGTTTCTCGTTCTTGTCCGAGTTCAGGAGATAGACCCAGTGGTTGTCCTTGAACTTCGGGTCCAGCGCGAGGCCGAGCAGCCCGTCCGACTGGCTCGTCATCTCGGGGGTGTAGTCGAAGTCGAGCGCCGTGGAGACCTTCAGCGTCTCCTGGTCGATGATCTTCAGCTTTCCGGTGCGCTGGATGAAGAACACCCGGCGGTCGGGCGCGACGGCCAGCTCGAAGGGGTCGGCCAGATCGTTCGTGGCGAGCGGCGTGCGCTGGAAGGCACCGGTCTTGGTGGCGGTGCAGTCGCCGGGCTTGTTGCCCGCGGCCCACTCGATGCCACCGAGAATGTGCTTGAGGAAACTCTCTTCCTGGTAGGCCGCCTTGTCGTGCCCGCCCGCGGTGTACCAGGAACGGCCGCCGTCGTAGTTCTGGCACCAGGACCACGGCTGGTCGACGCCCTCGTCGAGCCCGGTGACACCGTCACGCACCTTGACCTGCGCGAGTGTGTGCACCTTCCCCGTCGGATTGGCGCGCCAGTTGTACCACTCCTCCGTTCGCTCCCAGAGCTCCGGAAGACCCTTCGTGGAGGGGTGCGCGTGATCGAGTACCTTGACGCGCCCGGTCTGCACCTCGGGGTGCTTGTCGAAGATCGCCCCGACCAGTCCCTCGTACCACGACCAGTCCCGCTCGCTGGCGGACGCCGCGTGTAGCCCGACCCAGCCGCCGCCCCCGCGGACGTACTTCTGGAAGGCCGCGCGCTGGTCGGCGTCGAGCAGGTCGCCCTTCTCCGGGGTGGAGTTGGTGTTGTTGAAGACGATGGCCTGGAAGCGGGCGAGATTGGCGTCGGTGAAGGCCGCCGCGTCGTCGGTGGCCTCGACCTCGAAGCCGTTCTCACTGCCGAGCTTCTTGATGGCCTCGATGCCCGCGGGGATCGAGTCGTGGGGGAAGTTCGTGACCTTGGAGAAGACGAGGACGCGGAAGGGGTCGGCTTCGGCTGCGGGGTGCGGCTGGGGTTTCGTCTCGGCGGCCGCGCGGGGCGTGGCGGTGAGCCCGAGGCCGATGATGAGGGCCAGCAGGGCGATGAGCGCGAGCCAGGGGCTCGGCGTGGTGGGGCCCGGTCTCGATGCGGTGGGGCCGCGTCTGGGCACGGTGGGACTCGTGGAACTCATGGCGCTCCCTGGGCTGGGCGGGTGGACGGCTGCCGGTAGCCGGGTTTGCGGTGAGTGCGGTGAGTGTGAATGTGAGGGGTGCGGGTGGGGGAAGGGTGCGGGTGTGGGAGGGGTGCGCGCGGGTGCGGGGGTGTGTGGGTTAGAAAGCGCTTTCTCCCGCGCGGTGTTCAGCGTAGGTTCCGACCTGACGGGGGGTCAATGGGTCGGAAGGGCCTGGCGTGAGGAGGGGGTCACGCAGCGGTACGTAGGCGGGGCGGTTGTATCGGGGCGGTATGAGGGCGCGTGTGCGGGGGAGGGTTTCAGGGGCAGGCGTTCGGGAGCGGGCGTTTCAACAGCAGGCGCGCAGCTCTGCGAAAGCCGGCCCGGAACCGATCCAGAACCGTCCCAGATGCCGCACAAAAAACCGTCCCAGTGCCGTAGAAAAAACCGTCCCAGATGTCGTACAGGGGAGCCCCACGCAATGCCTGACCACGCCTCGACGCCCGCCCCCGCCGCGTACACCGCCGGACTCGTGAACGCGGTGGACGGCGTCCCCGTCGCCACGTACACCTGGCTGCCCGACGGCGGCAGGCCGCGTGCCTTCGTGCAGATCGCGCACGGGGCGGGCGAACACGCCCTGCGCTACGACCGGTTCGCCCGCCACCTGGTGGAGCACGGCTACGGAGTGATCGCCTCGGACCACCGGGGGCATGGCGCGACGGCGCAGGCGACCGGGGGGTACGGGGTGACGGGCTCGTCCTCCGACGAGCCGCCGGAGGGGAGGTCCGAGGGGCGGTCCGGGGGGCCTTCCGGCGGCCCTTCCGACGGGCCCGCCTCCGAGTTCGACAGCTGGCGCGCCATCGTCGACGACCTCAAGGCGATCGGCGACCAGGTACGCACCCTGCATCCCGGGACCCCGCTCTTCCTGCTCGGCCACAGCATGGGCTCGCACCTGGCCAGGGATTACGCGCAGGAGTACCCGGACGGGCTCGCGGGCGTGATCCTCTCCGGCACGTTCCGCTCGCTCCCCGGCGTCGGGATCGACGAGTCGATCGTCCGTCTGGAGCGCGAGATCGCCGAGGGCGGCCGCGAGGTGCTCTCCTCCTACCTCCCCGAACTCTTCGCCGCCTTCAACGACGCGTACCCGCACCGCACCGGCTTCGAATGGCTCTCGCGTGACGAGGCCGAGGTGGACGCGTACGTCGCCGACGAGCGCTGCGGCTTCCCCTTCTCCGCCGGGCTCTGCCTGGACTGGGTGCGTGCCGTGCGCAAGATGAACGACCCGCGGAACCTCGCCCGGGTCCCCGCCGACCTGCCCGTCCACATCGCCGTCGGCACGGAGGACCCCTGCAACCAGGGCATGACGCTGGTCCACGAACTCGTCGAGGACTACCGGTACGTGGGCCTCGACGACCTCACCTGGAGGGGCTACGAGGGGGCGCGCCACGAGATCCTCAACGAGACCAACAGGGATGAGGTGCAGGAGGACCTGTTGACCTGGATGGACAAGCGGGTGCTGTGAGGGTTACGGGGCGGCTGTCGGTGGTTCCGGGGCCACTGCTGGTGGGCTCGGGGTTCGCTGTCGGTGGGTCCGGGGTCCGGGGTCCGGGGTCCGCGGGCTGGGGGGTCCTCTGCCGATGGTTCCGGGGCCCACTCCCGGTGGTTCCGGGGGCCGCTGTCAGTGGTGTTGGCTACCGTTCGGGTCATGTCTCGAGCTCATGCCAAGGCCCAGGTCACGGGTGACGACGTCCGGCGTATCGCACTGGCCCTGCCGGATACGACGGAGAAGATCGCCTGGAGCATGCCCACCTTCAGGGTGGCAGGAAAAATGTTCGCCACGCTTCCCGAGGACGAGACGTCCATCGCCGTGCGGTGTCCGAAGGAGGAGCGCGACGAGTTGGTCCTCGCGGAGCCCGAGAAGTTCTGGATCGCCGACCACGAGGCGATGTTCGCCTGGGTGCGCGCACGCCTCTCGGCGCTCGACAAGGACGAACTGAGCGACATCCTCGCCGACTCCTGGCGCCAGGCGGCCCCCACCCGACTCCTGGACGCGTACCCGGAGTTGGGGCTTCCGCCGACGGATTAAAAGGGATCGCTGCTGTCAGTGTCCCGTGGCATGATCCCGGCGGAGGCGGCGGGCGAGGTTCGTGGGACGACGGACCGGGCGCCGCTGCCAGGGGAGGGGACTGCGGTGCCGTCAGGGGACGGGATGGGCGAGGGCGGGTCTGCTGGGGGTGGGTCCGCTGGGGGCCGGGCCGCTGGAGGCGGGTCCGGTGAGGGCGAGCGTGCCCCGCGTACGCGCAAGGCCAAGCTCACGCCCACCGCCGGGCCGGCCACCGAACAATCCGCACCCCCAGGCACGAGCATCTGGTCCCGGGACTTCGGGTTCTTCTTCGGCGCGCGGACCGTCGCCAAGCTCGGCGACACGATGCTGCCCGTCGCCCTCGCAGCGGGGCTGCTCCAGCACGGGCACGGCGCGGGCGCCGTAGGCCTCGCCATGGCCGCCACGACGGTCTGCTTCGCGGGCCTGGTGATCTTCGGCGGGGTCTTCGCCGATCGGTTCAGCACCCGCCTGCTGATGATCGGCGCGGACGTGGCCCGGCTCGGCACGCAGTCGGTCGCGGCGGCCCTCTTCTTCTCCGGTCACGTCGTCCTCTGGCAGATCTGCGTGATCGGAGCGGTCAACGGCGCGGCGGGCGCCATCTTCCAGCCCGGCGTCGCGAGCACGGTCCCGCGCCTGGCCGCCGACGTCCAGAAGGCCAACGGCGCGATACGCGTGGCCGAGTCCGCCGCGTCCCTGGCGGGACCGGCCGTGGCCGGCGTTCTCGTGGCCTTCGCCTCGCCCGGCGCGGTCTTCGTAGTGCATGCGGGAACGTACGGACTGAGTGCCCTGTGCCTGCTCCTGCTCCGGCTGCCGCCCGCGCTGCCCGGCTCGCTGGCGCACAGCAACGGCTTCCGGGGCGACCTGGTGCAGGGCTGGCGGGAGTTCAGATCCCGCACGTGGCTGTGGGGCGTCATCGCCATCTTCTGCGTCCTGATGATCACGACCACGGGTCCACTGACACCCCTCGTCGCCACGCTCGTGGTCCAGGAGCACGGCTCGGGGGCGTACGGCCTGGTGAACTCCGCCCTGGGCGCCGGCACCGTACTCGGCGGCCTGGTCGCCCTGCGTCTGCGCCCGCGCCGTATGCTCCGCGCCGGCTCCTTCGCCCTGATCGGCTACTGCGCGTTCCCGGCGTCCGTCGGCGCCCAGCTGGGCGTTCCGCTGATGGCGGCGGGCGCCGCAGTCGCCGGGGCGGGACTCTCCTTCTGGGGCGTCATGTGGGCGACGAGCGTCCAGACGCAGGTGCCGCCCGACGTCCTCAACCGCATCCACGCCTACGACGTCGCGGGCTCGATCGCCTTGCTGCCCGTCGGCCAGGCCCTCGCGGGACCGGCCGCGAACGCGTTCGGCGCGGAACAGGTGCTGATCACGGGCGCAGTGACGACGGTCGCCGTCTGCCTGGCCATGCTCTCCGTGCCCGCGATACGTGGCTTGGTACGGGTGGACGGAAGAGCGCCGGTCCAGAGCGGGGGAGCGGCGGGGACAGCCCGCCCCGGACAGACACTGCAGGCGGGCCGCGGCGCACGGAGATGACCGGAGTCCGGGACAAGGGGGCGGCGCGCCCGGGGCGCCCGGGGGGCTAAACGGGAATCCGCGAAGACGCTGCTGCGCCCGCCCAGCGGCTGATCCGCTCCCGCAGCGAGCGGACGTCGAGCCCGTGCGCGGCCATGTGCTCGTCGATCTGTCCGTAGCGGCGCAGCTCGGCACGGCCGACGCCGATCCCGAGCACCCGGTGCGGGACATCGGCGAGCGCGTCGTTGGCGGCAGCGGTGGAGGTCCCAGCCAGGTAGGGCTCGACCACCACGACATCGGCGACGGTGCCGGCCCCCGTGGCGCGGCGCAGCGCCTCCGCATCGAAGGGCCGCACGGTGGTGGCGTACAGCACGGTGACGTCGAGTCCTTCGGTGGCGGCAAGAACGTTGTCCAACATGGTCCCGACAGCGACAACCACCCCACCACGCCCCTCGCGCACGGTGTGGAAGCGGGCCCCGTCGACCGGCAGAGCATGAGCGTTCGACTGCACGGAGAGCCGTACGTACACCTTGTCGTCGCCCGCGGCGACCGCGTGCCGCAGCAGGGTCTCGGCCTCGTCGGGATGCCCGGGTACGTGCACGGTCCAACCGTCGAGCGTGTCGAGCAACGCCACGTCGCCGGGCGACATGTGGGTGTAGCCACCGGCGGGCCAGTCGAAGGAGGCGGCGGCACTGACGAGGACGCCACCGACGCCCTGATGCCCGAAGTCCAGCTTCACCTGCTCGAACGGCCGCTCCACGAGAAAGCTGGCGAAGGTGTGCATCACGGGCCGCATCCCGGCCAACGCGAGCCCGGACCCGGCCCCGACGAGCAACTGCTCCCGGATCCCGACATCGATCACCCGGTCCGGGTGCTTGCGCTGAGCCTCCGCGAACCCGTCCGCACCGATGACGGCGAGGACGACGGCGACGCGCGGGTCCTCGTCGAGCAGGCGGGAGAGGGTGGGGGCAAAGCGATCACGCATGGTGTCCATGACAAAACCTCCGAGGGGTGGCGCAAAAAGCGAACGGAGCGCGGGCGCGAGGCCAAACAAGTGCCCGTGGGGATGGGAGACGCGAGGTGCCCCTACGGACCCTTCGGCTCGACGCGGGCGACGATGGTGCGTGGCTGCCCGGGATGCGGCGCGGTGAAGGCCGCGTAGAGCGCGTCGTGATCGCGCCCGTCGACGGTCGCGGTGGACCACCCGGCGGCTTCGAAGCGGGCGGCGATGCCGCCGGGCCTGGCGTGCCGGGCGGAGGCGTTGTCGATCACGACGGTGTGCAGCCGTTCGAGCCCGGCGGGCCCGGCGAAGGCGATGGCCTCGTGATTGCTGCCCTCGTCCAGCTCCGCGTCCCCGACGAGCACCCACACCCGGGCGTCGGCGAGCCCCCGCGCCCTGAGCCCCAGCGCGGTCCCGACCGCGATCGGCAGCCCATGCCCGAGCGACCCGCTCCCGATCTCGACCCCCGGCACGAGCACCCGGTCCGGGTGGTGCCCCAGCGGCGAGTCGTAGGCCCCGAACCCCTCCAGCCAGTCGACGGGGATGAAGCCCTTGGCGGCGAGGACGGCGTAGTAGGCCATGGGCCCGTGCCCCTTGGACAACAGGAACCGATCACGCCCAGCTCCACCAGCTCCCTCAGCTCCCTCAGCCCCCTCCATGTCCTGGGGTGTGACCCTGAGCACCCGGTCATAGAGGACCCAGAGCGCATCAAGGGTGGAGGTCGCGGCGGGCCCATGCTTCTCGTCCCCGGTCATCCGCCCCATGAGCCGGGACAGGTCTGCGTATCCGTATCCGTCCGCACGCCCGGGCGCGCGTTCCGTTGTCGTCGTCATGCCACAGAGCGTGCAACCTCAAGTCCGCTTGAGGTCAACAGCCCCGAAAGGCGTGAGCGATCACGGCCCCGAGTGCGGTATTGTTTCGGTGCACGTTCGGCCAGGGGAAACCCCAGGTCACACGGGCACCGGGACGTGGCGCAGCTTGGTAGCGCACTTGACTGGGGGTCAAGGGGTCGCAGGTTCAAATCCTGTCGTCCCGACGGAAACGTCGCAGGTAGGGGCCATCTTCGGATGGCCCCTACTTCGGTTTTG
This sequence comes from Streptomyces sp. NPDC055099, assembly GCF_053607685.1. NCBI lineage: Bacteria > Bacillati > Actinomycetota > Actinomycetes > Kitasatosporales > Streptomycetaceae > Streptomyces > Streptomyces sp. NPDC055099. Next base: position 120,154 of record NZ_JBSGUA010000007.1, on the reverse strand, counting down.
GGAGCCATTTTGGGAGCGGGGGGCCGCTCCCTGTGCTCCCTGGGAGCGGGAGTCTGGGAGCGACGTCAACCGGGGGTGGACGGCTGGTCACCTGATCCGGTCGCTCCCACGGAGAATCTGCGCTGCGTGACGTGGCGTGGACGTCAAGGGGTTTCACCCTTCGCCCCCTTGTTCGAATATCGGTCAAGGGGCCGTGCTCCCACTCGACCCCTTGACGGCTTTCGCCGACCCCTTGTCTGTGTGGTTTCCATGTCTTGGTGCACACGGCATCCAGAGGTTGAACGCCGTAGCGAGATGCGGTGCAGGTCGGAGGGGGTGCCGGTTGGGGGCTACTGCTCCTGCGAGTCCCCTTGTCGCGGCGCAAGTGGATGCTGGCGTCTGTAGGGCGCGGTACGGAGACGCTCGCGGTAGGCGTGCTTTCGGGCGTGGGAGGGTTCGCTTGGTTCCTGGCGGGCGCATGGCGTTGCCCTGCCGAAACCGCCTGGTGCGACGAGTACGACGTCCTGAACATCGCCCGCCACGTCACCCCCGCCTGCGCGGGGAACACCCACAAGCCAGATGTTCGGCGAGTTCCCTGTCAAGTTGATGTGTTCAGAGGTTTTGCACCCGTGGGACGGTGCGTGACGAGAGGGTGGTGACTTTCTGGGCTCCGAAACCGGGGACGGTTGCCAGAATCGGCGCCGGGATAGCGAACCTGTGCCGTTCGGAAACTCATCGCTGCTGCTTGGAGTGGGTCTGGCGAGCCCCGACAGCTTGCTGGAAGCCTGTCCGGGTGATCGTCTCATTGGTGTATCAGGTGGCCCGGAAGCTGCTCGCGGTCCCGGCGGCGCTGCTGCGCCGGGACGCCGTCAGGGACGCGGAGCTGCTTGTGCTGCGCCACGAGAACGCGGTGCTTCGCAGGCAGCTCTCGGGTCCGGTGCGGTACGAGCCGGCAGATCGCCTGTGGTTCGCGGCGCTGTCCTCCCTGACTCCCCGGTGCCGGTGGGCGCAGGTGTTCCCGGTGACGCCCGCGACGCTCCTGGCGTGGCACCGCAGACTCATCGCGCGCAAGTGGGACTACACCAGGCGCCGAAGGCGCCCCGGGAGGCCGTCGACTGCGAGTGCGGTGAAGACTCTGGTGCTGCGGCTCGCCCGCGAGAACCCGCGGTGGGGCTGTCGTCGGATCCAAGGCGAACTTGTCCGGCTCGGACACCCGGTCGGCTCGACGACGGTCTGGGAGATCCTTACCGCAGCGGGCTTCGATCCAGCCCCACGGCGGGTCGGGCCGACGTGGCGCGAGTTCCTGAGCGCGCAAGCCGAAGGCATCATCGCCTGCGACTTCGTCCACATCGACCTGGTCCACCTACGCCGCGTGTACGCGCTGGTGTTCCTCGAACACGGCACGCGTCGGCTCCACATCGCAGGAGTGACTGCCCATCCCACCGGGCCGTGGACGCTCCAGCAGGCGAGAAACCTCGCCGGCGAATTGGGCGTGCGGGTCGACTCGCTGCGGTTCCTGCTCCGCGACCGGGACGCAAAGTACACCGAATCCTTCGACGCGGTCTTCGCGGCCGACGAAATCGGCGTCGTGAGGACCGCGCCGCGGGTCCCTCGGATGAACGCTCACTGCGAGCGGGTCATTGGAACCCTGCGGCGCGAGGTCCTCGACCACTCGTTGATCTGGAACGAGTCCCATGCCAGGCAGGTCCTCGAGGCCTATGCCCGGCACTACAACCGTCACCGCCCGCACCAGGCTCGGGGACAACTCCCGCCCCTCGCCCAAGAGCACCCGGCGTCTGGGACCAATCTGACCACTCACCGCCTCCTCCGCACCCGAGTACTCGGCGGCGTGATCAACGAGTACAGATACGCGGCCTGACCAGCGGCGACGAGTTTCCGAACGGCACAGGGTTTGGAGCGAGCCCTGCGAATGGTGGTCCGTGCGCAGTCGCCAACCTCTTTCGTAGCCCTCTGGGGATCTCGTGTCTTCAGGCTTTGAGGGCGGCGACTTCTCGAGCCCGCCCCGCCAGTTGCTTTACCGGCCGCGCGCCGGCGTGGGCGCGCATTTCCCGGCGCATCGTCCCGAAATGCTCGTCGCCGCGTGCGGAGGAGACGAGCTCGTACTCGTCCAGGAACCGGCCCCAGGAGGCGCATGCCGCATCCAGGTGCCCGTGGGCGAGCTGCCGTTGAGCCAGCAGGGCGTAGGAGTGCACGCGGCCCTGCCGCTCTTGTGCGGGCTGCACTTTGATGGAGTCCTGTAGCGCCTTGATGCTGCCGGGCAAGTCCCGCTCCTCGTAGAGCACGTGCGACAAGTGGAAGAGCCATGCGGTGCGGTCGTATCCGCCCACGGCGTCCCGCCGGTTGTCGGCCTTCGACAACGCATCCTCGGCCTCGCTCAGCCGCGCGTGGGCCTGCCTGCGGTCCTTGACCATGGACGCGGCGTGGGCCTGCTGACCGCGCAGGAACGCCACCAGGCGGGGGCCGGCCTGCGGTGCGGCCTCGGCGGCGCTGTCGGCGAACTCCAGTCCCTTGCGGCCGTGGCGAAGGCTCGTCATCTGCAACGACATGCCCCGCAGCGTGCGGCAGTAGGTCACGTGATCGCCGGCTTCGTCGGCGAGGGAGAGGGCTTTGAGGTACCAGCGCTGGGCGGCGGCGTGGTCCTTCTCGTACATCGCCATCCAGCCGGTGAGGTACGTCAGATCCGAGGCTGCGGCCTTCATGTCGGCCGCGACGGGGCCCGACGCCTGTGCCTTCATCCAAGGCCCGACGGTGTTCACGAGGAACGCGGCTGCCATCGGTCGTGCGTGGCCTGCACCGTCCTCGTCCAGAATGTCGGCGATCCGGACGGTCGTGCGCCGCACCGAGGCGACCTGTGAGCCGCCGATGCGCGTGGTGGCCTTGCCTGGTGAGACCGGCTCGCCGGCGTGTGCTGCCGCCGTGCCGAAGGCAGGTACGGCCAGCGCCGCGGTGAATACGCCGGCGGCGAGGACGCCGCGTCGAGAGGGATCCATGTCCGCCCTTCCCAGGTCGATCAACTCCTCAACAGTGTCGGGGTGGTGAGAGCCTCCGGGGGGCGTGGCAGGGGTGAGGCCCGCTTCTTCGTGCGTGATGGGCCTGCCGAGTTTCTCCGACAGGGCGGCTACCACTATTGCCCTGACCTGTTGTTTTGGCTGGTGGCCGCGCAGCCACATCGAAACCGACTGACCGCTGTAGGTCAGCGGCATCCCTGCGAGGGCGCCGATGCGGTTCACCGCGCGAGCGAGCTCCTCGCGCTGACAGTGCCCCTGGTCAAGCAGGTTGGCCAGCCTGGTGTTCGGCGTACGCGTGGTGCCTGCCATGAGTGATTCTCCCGCCAGCTCCGACAGCTTTTACGGCGTTTACGTGCGCGCTCTTCCTTCACGGTACCCGCGCAGCGTGACCGGTAGTTGGCTGTACGTCAGGAACCAGACGGAACCATCTCGTGCACCCCAAGGAGCCCACGGTGACCCTCATGACCACCCCCCACCACAACACCAGCCACCCCGTGGACCTGGCCCTCGTCGACAATGCCGTCCACCGCGCCGAAGGACTCGCCGTCGCCGACCCCAGCAGCCGTCTCGCCGACGCCGTGGCCGTTGAGCTGGCCATCTACCTGGCCGCGCTGATCACGCCCGCCGAGTACCACCTGGACCGCATGCCGAGCCGCAGCCCAGCCGAGCAACGGGCTCGCGATGTCCTCGCCGACAGCATCAGCCACGCCAGATCCGTACATCACGACCAGCAGACGGGCGCCTTCACCAACCCCACCGCCCGGCTCTACCTCCTCGCCGGAGCATGCCGTCTGCTCAAGAACGCGATGGTGCCGTCGTGGTGAACCGCTGGGATGATCACCGCGCTCGGCGTCCGATGCGCTCCAGGGCGACCGAGACGGTCATCACCACGGCGCTGGTATCGCTGGTCGTGATCACCTTCAGCCTGCTCCTCATTCACACACTGGCCGGCACCTGAGCCTTCTCAACTCCCGTGCCGGGCCTCACCAGCCGCGCTTGCTGCCCAGCGAGGCGGCCCGGCACGGGTCCCGCGGGCAGATCCGCCCGCCCCGGAGCACAACCGACGAATGGAACCCGCTGTGAAGCAACGCCTGGACCAATCCACCAGCCTGCAAGCCACGACGCTCGGCGGCATCGAGCTGGGCCCGCTGTTCACCGACCACGCTCAGTACGAGGTCCCCGACCTGGCAACCCGCTTTGCCTACAAGAAGGAAGCCGGCTCCTCGGACACCAACCACGAATACGACAGCCTCAAGGTCTGACCCGCCCCGCCCCAGCACCCGTGTGCGCGGGGCCCGGCCAGGCCCAGACCCCACCCGGCCGGACCCCGCGCCCCACCTCGTGGAGGACCCGTGCTCAAACTGCGCATCCAACCCACCCCGGCCGACCGCGAGGCCGGCGGGTGGGCGTGGAACAACGACCGCCTTCAGTGCGGCGCGTCCTGGGTTGCCCCGCTGGACCATCCGTCCCTGGACGCGGTCGCCCTCACCGACCGCGATACCGGCCAGGCCCTCGTTCATGTCCGCGAGCGCGACGCCCGTCGTGCAGGCGATGCCCGACGTGCCGTCGTGGAGCTGCCCACCACCTCCTTCCGCGAACTCCGCGCGGAGCTCTTGGCCTGGCCCCTGAACTTCATCGGCATCGATCTTGCTCCCGACGGCACGGTCAGCGTCAGGGCCGGTGAACACTGCACCGCCCCGCTGTACCTGACAGCCATCGACGGTGTGCTGCACGGATCGTGGACCACCGCCGACCTCGTAAAGCGCATGCCTCGCGTGGACTTCCATGTCGCCGAGACAGCACGACTGCTCAGCCTGTGGTTCCGCTACAGCCACCACACCTGTTTCACCGGCCTGTACCGGCTGACCGAGCGCGCAGTCGCCCACTACGACGGCCACGGACCGATCCGCTTCGAGCAGCCTGCCCCGGCGCTGCACTCCAGGGCCCGTGCTCTCGCCGACGACGCCGACGTACTGACCGCGTACGGCACCATGCTCGACGCGGTGCTCGACCGGCATCTGTACGACCCGGACACCACCAGCGCGCATGTCTCAGGCGGCTTCGACTCGGCCGTCACCGGCACCCATCTGTCACTGCGCCACCCCGGAAGGATCACCGCGTCGGCGATGCTGCTCCCCGGCCCGATGGGAGTACAACAGCGCACGCGGCGAGCCGAGATGCTCCGTACCGGGCGCTTCCGCACCGACATCACCACCCCGGCCCTGCCTCCACTGCACCCGGACGGACGCCGCGCCCTGAGCGGATACGTCTACCCCTACGAGGAGCCCTACCACGAGGCCACCGCCGCCCTCATCTACCAACTGGCCGGGGCCGGCATCCGTACCGTGGTCACGGGGATCGGCGGAGATGAGATGGTCGCCCTCACCCCGCAGGAAGCACCACACCCACCCGTCGGCCCGGGACACGCGATGACCGAATGGCTCGGCCCCGCCGCCCGTGAGGCCCTCACGGATGTGGACGGGGACACCTGCCCGCCCGCCGTCGTCAACGAAATGACCCTGCTCGCGATGGCATCGGCCGCGCCGCTGCTGCTGGAGGCCGGGATCTGGCCGCTGCACCCCTTCGCCGATCCGGACATGATCCGCTTCGGCGAGTGGCTGCCGCGCTCCTGGCGCTCCCGCAAGAGTCTGCACCGCCGCCGCCTGAGGGCCCTGGGCCTGTCCGAACTGGTCGCGGAGCCACCCTTGCCGGAGAACTTCACCGACGTCATGAACACCGCAATCCGCACCACCCTGCCCGCACAGGTGCGACGCCTCCTCGATCAAGGTTCTCCGCTCATCGACGACAAGCTCGTAGACGCCGACACCCTCACCCAAGCCCTCACGCGCATTGAATCCGGCGACATCCGCGCCACAGACGACCGTCTCGCCGACGTCGTCGCCGCTGACCTCGCCCATCGCGCCGCCCACCACTGAGAGTCTCCAAGACATGTACGTGATGCGCCCCGCCACCGCCGACGACCGCGCCGCTTACACCGAGCTGATCCGCGCCCGCGCCGCTTGGATGGTGAGCACGGGCAAGGTGGGCGGTGCAGACCTCCTCGAAGAGGACCGGGCAGAACAGATCGCCGCACAGGCCGGGAACGGCCGCACCCCCGTCTGGGCCTTGCTCTCACCCGAGGCAGAACTCATCGGCTGCACCAGCCTCTACGACCAGACCCCCGAATGGGGATGGACCGATACCGAGCGCGCCGAGCCCGCGCTCTTCCTGGCCACCACCTTCACCCACCCCGACCACCGGGCAACCAAGCCCGGCACGCTGATGGCCTGGTGGGCCTTGGCTCACGCGGCCCGCACTGGAAAGCTCTGGGTGCGGCGCGGCTGCGGACACCAAAGACTCGTGCGCTACTACCGCGAGCACCAAGGCTTCGACCTCGTCCACACCACTGAGCGAGGCGGCCACCCCGCCTACCTCCTGGCTCGCAAAGCCGAGGAGCTCAACCACCTGCCCGTCACCACCGACTCCGCCGGAACCTGCATCTGACTCTTCGGGAGGCGCACACATGCCCAGCACTGCCACGGAGTACGACGCAGTGTTCAACCGCAGAGCCTGGGACGTCCTTGGCGCCAACCGCGGTGGTCAAAAGCCAGCCCTGTACTGGCACTTCCGTGACGCGCCCGGGCCCGGCGTGGAACTCCTGGGCCCCTTGGCGGGCGCGGCTATCGCCGAACTGGGGTGTGGCAATGGCAACCACCTCGCCTACATCGCCCAGCACGGGATCGCTCGCGGAATCGGCAACGATGTCTCTCCCGTATGCATCCACCAGGCTGCCACCCAACACGCAGCGCACGAACGGCTGGAGTGGTGGCTCGGAGACGCTGTGCGGATCGCCCCGCATTTACCGCCGTTGGACGCGGTGTTCTCCGTGTTCGGCGGACTCTGGTTCGCCGACCCGCACCAGCTCCTGCCTGCCCTCCGCCAGCGCCTTAAGCCCGGCGGGCGACTCATCTTCTCTTGCATGACCCGTGCCCCCGGCGCCCCCGAGGGACGCCGCCAGATGATCGTCTACACCCCGGCCACCGGCCGCGTCCCCGTCATGCGATGGATGTACTCCATTCAGGGATGGCTACGGATCCTGTCCGAACACGGATACCGCGTCGCTATGGTCGACGACCAACCGCATGACCTGCGCAATCAACGCGTCCGCAGCACCGTGTTCACCGCCACGGCGCGCAGCTATCCCTCCGCACGATGATCTCGTAACGGGACGTCGCGTTCCTCGGCGCCGCCGGGGTCGGCTCTCATTCCTGCACGGACCGTACCCGCTGCTGCTCAGTGGGCGCCGCCAGCACGAGAGCGCGCCGTGCGTGGGCTGTGGACGAAGGCGTTGCGAACCGCACACCGGATGCCCCCTGAGCTATCTCATGCCGGTAGAGGATCGAGGCGGAGCTCGGAACGGAATCGGGGCTGTATGCGCTGAGTTAGTCAGGCTTGACGTTCCAGTGTGGGTTCTCCGCCGCCATCCGCAGCACCAGCTCCCGCACGCTGGGCCGGGTCGGTGGACGGCCTGGGCCTCGGCGTTTGTAGGTCCAGCGGCGCTTGACCAGGCCGATGTGCCAGCGCAGCAACGTGGCCGGAGGGACGAACAGGTGCCCTCGCAGGGCCTTGGGCAGTAGCCGGGCCAGTGCCGCCATCACTACCCGGCCCGCCCGTAAGGGCTGTAGCCGGGCGATTTGACGGCGAGGGACGGCGAGTTGATGTCGGAATACGAGTGCTTCCGCGCCCTTGGAAACCTCCGATCATGTCGGCAGCGCGATCCATCCGAGGACGTTCAGGAAGGAAGGAGAACCAGCTCAAGGGCCCGAACGGTACGTGGAAGCACGCGCGGGTGATTGCTCCGGGCGAGTTCGGCGGGAACCTCTGGGAGGACGACGTCTTCGTGCGCTGGTCCGACGGTGAGGTGTCCGTGTACGGCAACACCCAGGCCGACGCGCTGGGCCGCGAGTACCAGCTTGTTCCTCCCGGATAGGGTTATTTCATGCGCATACGTCACACCCTCCCTCTGTTTGCCGCGGTCATGGCTGTTCTGGTGTCCGGTTGCGCGGATGAGCAGGGCGGGAGCAGCCCCAAGGGGAGTGCCGATGTCTCGGCGCAGCCGTCGAAGCCGTCGGCTTCTTCCGGAGACGCTGGTAGGCCGTGGGAGCCGGATGACGCGTTGCGGCGTGCCGAGCGGGCGCTCAAGTCCGCCGCTGACGACGGTACAGAGGCGGAGCTCGTTGATTCCGGCACCGCTTATCTCGGGTCGGGCCTGGCTAAGTCCTTCCGCACGAGCGGCGACAAATCGTACCGATTTGAGATCACCTGTGACACGGATGGGGCCGAGGAGCTCACTCTGACTCTGGCCCGGGGTGCGGATGAGCAGGCCTACGGGGTGGGATGCGGGGACCGCGAGGCGGACCACTTCAACCTCCCGACGGGCAAGCCGTTCACGGCGCACGTCGAATCCGAGCGGGCCGGCACGGGACTCATCGCATGGCGCCTGACCACGATCGCCCCCGGCGATGTGGAGGGATGCGACGACGACATCGACGGGTGCGAGGGCTGACCCCTTGTCGCACCGTCTCCCGTGAGCGGGGCGGCTGTGGGGCCTGCGGGCTCACGCGGTCGTCTCGCACACGAGAGAGCATCACCATCGAGTGCGCCCTTCGTGAGGGCTCACTGTCGGCACGGCCGATCTGCCTTCGAGAGCGCTGAGCACTGCGCCTGTCTCATGACACGACTGTCCCGAGGGGGACATGAAGAACGGCAGGGTTGGTGCCACGAGCCGACGTTGCTCGGGAGGGTGCCGAAGAGGGCGGCTTACTACGCGTTCCGGTCACGTACAGGTATGCGGGACAGGTATGCGTGGGTGGCTTGCGCGTTAGTCGAGTCCGGCCTCGTCGGCTTGGGAGATCTTGAACAGCAAGTGTGCGGTTTCGCTGTCGAAGCGTCGGGAGAGCTGTCACAGCGCGGTCGCGCCGCAGGTCATCAGGCCTGCCTCGCAGGAGGAGCGTGCGCCGTGTTCCAGGAGGGCCCACAGGTCAGGGTTGGCGGTGAGGACGGTGGGGTCGATCTCGACCCTGGTGCCGTACAGATCGCGCAGCACGAGGCGCTGCGCGACGCCATCGATCCAGCGCACGGAGATCAGGCGGTCGGTGCGCACCCGCTTGGTGCGCAGCAAACCCCGCGAGGCCAACCAGCCCTGGCTGGCGCTGACTTTGGGCGGAAGCAGGACAGCGAAGAGCAGCACCGCGAGCGCGAGCCACAGCGCGGTCCGCGGCAGCGTGAGCCCGCCACGGGCTGCGTCGACCACGATCAGGAGCGCGAGCAGTACGCCGGCGCACAGGGTGGTGTCACGCAGGTCGGCGGACCAGCGGCGGTCATGGGCCACGTGTTCGGGCGGTTGTGCTTCGGCTTCGGCTGATGCGGTACGGAGTCCCATGCGAGTGAAGCTAGGGAGTGAGGCAGTCGTGCGGCATGCCGGTTGACGGGTCTCTGATGCCGTGGTGACTGAACCTTGTCAGGCCCCTGATGCCCTGGTGTCTGAACCTTGACGGCCCCTGATGCCTTGGCGGGTGAACCTTGACGGCCCGCGATGCCCCGGCGGCTGCACCTTGACCGGCTTGGAGCGGTCTGGTCGTGCCTCCGGGTGTCAAGGCTGCGTGAAGACCGGGGCCTTTCGCGCGAAGAACGTGCAAGGGCCGTCGGAGAACAGCCAGGAGTGGGTCGACGCTGGCGGGACTTGACCTGGTTGAGCGCCGAGGAGCACTTGCATGTCCGTCCTGACCGCCGATCCCGGTACCGCCGTCTCCGCAGCCAAGGAGCCCCCGGATACCGAGGAGCCCCCGGATACCGGGGAGCGCCCGGATACCGGGGAGCGCCCGGATACCGGGGAGGGCCATCGCCTCACCGCCCTCACCGGCCTGGCCGCGCTCTCGCTCGACGCGATGGCGTCGGTGGCTTACGGCCCGGAGGCGATCGTGTTGGTCCTTGCTGCCGCCGGCGGCTTCGGCCTTGGCTTCACACTTCCGGTGACCCTGGCGATCGCCGGTCTGCTCGCGGTTCTGGTCGCCTCATACCGGCAGGTCATCGCGGCCTTCCCGAACGGCGGCGGATCGTATGCGGTGGCCAAGACACATCTGGGCCCGCGCACCAGCCTGGTGGCCGCGGCCTCCCTGGTCCTGGACTACGTGCTGAACGTCGCGGTTGCCGTCACGGCCGGCGTCGCCGCGCTCACCTCCGCCTTTCCGGGGCTGTACGCCGAGCGGCTGCCCCTCTGCCTGGGTGTCCTGGTCCTGATCACGGCCATCAATCTGCGGGGCATCGCCGAATCGGCCCGGGCATTCATCGTGCCGACCGCGGTGTTCGTCATTTCGATCCTGGTCCTGATCACCGCGGGCCTGTTCCGCGACGGACCGGTCTCCACGGCCACGGCCGACGGGCACGCCTCGGTCGTCGCGGACGACGTGACCACGGTCGGTGCCCTGCTCCTGCTGAAGGCGTTCGCCGCCGGCTGCTCCGCACTGACCGGCGTCGAGGCCATCGCGAACGCCGTGCCCTCCTTCCGCAGCCCGCGGGCACGCCGTGCCCAGCATGCCGAGGTCGCCCTCGGCGCCATCCTCGGGTTCATGCTGATCGGCCTCGCGGTGCTCATCTCCCGCTTCGGCCTGCGGCCCGTCGAAGGCGTCACTGTCCTCGCCCAGCTCGCGGACGCCTCGCTCGGCCACAACTGGGCTTTCTACGTGATCCAGTTCGCGACGATGCTCCTGCTGGCCCTGTCCGCGAACACCTCTTTCGGGAGCCTGCCCGTCCTGCTCAAGCTGCTCGCCCGCGACAACTACCTGCCGCACGTCTTCGCGCTCAAGGCAGATCGTCAGGTGCACCGCCATGGCGTGCTGACCCTGGCCGCCGTATCCGCCGCGCTGCTGCTCTTCTCCGGCGGTGACACCAACACCCTCGTCCCGCTCTTCGCGATCGGCGTCTTCGTCGGCTTCACGCTCGCGCAGACCGGCATGGTCCTGCACTGGCACCGGGTGCGTGGGCCGAGATGGCTGGGCAAGGCCGTCCTCAACGGTCTGGGAGGGCTGCTCACGGGTGTGTCCGCGATCGTCGTCACGGCCACCAAGTTCCACGACGGCGCCTGGCTCATCATGGTCGCCCTGCCTCTTCTGGTGGCCGCCTTCGAGGCAGTCCAGCGCGCGTACGCCGGAATCGGGGACCGCCTCGGCATCGGCCGCGTACCCGAACCCCCGCACCGCACCCGCTCATTGGTGATCGTCCCGGTCTCCGGCCTTTCCGGACTCACCAGTGAGGCGCTCAACGCCGCTGTCTCCCTCGGCGACGAGGTACGCGCCGTCACCGTCACCCACCTCGAACCCGAGGACCGAGAGGCCGCCGCCGCCCTTCACCGCGACTGGGAGCTGTGGAACCCGGGCGTCGAGCTGGTGGAGCTCAAATCCGAGCGCCGTACGATCGGCCGCCCGGTGGCGGCGTACGTCCGGAAGATCTACGCCTACCACCCGGGCACCCGCGTCACGGTCCTGATCCCCGAGGTCGAGCCGCCCAAGCTCTGGCAGCGCCTGTTGCAGAACCAGCGCGGCGCGGTCGTCGCCCACGCTGTGCGCCGTGACACCCCTGCGGTCATCTGCCGCCTGCGGTTTCGTCTCCCCGGCGGCAACGGCGGCAACGGCGGCAACGGCGGCAACGGCGGGGGTGACCGCGACCAGGAACGGACGACATCGCCTTCAGGCTGCCACGGTGTTGCGCGGCGTCAACGTCCCGGTGGCGCAGCGGATGTCGATCCTCGGCTTCGACGGCCACGCGATGGCGGAGCCGTGGGACCTGTCCACGCTGGCCCAGCCGGCCCGCCGACTCGTTGAGGCGGCAGCGGAGTTGGCCCACCAGGTGATCCATGATCCGGGGGGCGAACCGGGAGCGGCATGTGATCCTGCCGGTGGAACTGGTCCCGCGCGGCAGCACGGGCCCGGTGCCGCTGCCGGGTCCAGATCTGACCGCGTCCGATCAGCCGGATCTCTAGCCGCCGAAGCGGAGCTTGTACCGCGCCTTTCCCTTGGGGTAGTCGTCCAGCGTTCCGCCGCCCCAGTCGAAGTCGAAGTACGCCTGGTATGTCGAGTCCTTGACCAGGTCGGCCATCCGGTCGATGAAGTAAGGGGAGTCGCCGCCGCCCATATAGGCGTCGCCCCTGCCGTAAAGGCCCCATTCGGGATAGGACTTCGGCTTGTGGTGTGCGGCGGCGAATTCCTTGAACTCGTTCACGCCCATGGGGGTGGTGAGGGTGTGGTTCCACCGCTGGGCGGGCGTCGCGTCGGGGTGTTCCCACCACACGTCGTAGATGTTCAGACCCACGATGTCGACGTACGAGTCGCCCGGGTACAGCGTCTCGAATGACGTGACCTTGCCCGAGGTGCCGACGGCCATGTTGTAGTCGAAGCGGAAATGCGTGCCGGTTCGGGCGCGCATGAGCGTGACCACCCTGCGGAACATTTCCCGATAGGCCGCCGGGTCGTCAGTGCCTTGCCATGCGCCGATGGTCTTGTTGTTGCCCTCGTATCCGAGGCGGACGACGGAGTCGGCGAGGCCGTTCCTGACCAGCAGGTCGGCGAGGTCGCGGAACTGGCCGTCGTACTCCCCGGCGAGCCCGTCCTTGAAGTTTCCGCCCTTGGGCAGCAGCGGCAGCCCGAGCACGAACTGCCGGCCGTCCCCGGCCTTCTTCCAGTCGCCCCAGTACCTGGCCGCGTACTGATTCCAGCCGTCGTTCTCCGACGGGTCCAGATAGTCCGTGGCATCCATTTGCGACCGGCCGAGCCACGTCCGCGACTCGTTCACGGCATCCGTCTTGCCCGGCCCGGCATAGACACCCAGACGAGAGGGGACGGCGGCACCCTCGGAAGGCATGGCCATGGTCGCGAGGATAACCCCGGCCATGGCGAAGATCGTCGCCAGTTTCCGCTTCACTTCTCATCCTTGTCGACCCTGGCCCCCAGTTTCGGGACATTGTGGGAAGGGCCGTGCGCGAAGGCAATGAGAGATCGTTACTAAGTGCGGTCGTAGCGCGGTCGTAGCGCGGTCGGAGGGTGGGCGGAGGGTGGGCGGTTCGTGGGCGGTTCACCCGTCCGTAATCGGCGCGATTCGCTGCTATCGAGCGTCGTTGGAGCCGGGGACGGCATGGCGCATCTCACGTCGGAAGGGCGTCGACGGAGTTGTGTGATGATACGCGGATGTTGCCCGGCCCTGGGGAGTGGCCGGATGTATGCGAAGGGGTGGGGACGCCGCGTGGGCAAGGATGGGTCCATATCGGACGAGGAATGGACGCGTTTCCTGCGGGAAGCCGAGGCCGGCGCTGGGAGCGCTCCCGAGGAGCCGTCGGCGCGGGCCCGCATGGTGGCGCGGCGGTTGCGGGAGGAGCCAGGACCGCCGGAGGGGTGGCGGACCCATCAACCGGTCCGGCGGCGCCGGGGCAAGGGCTGGTACGTGGTCGGGCTGGTCGCGGTCGCCCTGGTCCTGGCGGCGGCGCTCGCGCCGGGAGGCCTGACGGGATGGTTCGGAGGGGGCGACGGGGATGCCTCGCCGGCCGCCGCGGAGTCGGCACGTCCGAGTACGGCACCGGCGACGGAGGCCGCGGCGCAACAGCCCACGATGGACGAGCCGTTCAGAGGATCGCCCGCGGCGCGGTGGGGTGACGGGGCGGCAGGGATTCATCTGCCGGCGGCACGGGCGACGGGCTGGATGAGCCGGGAGCAGGTCGCGGACACCCTCAAGCGGTCCCGGGACTTCCTGGTGGCGTCCAGTCTCGACCGAGGGGTGCTGCGCGGGGAGCGGCCCGCCGAGGCGATCGAACTCATCAACCCGCATCAGGCCGACGTCAAGGACTTCCTCTCCGCCGCGTTCAGCGCGCCCAGCAAGGAGAACGATCCGCTGCTGATGTTCAGCCGGTTCGAGAAGTCGAAAGTGCGTCTCGTCGGGGACGTGGTCAAGACGCGGGGCCGGATCACGTTCGAGGAAGGCAAGCGCGGTGCGGTCGAGGTGACCGCCGATGTCACCTATGTCTATCCGGTCGTGAGCGCCGAGGCGGGCAGCGAGGAGGTCGTACGTACCATCGTGCGCCGCGAGACCGTGATGAGCTGGGACGACCCGGCGAAGGTGATCACCAAGAAGGGGACGTTCTCCTTCGTCTCCTACAAGGTCGACACCACCAACGGCGGCTGCGACACCTACACCGGCTACCTCACCCCCGAATTCGGCGCCGACCGCGCCGCCCCGAACGCGGACGAGGGCCCCGAAGTCGACCCGTACGACCGCAGCGAGTCGATGGAGACGCGCATGCGCGACAGATCGGAATGCGGCACGGCGTCACGATCGTGAGGGAGGCGCGGCACGGTGTGAGGGGCCCCGGCGCACCACTGCGTGAGCTGCGTCGGCGGCGGGCGATTAGAATCTTCTCTCATGTCGAAGCCTGACGAACTGCTTGTTGACGTCGCCGCCCTGGTGGAGTCCGGGCACAGCAATCAGATGTCTCTGACCGTGGTCGCCTGTGGTGCTGTCATCACAGGCCGGCTGGCCCCCGAATCCGTCTGGAGGCAGCGGGTCTCGGAGGTTCTGGCGGACTCGGACCGCCTGAGCGATTTCTCCGCCATGTTCACCGCCGCGTCGGACAAGGAGGGGCCCCCGCGCCATCTGCATTTCCACGTGGCGCGGATTCTGCAGGGCACGGTCGGTATCCCGGAGACCGGCGGCATGTACCGCGTGGCGATCGAGGATGTCAGCGCCTGGACCATCGGCGACTTCAGCTACTCCGACCACTGACGGACGCCCTTACCGAAGAACGTGCCGAGGGGCCCGGGCGCCGGCCGGCGCCCGGGCCCCTCGGGCTGTTCGGATGTCCCGCTCAGCCGTCTCGGTCAGTCACCGGCGCCGAGCCTGAAGTGGAAGATTCCCCACGTCAGGTGCGCGTCGCGGCCGCCCGCGATCCAGTGGCCGAGACCCTTCTTCATCTGGGCGAGGTAGTCGTGGCTGATCCTCCTGGCCAGCCCCTCGGCCTCCTGCCGCTCGGTTTCCTCCAGGACCCGCGTGTAGTGGTTCACCAACTGCTCGCGGTGCTCCTCGAAGCCACCGTCGACGGCGGTGAAGCCGAGCCGGTCCAGCTCGCGGGTGTAGAAGCCGGGTGAGCCCATGTCGTCCAGATGGATACGGTCGAGGATCGGCTGCAGCACGTCCGTGCTGCCGCCGTCCGCCGCCGCCATCGGGTCGGTGAAGATGAGACGGCCGCCCGGCCGCAGCACCCGTGCGATCTCCTCCAGGACCCGGATCCGGTTGCCGCTGTGCAGGAAGGCGTCCTGGGACCAGATGACGTCGACGTGGTCGTCCGGGTACGGGATGTCCTCGAAGGACCCGTCCACGACCTCGATCCTGTCGGTGAGCGAGCGGGCCGCGTTCAGCTCCTTGTGGCGCTGGTTCTCCACCTCGCTGAGGTTGAGGGCGAGGACCCGGCAGCCGTACGTCTGCGCCAGATAGCGCGCCGAGCCACCGAACCCCGAACCGAGGTCGAGCACCACGGATTCCTGGGTCAGCTCCAGCTTCGACGCCATCCGCTCGACGGTCCGCCGGCTCGCGGCCGCGATGGGCTCCACCGGGCTTTCGTACAGGCCGATGTGGATGTCCTCGCCGCCCCACACCGAGGCGTAGAAGGTGTCGGCGTCGGGCGAGTTGTAGTAGCTGCGGGCGGTGCCGACCGCGCCTTTGTACTGCCCCTCGTTCTCGGTCCGGTACTCCTTCTCCGCCACGTGCACGAAGAAGTCCGGCTGCTCGCCCCGGTAGGTGTGCTGGAAGTCGCCGTAGGTCTCGATGTGCTGGAAACCCACCTCGGACATCAGCCGCCGCGTGTAGTCCTTGCGCAGCGGGAACATGTTGAGGTGGTAGATGGAGTTGTCCGGGAAGCTGTACCGCATGCGGCACAGTCCCTCGTCGACATACTCCGGCTCCACGATGACGTCCTCACCGCAGTAGTAATACCTGTGCTTGCTGGTGTATCCGTCGTCCAGGACCGCGTCGTAATTGCGCTGGTCCAGGACGAGAATTCCGTCGTGCTTGAGCATCGCGTAGAACTCGGCCAGCGCCTTGCGCCGGTCCCGCTCCGAGAACAGATGCGTGAAGGAGTTGCCGAGGCAGACGATGGCGTCGTACTCCCCGTGGACGTCTCTGTTGAGCCATCGCCAGTCCGCCTGGACGACCCGCAGGATGTGCCCGCCCTGCTTCATGCCGTTCTCGAACGCCCTCGCCAGCATCTCCGCGCTGCCGTCCGCGCTCACGGTCTCGAATCCGGCGGCCAGCAGCCGTACGGAATGGAATCCCGTGCCCGTCGCGACGTCGAGCACGCTCCTCACCCCCCACTTGTGCAGCAGGTCGATGAAGAAGTTCCCTTCGCTCTCCTCTCTCTTCTCCCAATCGATGAGGGAGTCCCACTTCTCGACGAAGCTGGGGACGTACTCCTCCGTGTAGTGCCCGGTTTCGCGTACTTCGACAGGGTTGTCGCCGAACTCTTGGGCCGGTTGCACGATGATGGGGACCCTTCAGCCTTGAGGAATCCTGCCCGGCGCGGCAGCCCAGGCCGGCACATGCCGCAGGCCTGGGGAGCCACGTGGTGTGAGCGCATTGCTATCCAAGACTGAGGGGTCTGATTCCTCCAAAGTTCGTATACGGAGCTGGAGTTGGGCCGAACAGCGGTCTTGGCCAGCGGCTTTCCCGCCGCAAGATTGTTTGCGGCGGCGGGGGCAGAACGGCCGCTGTGCCTAGCAGCTGCCGTCGGACACCTTGAGGCCGGTGTTCGCTCCCGCCGTCCTGGCCACGATGGCCGGCACGCAGGCGGCACTGTCCAGCCTGTACGCGTAAGGGATGTTCACCGTCGTGTTGGACGTCGGGTTCGGGCCCGCCGGCTTGTACTCGTCGTCGGCGGGGGACCAGGTCACCTTGTCGAAGGTGTTGCCGCTGACCTGCCAGTAACCGGCCGCGTCGGTGTAGAAGGTGCCGAGGACGTCCTTGGAGTCCTTGAAGTAGTTGTTGTCCACCTTGGCCTTGGCCCCGGCGCGGGAGTTGATGCCGGACTCGTTCAGACCCACGTAGTAGTTGTTGTAGATGTGGGCCGTGCCGCCGCGCAGCAGGGGCGTGCGGGAGTCGATGTTCTCGTACTTGTTGTGGTCGTACGTGACGTAGCCGTTCGAGACATCGCTCTCGCTGGACCCGACGAGGCCGCCGCGCCCGGAATTGCGCAGGATGCTGTACGACAAGGTCACGTACTGCGTGTTGTTCTTCATGTCGAAGAGGCCGTCATAGCCCTCCGACTCCCCGCCCGACGCCTCCAGGGTCGTGTGGTCGACCCAGACGTTGCGGACATCGCTCTCCATGCCGATGGCGTCGCCGCCGTTGGACGTGGGGGAGCCGGACTTCTTGACGTTCTTGACGGTCACGTTCTGGATGATGATGTTGCTGGAATCCCTGATGTGGATGCCCAGCTGGTCGAAGACGGCGCCGCTTCCGACGCCGACGATCGTGACGTTGCTGATCTGCTTGAGCTCGATCACACCGGCGGCGGTGTTGCAGCTTTCGCCCGACACCTTCGTGGTGTTGCCGTGGTTGATCGTCCCCTCCACCTCGATGGTGATCGGAGTGTCGTCGGCGGCGCGGGTGCACAGCGCCGTGTGGATCGCGGTGCCCGTCGTGGCCCGCACCGTCTTCCCGCCCGCGCCGCCCGTGGTCCCGCCGTTCTGCGCGGCGTAGCCGGTGGCGCTGCCGACCGCGGCCGAGGCCCCGGCCCGTGCGGAGGCCTCCGGCAGGGTCAGCGCCGCGCCGGTCGCGGCCGTGGCGACCAGCGCGGCCAGTGTGACCTGCAGTCTTCGTGAACGTGCTCGGCTCATGCTCGGCTCCCTGTTCGTCGTTGAATCCGGGATGTCGCTGTCCCGCACGCGGTAGTGGTCACGGCGGACCCCGAGGTTGCCGCCTCCTTGCCGCGTTCTTCGTGCCGTGGGGTGACCGTGGGGGTGGAGTCCGCGTCCGGGGTTCTTGGGGCAGGTGGGAGTATGGGCAGCATGGATATACGAGCCCGGAACAATGTGACGGTCACGGGTCCGGCCGATGGGCCCGCGGTGGTCCTCGCGCACGGATTCGGCTGTGACCAGAACATGTGGCGACTGGCCGTGCCGGCCCTGGCGGAGCGGCACCGCGTGGTGCTCTTCGACTACGTCGGCTCCGGTGGCTCGGATCTGTCGGCCTGGAGCCAGGAGCGGTACTCGACACTCGACGGCTACGCCCAGGACGTGGTCGACGTCTGTACGGAACTCGGACTCGAGAACGCGGTCTTTGTCGGGCACTCCGTCAGCGCCATGGTCGGAGTCCTCGCCGCCCGCACGGCACCGGAGCGCATCGGGTCGCTGGTGATGGTGGCGCCCTCTCCCCGTTACATCGACGACAACGGCTACCGGGGCGGCTTCACCGCGGAGGACATCGACGAGCTGCTGGTCTCGCTCGAATCGAACTATCTGGGCTGGTCGTCCGCGATGGCGCCGGTGATCATGGGCAATCCGGAGCGGCCGGAACTCGGTCAGGAACTGACCAACGGCTTCTGCGCCACCGACCCGGACATCGCCCGGGTCTTCGCCCGCACCACGTTCCTCTCCGACAGCCGCGAGGACCTGAAGAGCGTGACCGTGCCCACCCTGGTGCTCGAATGCTCCCAGGACATGATCGCGCCCCGCGAGGTCGGCGCGTATGTGCACGCCGCGATCCCCTCGTCGCGCCTGGTCACCCTGGACGCCACCGGGCACTGCCCGCAGCTGAGCGCGCCGGAGGCCACCAACGAAGCCATACTCGGCTTCCTGGGGACCCTGCGTTGATGAGCCTCGGAGGTGACGAGCCGGAGCCGGCTGAGCTGGGGGACACCGCGGGAACGGACGCCGCGTTCACCGCGCTGCTCGAGGACAGTGCCGAGGACCTGTACGAGACGGCTCCCTGCGGCTACCTGTCGACGTTGATGGACGGAACCATCGCCAAGATCAACACCACCCTGCTCGACTGGCTCGGCCTGAAGCGCGAGGCAGTGGTGGGGCAGGTCCGCTTCGCCGATCTCCTCACTGTCGGCGGGAAGCTCTACCACGAGACGCACTTCGCGCCGCTGCTGCGCATGCAGGGCGAGCTGCGCGGCATCGCGCTGGAGATGAAGGCTGCCGACGGGAGCCGGCTGCCGGTGATGGCCTCCTCCGTGGTCAAGTACGGCAGTGAGGGTGACCCGCTGCTGATCCGCACGACCCTCTCCGATGCCTCCGACCGGCGGGCCTACGAGCAGGAACTCCTGCACCGCCGCCAGGAGGCCGAGCGGGCGCGTGCCGAGGCCGAGCGGGCACGCGCGGAGGCGGAGGAGGCCCGTCGGCAGGCCGAGGCCGACCGCCGGCGCCTCGCCGACTCGCTCGCCGTGCTGCAGCAGTCCCTCGTGCCCTCCTCGCTGCCCGCCGTGCCGGGGCTCGAGGCCGCCGTCTACTACCACACGGCCTCTCCGGACCGTCTCGGCGGCGACTTCTACGACCTGTTCGCCCTGGGGGACGGACGGTGGGCCTTCTTCCTGGGCGACGTGTGCGGCAAGGGCCCCCAGGCGGCTTCGCTGACCTCCCTCACGCGGTACACCCTGCGGGCCGCGGCACTGCACGATCCCGAGCCCGCCGTGGCCCTGGCCACGCTCAACTCCGTCCTCCAGGAGCGCTACGGAGCCAGTGGCGACCCCCGCTACTGCACGGTCATTTTCGGCGTCGTCCAGCCGGGCGCCGAGGACGGAGACGTCGACGTGCGCCTCGCCTCCGGGGGGCACCCGCCGGCGCTGGTGGTGCGGGCCGGCGGGACCGCCGACTACCTGCCGACGCCCGGGGGGTTGCTCGTCGGCGTCGTTCCCGAGGCCCGGTTCGCCACCGCGGAGACCACGCTCGCCGCCGGTGACACGCTGCTGCTGTACACCGACGGGCTCACGGAGGCCCGTACCGGCTCGACCCGCCAGAGCCTCTTCGGCGACGACGCCCTACAGGCGTTCGCCGCCGAGAACGCCCCCACCACGCCCCACGAGATGATCGCCGAGCTGACCGGGCTCCTGGAAAGCTTCGGCGACGGACTGGACGACGACACCGCACTGCTCGCTCTGGGCGTCCCCACCGCCCACCCGGCCACGGATCACCCACGATGAGCCCTTTGAACATCACCTGCCGCAGCACTGTCACCGGACCCGTCCTGCACGTGGTCGGCGAACTCGACTACGAGCGGGCCACCGCCCTGCGCGAACAGGTCGATAGCCTGGCCCTGTCCCGGGGGCAGAACCTGATCATCGACCTGTCCCGCCTGGAGTTCTGCGACTCCACCGGCATCAGCGTCCTGCTGGCCGCCCGCCTGCGGGCTCAGGCCGCGGAGGCCGAGCTGATCCTGGTCGGCATCCCCGCCAACACACTGCGCATCCTGCGGATCGTCGGCCTGGACCAGGTCTTCACCATCCAGCCCGCCAGCGAGACCGCCTGAGCTCTACGGGCGGTCCACGAGATCAGGGCAGCCGTGCGGGGCAGAGACGGTGGGGCTTCGGGTCGCCTTCGATCCTGGCCTGCGCGCAGCCGCCCGGCAGCGAGCCGTACGCCTTCTTGCCGAAGTTGGCCGTCACCGTCAGCTTCCCGTCGCCGAACTCCGAGCGCTGCACCGTCCCGTCAGCGGTGAGCCGCCGGTAGTCGGTCATCCGCTCGGTGCCCGCGGCCTGGTGCAAAGGTGCGAAATAGCGTTGCAGCGCGGCCATTTCCCTGCCCGTGGACCTCAAGTTCTTGTCCCCGAGCGTGAAGTTGAGCGGGGTGTTGTAGAGAGCGGACATCAGCGCTCGGTCCGTCTTCTGTTCCGGGAGTTTGTTGTACGGCATCTCCCAGCGGTCGGTGTTGATGACGGAATCGTGCAGCGCGGTCTCGTACAGGGGAACGCGATAGCGCGGGTCGTACATCGACTTCGCCAGAGCGGGCGGGAGTTCGGCCTCCTTGAAGAACAACGCGGGCGCGCCCTGCGGTGCGTAGCCGCCCCACTTCTCCTTGTCCCTCTCCAGTTTCCACAGACCGTCGGCGACCGGTGTCTGGCCGCCGTGGTTGAAGGCGAGCACGGGGGCGGCCCAGGCGCCCGCCGATTCGGAGCCGAGGACGAACTTGTCGTCGGAGGCCAGTTTCCGCATGCGCTCCAGGCGATTGGCGCGGTCCTGCTTCTTGTTCATGCGGTGGCTCTCGCTGCTGTCGGTGAACAGCTCACCCGCCGCGTCGACGTCCAGGAAATAGCTGTTGGCGCCATTGGCCGTGATCTTCTTCGCCCGGTCGGCCAGGTAGTGCTTGGTGGGCTCGGCCTGCTTGAAGGCCTGGGTGCTGACATAGCAACCCCGGCCTCCGAAGCCTTCCTTGACCTTGCCCTTCCAGTCCCGCACGCAGAAATCCGGGTAGACCGGGCCGGGCCATTTCGACGACGGGTTGTCGGCGGTTCCGGCAGGCTGGCCGTTGGCGTAGGAGTCGTAGGGGCCGACCAGATAACCGTTTCGTTTCGCCGCCCGCACGGCCTGCGCGTCCATCGGCCGGTCGTCCGCGTCGTAACCGAGCCAGAGCCGCGAGACACCGAGCTCACGCAGTTCGTCCACGCCCTTGGCGGTGCGTGCGCTGCCCCAGGCGTAGGCGTGCACGGCCCCCAACAGGCGCTTCACTTCCGGGTTTTCGCGGATCTTCTGCTTCAGCGAGCGCAGCCCGCCGTGCTCGTCCAGGTAGGCGCGGTAGTCGGAGGCCGAGGAGACCGGGGACGCGTCGGTGAGGGAGAAGTGCACCGTGTAGTCGCGGGTCCGCTCGCGCCGCGAGAACTCGTGCCGCGCGGTGGAGCCGATCCGGCCGTCCTCCGACGCGAAGGCGAGTGACGTGCCGACCTCCTCCGGCACGATGTAGCCGACACCGTGCTTGCCCTGGGTGTAGCCCCAGGCCGGAAGGGTGAGGCCGCCCGAGAGGTCGGCCTCCGAGTCCTTGAGACCGGCCTCGCCGGAGTTCCAGAAGGTGTCACCCACCGGGACGCGCAGGCCCTCGCCGCGGGGGATCTGCAGGGCCGCGCCGGCGCCGGGCCTCGTGCTGGGCCACGACAGGTTCTGGTCGGCCGCGGAGTGGACCGTCATGCGCAGGCGGCCGCGCTCGCTCTTCGCCGTGACGGTGACCTTCTTGGCGGGGTACGACCAGCGGGCCGTGCCGCCGTCCACGGTCACCTTGCCCGGCTTGCCGAGCCGCTGTCCCGCCGCGCCCGACACCGGGAGCGAGGCCCCGTCGCCGGTCCGACCCGTGACGCGCAGCGACCCGGTGTCCACGCGCGCGGTGCCACCCCGCACGGCGAAGTCCACTGTGGCGCCGTGCACTTGAGGCGACGCCGTCGGCCTGCCGCCCCCGGACGGCGGCTCGGCCATGGCCAGGTAACCCGCCGACGCCGTACCGGCGGTCAGCGCCACGGCCACGGCGATGCCGTACGTACGGACAAGTCGCCGACGCCGCGCACCCGCGACGTCACTGTGCCGGGCTCCCTGGGGCTGACTGCTGTTGTTCATCGCGTAGTTCACGGGGGAGAGCGTCAGGGGTGGGCCTAAGAAGTTTCTAAGAACGGTTTCAGGCCCGGCGCATGGAACGGTTCCAGGCCCGGAGCATGGCGGATCATCGGCATCTTATGGCAGATTCTCGGAAGTGCGACACGGTCCCCGGCGTCGACGATGACGGGGTGCGAAGGAATACGTCCATCAGTCTCCTGTCCGCCGGGCACGCCTGCGTCGACCTGTACCAGGGCGCCGTGGCCTCCCTGGTGCCGTTCTTCGTCGCTGAGCGCGCCTACAGCTACGCCGCCGTCTCCGGCATCGTGCTCGCCGCCTCGCTGCTGTCGTCGGTGGCGCAACCGCTGTTCGGCATCCTCACCGACCGCCGGGCGATGCCGTGGCTGCTCCCGGCCAGCACGCTCCTCGGCGGTCTGGGCATCGCCTTGAGCGGGGTGAGCGGCTCGTACGGGCTGACCCTCGTGTGCGTGGCCGTGTCCGGGGTGGGCGTGGCCGCCTATCACCCCGAGTCCGCGCGGGTCGCCCGGCTCGCGAGCCAGGGCAGTCACCGGGGCATGGGGTGGTTCTCGCTCGGCGGGAACCTCGGCTTCGCGGTCGCCCCGCTTCTGGTCACCGCTGTCGTCGCCGCGGGAGGCCTGCGACTGACTCCGCTGCTCGTCCTGCCGGCGCTCGTCGGCGCCGTGCTGTGCCTGCCCGTGCTGCGTGCGCTGGAGCGGCAGCGTCAGGCCGCCGGGGACGGCGCCGACACGGTGGCAGTGGCGGCGAAGGACGACAAGGCGTCGTTCGTGAAGCTGTCGCTGGCCGTGGTGTGCCGGTCGATCGTCTTCATCGGCCTGAGCACGTTCATCTCCCTGCTCGCCAAGGAACGTATGGGCGGCAGCACGGCCGCGGGCACGGCGGCGCTGTTCGTGCTCTACCTCGGGGGCGCGGTGGGCTCCGTGCTCGGCGGCGCGCTGGCCGAGCGCTGGGGCCGGGTCGCCGTCGCGCGCTGGGCGTACCTGCTCACGGCAGGATGTGTCGCGGGTGTGGTGTTCCTGCCCGGTCCTGCGCTCTATCCGTGCGTGGCGCTGACCTCGGCGGGCCTGTACGTCCCGTTCTCGCTGCAGGTCACGCTCGGGCAGGACTACCTGCCCTCCCGCGTCGGCACCGCGAGCGGGATCACCCTCGGTCTGACCGTCAGCATCGGTGGTCTGGCGAGCCCCTTGATCGGCGGTCTCGCCGACGCGACATCCCTGCGGACCGCCCTGGCGCCCCTGGTCCTCATGCCCGTGCTGAGCTGGCTGCTGTTCCGCACCCTGCGTGAGCCCGAACCCACCGTGCCGCAACCCGTGGGTGCGTCCCGCTGAACGAGGGGAGGGGCCCCGGACGCACCGGAGCCCCTCCACGTCCCATGGGTCCTTCAGCGGATGCCGGCCATCAGTAGATGTTGGCCTCCACCTCCGGGCCGTCGCCCCGCGTGCTGTTGATCTGCGCCCGCAACGAGATCTCGTCGTACACACGGAACTCCCGTACGATCCGGCCGTCCTGGATCAGGAACTGGGAGACGCCGAGCACGGTCACCGGCTTGTCGGTCAGCCGGCCGAAGTCCGGCGTGCCCCGGTAGGTGCCGTGCATGGTCCAGGTGACGGCCACCCGCAGGCCCGCGTACCGCGGCGCGTAGTTGGTCTGTACGTCCCGTACCTCGAACCGGGCGTCGGGGAAGGCGGCCACCATGGCCATCAGGTCGCTCTGGTAGCGCTCGGGGCGGATGACCGTCCGGTCGCCGATCGTGTGCAGGAAGAGGTCACGCGTCATGAAGTCGTTGACCTTGTGCAACCGGCGCTGGGACCACACCTCGTCGATGAACTCCAGGACCATCTCGCACTCGGGCCGGAACTCGTCGGGCCGCGGTCCGCTGACTCCGGCGAGCAGCACGTCCTTCGGCGGCTCCTCGGTCATCGATCCGCTGTATCCCTGGAACCGCAGGGCGCGGGCCGCCTCGTCGGGGTCGATGCCGCTCTGCAGACAGGTGGCCAGTTCATCGCGGACCACCCATTCCTCGACCATCCGGCCGCGGCGGTAGAGGCAGTTGGCGACCGTGCGCTTGCGGATGCGGATGTTCCGGCCGTCGACCAGGTGCTCGTCGTTGGAGAAGACGAGGTGCGAGCTGAGGAAGGCGTCGTTCCCGCGCGCCTCCCACACCACGTCCTCGGCCTGGCCGATGTGTCCGGGCGTGCTGCCCATGCGCATCGTGGTGCCCTCGATGACGCCGTCGCGGCCGACCACGGTGCCCAGGCTCGTGTGGACGATCGAGTCCGGCTCGTAGTTGTCGACGATGTAGGCGATGTCCCGGTCGACCCAGATGCGGTCGGTGACCTCGCGGATGAAGTCGTCGGGGTCCTTGTAGGGGAGGTAGGCGACGGGGTCAAGCGACATGGTGGGTGCCTTTCTCGATGTCTCAGAATTGGACGCGCAGGTGCGCGTAGGTGATTCGTGTATGCGTATGCAGTCGTGCTCAGGCGGTGAACTTGTCCGCGCCGAGGTGGCTCCGGTACGTCTCCGTCATGAACGCGCTGACGACCACGAGGGCCAGGACCGCGGCGGCCGCGAGGTAGACCCACACGGCGTAGATCGTGTCGAAGCTGGTCACGAGCAGGGCGGCGACGAACGGTGTGATCCCCCGCGCGGCGCCTTCGAGTACGAGACGGGATATCAGGCGCTGCCGCGGCTGCTCGACGCGGCACAGAGGCCCACCGCGGTCTTCTGCGGCAACGACGTGGTCGCCATCGGCGTCCTGAACGCGGCGCTCGCGGCCGGGCTGCGGGTTCCCGACGACCTGACCGTGATCGGTTTCGACGACCTTCCCATGGCGGCCTGGGAGGTGTTCCGGCTGACCACGGTCCGGCACGACCTGCGGGAACTGTCGCGTCAGGCGGCCCGTCTGCTGGTGCGGCGCATCGACGGTGACGCCGACCCCAAGGGTGAACGCCTCGTCCTGCCGACCGAGTTCGTGCCCCGGGCGACGCACGCCAGGCTCCCCTGACCTGTTACCGCTGACCGGTCATGGCGCCGGTACTGACACCGGGGTCACCGGGGTCACCGGTATCGCCGGCCTCACCGCTGGGCCGGTCGCCGTGCCGCCGCTGCCGCAGGACTCCCACGGTGACCAGGACGGCGGCCAGGGCGAGCGAGAGCCACAGTTCGAGGCGGTGGCCGGGCAGGGCCGCCATCAGGACGAGGACACCGGCGATGAAGGCGATCGTGGCAAGCGTCAGATAGGGGAACGCCCACATCCGCACCTCGGTCGGCTGCGGTTCCTTGCGCCGGGTGGCGTACTGGGTGATGGCGATGACCATGTACATCATCAGGGCGATCGCACCGCTGGACGCGATGAGGTACGTGAAGACGCTCGGCAGCAGGTAGTTGGCGATCACCGCGGCGACGCCGATGACGGTCGAGGCGAGCACCGCGTTACGGGGCACACCGGCCGCCGATGTCGCGGCGAGCGCGGCGGGGGCGTCCTGGCGGCGGGCCAGCGAGAAGGCCATGCGCGACGCGGTGTAGATGGCCGAGTTGAGGCAGCTGCTCACGGCCACGACGAGGACCACGTCCATGATCCGTCCGGCGCCCGGAATGTTCATCACGTCGAGGACCGCTTGGTAGGAGCCGTCGGCGAGGGCGTCGGAGTTCCACGGCACCAGGCTCACCACGACGAAGATCGAGCCGACGTAGAAGAGTCCCAGGCGCCACACGACGGCACGGACGGCCTTCTTGATGTTCTTCTTCGGTTCCTCGGACTCGGCGGCGGCGATCGTGACGATCTCGCTGCCCTGGAAACTGAACATCGCCGTGAGCAGTCCGGCGAGCACGGCCACCCCGCCCTTGGGCGCGAACCCTCCGTCGCTCCACAGGTGCGAGACGCCGTGGGCGTCCGACCCGGGCAGGACCCCGAAGATCGCGAGCGCGCCGAGCACGAGGAAGGCGACGATCGCGATGACCTTCAACAGCGCGAACCAGTACTCGAACTCGCCGTAGTTGCGGACCGCGAGGAGGTTGCTGCCCGCGAGCAGGGCGATCATGGCGAGCGCCGGAATCCAGCTCGGGACGGCGGTGAGACCCGCGATGACCTCGCCTGCGGCGATGGCCTCGATGGGAATGACGAGGATGTAGAACCACCAGTAGAGCCACCCGATGGAGAAGCCGGCCCAGCGGCCGAGCGCGCGGTCCGCGTACGTGGAGAACGAACCGGTGTCGGGGTTGGCGACAGCCATCTCCCCGAGCATCTGCATGACGAGCACCACCAGGGCGGCGGCCAGCAGGAACGAGATCAGTACGGCGGGCCCGGCGGCCGCGACGGCGGTCGACGAGCCGACGAAGAGCCCGGCCCCGATCACGCCGCCGATGGAGATCATGGTGATCTGGCGGCCCTTGAGCCCCTGTTGCAGGGCGGGGCCCGCGGCCGTGGGGGCTGGGTCTGGGGAGGGGTGGTGCATGGGGAGATCCTCGGGGAGTGGGAGCGCGGGTGCCCTTGGTACGGGACGGTACTCACTCGTCCCGGGCAGGTGACGCCGGCGGCGGCCCGGGGACCGGACGGCGCCGGAACGTGACGCTCCGGGCGCCGGACCCCCTCGCCCCCGGCCGCAGGGGGCACGGGGGCGAGGCGCGGGACGGGATCAGAGCTGCTCGCGCAGCGCTTCGGGGACGGCGTCGAAGGCGCCGGAGGTGCGGCCGATCCGGTCGATGCGGATCGTGGCGGTGGCGCCGTGGGCGGCGAGGCCCTCGAAGGCGGAGATGCGTTCGACGGCGGGTGCCAGGGAAGCGGTGCCCTCCTTGACGGCCCGCTGGTACGTGAGGGGCTTGAGGAAGCGGGAGACCGAGAGGCCCGCGTTGTAGCGGGAGGTCTTGCCGGTGGGCAGCACGTGGTTCGTGCCCGCGATGCCCTTGTCGGAGTAGGCGACGGTGGACCAGGGACCCAGGAACACCGAGCCGTAGTTGGTGAGGTTCTGCAGGTAGAAGTCGTCGTCCTCCGTCTGGATCTCCAGGTGCTCCGGGCCGAGGATGTCCGACACGGCGACGGCCTGGTCCCGGTCGCGCACGACGATCACGGAGCCGAAGTCCCGCCACGCGGGTCCGGCGATGTCACGGGTGGCGAGGGTCTCCAGCTGGCGGTCCATCTCGGCGACGACCGCCCGGCCCAGCTTCTCCGATGTGGTGATCAGGGCGGCCGGGGAGTTCGGGCCGTGCTCGGCCTGGCCGAGCAGGTCCGCGGCGACCCAGACCGGGTCGGCGGTGTCGTCGGCGAGGACGGCCACCTCGGAGGGGCCCGCGAGGAGGTCGATGCCGACCTGCCCGAAGAGCTGCCGCTTGGCCTCCGTGACGAAGGCGTTCCCGGCGCCGACCAGCATGTCGACGGGGGCCTCGCCGAGCAGACCGAAGGCCATCGCGCCGAGAGCCTGCACGCCGCCCACCGCGAAGACGCGGTCGGCCTTGGACAGGTAGGCGCCGTAGAGCACCGCCGGGTGGGCACCGTGCTCACCCGACGGCGGGGTGCACGCCACCACGGTGGGAACACCGGCCGTCTTGGCGACGCCCACGGTCATGAAGGCGCTGGCGAGGAGCGGGAACCGACCCGCCGGGAGGTAGGCGCCGACCCGGGACACCGGGACGTAGCGCTGGCCGCCCGCCACGCCGGGGGCGATCTCGACCTCGAAGTCGGTCAGGTGCTCGCGCTGCGCGGAAGCGAAGCGGTGGGTGCGCTCGTAGCCCATCTCCAGGGCGGTACGGACGTCGGCGGGCAGCGCGTCACCCGACTTCTTGAGCTCGGTGGCGCCGATCTCCAGGTCGCCGGACCAGCCGTCGAGTTCCTGTCCGTAGGCACGGACCGCGTCCATGCCCTTGCTCTCGATCTCCTTCAGCATCTGGGAGACGCGCTCGACCACCTTGGGGTCGCGCTGGGCGGGGGGACCGTCGACCTCCGGCTTCTTGAGCCACTGGAAGGGAGCGAGGGTCTTCTGTTCGTCGTGCGTGATCTGCATATCCGGGACCGTAGATGTGCCTGGGCCACAGGACTAGAGGGGCGATTCCTGCGCTTCCCACAGGGTTTCCCTGTGGGTGTGTTTTCCGTCGAATGACTGCGTTCCCCCAGATCAGGACGCGGGTCAGGACAGCAGCCCGTTCCCGATCTCGCGGATGGTGTCCTCGGCGAGGCGGGCGAGCTCCCGGGTGGCGCGGGACAGGGGGCGACCGCGCCGCCTGACGAGCGCGATGGTGTCGTAGAGGGGTTCGGCGAAGGGTGCGGTGTGCAGTCCGGCGGGAAACCTGGGGCTGTCGATCACCGCCCGGCTCGCGATCGTGTCGCCGACGCCGGTCGCCGCCAACTTCAGTGCCGCTTCCACGTGTTCGAGCTCGATCAACGGGTCGATACGGGCCCCGGCGAGCTGGGCGCGTTCGGCGAGCTGACGCCGCGTCGGGTCCTTCCAGCCGTAGTGCGCGTCGTAGAGCACGAGCGGCGCCCGGCAGAACGCCTCGATGGTCACGGGCGCGCTGGTGCGTTCGGCGCTCGCGCTGACGTAACGCACCTCGTCCCGCATGAGGGGAGTGATGGCGAGCCCCTCGTCGTCGATGGGCAGGATGACGAGACCCGCCTCGATCCGCCCCTCCGCGACGGCCGACGCGGTCTCGGCGGAGTTCTGGCCCACGAGCCGCACGCGGACCGCCGGGTACCGGGCGTGGAACATCTGCACGAGGTTGGAGAGCAGGTAGTAGTCGGCGTTGCGCAGCACCCCGAAGGTGGCGGTGCCGCCGCCGAGCGACCCCAGGGAGTGCACGGCCCGGGTCCCGCTGTCCGCCGCGGCGAGCGACTCCTGGGCGTACGGCAGGAGCTCGCGGCCGGCGGCCGTCAGGGTCAGGGTGCGGCTGCCGCGCAGGAACAGCTCCGCGTCCAGCTCCGCCTCGAGGCGCCGGACCAGCTCGGAGGCGGAGGCCTGGGCGATGTCCATGGCCTGCGCGGCGGCGGTGAAGGAGCCGAGCCGTTCGGCCTCGACGAACGCCCGCAACTGGTTGAGGGTCACGCGGCGCCTCCCTTCGAGGCGCATACCGGGAGGCGGCTGCCGCGGGGCCGTGGAGCGGCGGGGCGGGAGGTTGTTCTGTGCATACCCGCACCTTAGGAAACGGCGGGACGGCGGCGAAGCCGGCGGGCGCCGCGCTCTCACCAGCCCGTGAACAGCAGATGATTCACCAGGAGCGCCAGTAGGGCCTGCGCGGCGAGCCAGTGGCGCCGACCGGCCATCGGCAGGAACGCGGTCGCCGCGAGCAGGAAGGTGGCGAACGGCAGCCAGATGCGTTCCGTCTCCGCCTTGCTCATGCCCGACAGGTCGGCGGCAAGCAGCGCCAGCAGGGCGGCGAGGACGAGGGCGGTCAGCCGGTCGGCGGGTGTGGTGCGCCCGCTCCACAGGCGGCTGACCGCGCCGGGCGCCGCCCTCACCGTCCTGCGCAGGCCCGCGACCGTGGCGAGGCCGACCACGAGCACCGTGCAGGCCAGGTTGGCCCAGACGAAGTAGGCGTACGGCCTGATGCCGCCCGCCCCCTGGTGATAGCGCTCGACGAGCAGGCGGTACGCCTCCCACCAGTCGAAGCCCGCAAGCGTGAAGACGAGCGGGGCCACCGCCGCCCCCGCCAGGAAGAACGGCAGAGGGCGCGCGGTGCGGGTGATCAGCAGGGCGGCCGCGGCGACGAGCGCGAAGAGCGTCAGACCGTACGAGAGGTAGCAGACGAGGCCGAACAGGAGGCCGGAGCCCAGTGCCGCGACGACGGGGGAGCGGGCTTCGCGCGTCGCCGCCAGCGCGAGCAGGGCGATCATCCAGGCGGTGACGGCGGCGAAGTAGCCGTCCGCCGAGGCGCCGACCCAGATCGCGGCCGGGGCCAGGACGAGGAACGGCGCCGCACGGCGGGCCGCCGCCTCGTCGGCCAGCGCGCGCACGGTGATCAGGACGGCCGCCACGGCGGTGCTGCCCACCGTGATGCAGAAGGCTCCGGCCCAGGCGCCGCCCCCCAGGCCGACGCGGTCGAGGAGGACGAAGGTGAGGGTGGCGCCGGGCGGATGGCCCGCGGTGTGGGCGGGCCAGTGACCGGGGGAGTCGATCAGGATGTGCCGGGTGAAGTCCCGCAGCGTCGCGGGAATGTCCTCGAAGCGGTCGATGACCTGGAGGTATTCGTACTTGGTGGTGAGCCGCCTTGCCACGCCCCGGTGCCAGCCGTCGATCAGCGCGAGCGACCAGATCCAGGCCATCGAAGCGGTCCATGCGGACAGGAGCAGTGCCCGCCAGGAGAGCCGGGCGGCGAGGACGGGGGCGTACGCGGTCACCGCGACGGCGACCGCGAGCGCGGCGGGTGTGCCGGGTCCAATGTGCGGATCCCAACGGGCATACAGGGGAGGCCAGTTGAGGTGCAGTGTGCCGTCCGCGTGCTCGATCGACGTGCCGACGACGACGGCCGCGGCGACGAGCAGCGCCGCGATGCCGGCAGCGGCCAGGTCACGGCGGCGGCCGGTGCGTTCCGTGGTGCTCACGTCTGCACCGTAGGCGCAGGTGGCGGGAGTGAACGGGCCCCGCGGCACGACGTCAGCGTTTCGTCATGAGTCGCGGGCCCGTTCGGGCACATGGTCCGGCTTACGGTCGCTCCATGCCCCGTCGCTCCATGCCCCGTCGCTCCATGCCCCGTCGCTCCATGCCCCGTCGCTCCACGCCCCGTCGCTCCACGCCTCGTCGCTCCATGCTCCGTGGCTCCATGCCCCCAGCGTCACGCGTCCCCTCTCCCGCCGACCCCGGTTTCTGGCGCAGTCCGCTGCGCGGGCCCTGGCTCACCTCGGTGCTCGGCGTCGTCCTGCTCGTCGGCATCACGGTCCTGTTCGTGACCGGCCTGCTGTCGTACGCGGCTTACAACCCGAACCTGTCACCCGTCAACGACAAGACACCCGACAAGGGCCTTCTCGGCTTCTACCTCTTCGACTGGCCGACCGACCCGCACTGGCTCTACCGCCTCACCCAGGGCCTGCACGTGACGGTCGGCGTCACGCTGATCCCGGTGCTGCTCGCGAAGCTGTGGTCGGTCATCCCGAAGCTCTTCGCGCTGCCTCCCGCCCGGTCGGTGGGACACGCCCTTGAGCGGGTGTCGCTGCTCCTGCTGGTCGGAGGCGCGCTCTTCGAGTTCGTCACCGGGGTCCTCAACGTCCAGTTGGAGTACCTCTTTCCCGGCTCGTTCTATCCGCTGCACTTCTACGGCGCCTGGGTGTTCTTCGGCGCGTTCGTGGCCCATGTCGCGCTGCGCCTGCCCCAGGTAGTACGGGTGCTGCGGGAGCGGGGATGGCGCGAGCAAGTGCGTGATCCGCGTGATCCGCGTGATCCTCGTGATCCGCGTGCAGAGCCCGCCGGTGCGGAGGGCCTGGTCGCGCCCGCGCCCGCCGAGCCCACCGTGACGCGGCGGGGAGCGCTCGGCATGGTCGGCGCGGGTTCCGCCCTGCTGTTCGTGACGACGGCGGGGCAGAACGTGGACGGGCCCCTGCGCCGCACCGCCCTGTTCGCCCCGCACGGTGGCGGCGATCCGGGGAGCGGGCCGAACGGCTTCCAGATCAACAAGACGGCCGCGAAGGTGGGGGTAGGTCAGCGGGACAGGGGTGAGGGGTGGCGGCTGTCCGTCGGCGGCCCCCGGGGAGAGGTACGACTCTCGCGCGGCGACCTGCTCCAACTCCCGCTGCACAGTGCCGCGTTGCCCATCGCCTGCGTGGAGGGCTGGTCGACGTCGGACCAGTGGTGGCGTGGGGTACGGCTGCGTGACCTCGCGGCTCTCGCCGGGTACGAGGAGGACCCTCCAGGTGTCTTCGTGGAGTCCCTGCAACGGCACGGGGCCTTCCGCAAGGCCGCGTTGCGCGACAACCAGGTCCGCGACCCGCGCTCCCTCCTCGCGCTGCGGGTGAACGGCGAGGATCTGTCGCCGGATCACGGCTATCCGGCGCGGATCATCGTTCCGGCCGCGCCCGGCGTGCTCAACACCAAGTGGGTGTCCCGTCTGACGTTCGGGGAGCTGTGATGGCCGGTCTCGTGCGTCGACTCCGGCGGTGGTACGGGGAGGGCCCGCTGCAACTCCTCGTGCTGCTGGCCTCGTTCGCGCTCGCGGGGTATGCGGGGGTGCGCCTCCTGGACGGCGACTGGCTGCTGATCTCCGCCTGGTTCGTCGGTGCGGCGCTGGTGCACGATCTGCTGTTCGTGCCCGCGTACGCGCTCGCCGACCGGGCCCTGCGGGCCGCCGCGGGGCGGCGCGAGAGCAGGGGGTGGGTCAACTTCGTACGCGTTCCGGCGTTCCTGTCCGGGCTGCTTCTGCTGGTGTGGTTCCCGCTCGTCGCCGGGCAGGTGGGGCGCTATGAGTCCACCACCGGGCTCCCCGCCGATGTCTTCCTGACGCGGTGGCTGATCGTCACGGCCGCGCTGTTCGCGGGCTCCGCTCTGTGCCGGGCGCTTCAGGTGCGGCGAGCGCGGCGCAGCGCCAGGAAGGAACGGCCCTCGGTGTCCCACTGAGCGGCCGGGCTCCAGCCGGGCGGACGGGCGTGGCGCAGCAGGGCGGGGGTGCCGAGACGGGCCCAGGGGAAGGACTCGCCCGGGGCACCGTGCCCGTCGTCGACGTGCACCTCGACCCGTTCGTCGACGTCCACCGGTGCGGTCTCGGCAATCAACAGACCGCCGGGTGCCAGGAGTTGGGCCACGCGCGCGAGCAGCGCGTCGGGATCTCCGCCGATCCCCAGATTGCCGTCCATGAGCAGGGCGGTACCCCAGCGTCCTTCGCCGGGGAGCGTGTCGAAGACGGAGCGGAGCAGTGCGGTGCCGCCGAGCCGGAGCGTGTGGTCGACGGCTGCCTGGCTGACGTCGACGCCCAGGACGCGGTGACCCAGGGCCGCGGCCCCGGCCACCAGGCGGCCGGGGCCGCAGCCGATGTCAAGGACACTGCCCTCGCAGCGGCGCAACGCGGAGAGGTCCGCGGCATCGGCACCTGCGCACCAGCGTTCGACGTCGAGGGGCAACAGCCACCCGTCGCTGCGACGCAGGAACAGGGGGCCGTGTCCGTTGCGCAGGGCGTTGGTGTACGGATCGGCACGCCAGGGCGTGGGTGGGGTCGCGGGTGCGGTTGTCGTGTCGCGGAGGCCGGTGACCGGCGGTGCTGTGCTCATCGGCTGCCGCCGGGGCTCGTGTGTCCGGCTGTCGTGGTCAGGCGGGTGAGCGTGGCGGCGAAGCGGCTGCTCGGTGCGGTCGCGGCGACCTTGCCGGCGTCGTCGGCCGTGTCGACGTCGCGCAGCGTGGGCAGGTCGCGCACCCGCAGGCCGGCGGTGGTGAGCCGGGTCCGTTGCAGGGCGCCGGTGTCGGGCCGTGACATGGGGACGCCGCGCAGCAGCCGGGGGTCGGGCTCGGCCAGGCCGAGGGCCCAGAACCCACCGTCGACGGCGGGGCCGAACCAGGCGTCGCAGTCACGCCAGGCGTCGGGGCCTAGGGCGGGGGTGAGCAGGCCCGGCGTGACCTGGGGGGTGTCCATGCCGACCAGGAGGGCGGGCCCGGCGCACCCCGCGAAGGCCGCGGCGAGCCGTTCGTCCAGGCGCCCCGCGCACTGCGGGACCACCTCGATCCCGGCAGGAACCCAGGGCCCCGGTTCTCCGGCAAGCACCAGGACACGCCGGCGTGCGGGCACCGCGAGCACGACGTCAAGCGTGTCGGCAAGCGAGGCCGCGGCCAGCTCGGCGGCCTCATCGGGGGTGTAGGGCGGAGTGAGCCGGGTTTTCACGCGTCCGGGGAGTGGTTCCTTGGCGATGACGAGGAGGGTCGTGCGGTGGGTGGTCATGCAGCACCACCTGGGGTGTGGAGTGCGGGGGTGAGGGCGTGCGGTGGTTCGGTGCGCGTGGCCCGGGTTTCAGGCGGCAGGGCAGCGTGCCTTTCCGGGGTGTGGGGTGGAGTGAGGCGGGCTTTTGCGGGCGCCAGCGGTTGTTCCGTGGCGGTGTCGCGGAGGGGCGTACCGTGCGTGGTCATGTGGCGCCGCCCGGCGTGTGCCGGCCGCTCGCGGCGGGGGCGGGGGCCGGTCGTGGGGGTTGTGCCAGTACCGAGCGCATGTCGCGTACCGCGTGCCACGTCCCGCGCCATGTCCCGGTGACCTTCG
Organism: Streptomyces sp. NPDC055099; assembly: GCF_053607685.1. Classification (NCBI taxonomy): domain Bacteria; kingdom Bacillati; phylum Actinomycetota; class Actinomycetes; order Kitasatosporales; family Streptomycetaceae; genus Streptomyces; species Streptomyces sp. NPDC055099. Next base: position 85,354 of record NZ_JBSGUA010000007.1, on the reverse strand, counting down.
ACTTGCCCTCGCGCGGCAGGTACGGGACGTCCCGTTCCTCGATCCGCCAGTCGGCGTCGGCCGCGCGCACGACCATCTCCAGCGGGTATCCGCTGCGGCGGTCGGTCAGATCGAGCCCCAGCAGATCGTCGCGCCGCGCCGCCCGCATCGGGCCCAGGTCGTGCAGCCGTACGCCGGTACGCCGCCGCAGCATCCGGGCGAGCGCGAGGTTCCCGGCGCGCGCGTGCGGCGGCCAGGCGCCGCGGCCCTGGGGGCGCCGCCGTCCGACGATCAGGTCGGCCGTCCCGTCCGTCACCCCGCGTACGAAGGGCCGCAGCAGTCCCGGATCAAGGGAGGCGTCGCAGTCGCAGAAACACACCACGTCCGCGTCGGACGCCATGAGGCCCGCGTGGCAGGCGGCACCGAAGCCACGCTGCGGCTCCCGCACGACCGTGGCGCCCAGGGCGCGGGCGATGTCCGGCGAACCGTCGGTGGAGCCGTTGTCGACGACGACGGCCCGCCAGCCCGCGGGCACGCGCTCCAGGACCCAGGGCAGCGCCGCGGCCTCGTCGAGACAGGGCAGGATGACGTCCACCCGGGGGGAGCGAGGGCCGGGCGGGTCAGGTGGGCCGGGTACGTCAGGGCCATCGGGTTCCGCGGAGGGGGAGGGGGTCATGTGACTCACCCTATGAATCCGAACCGTACAAATGGGACTTGAGGTTCTTACGAAACGGGGACGTCGGCAACCGGGAGCACCTCTGACCGGCCGGTCCAGGCCCCGCAGGTGCGAGGCTTGCGGCATGCAGCCACCACCACGACCGCAGGACCACCCGCAGGCCGGGAACGTTGGGAGCGCCGGGAGCACCGGGGCCGACGAAGCCGCCGCTCCCGGCCCGCTTCGGGTGCTCGTCGTGGACGACGACCCGACCGTCGCCGAGGTCGTCGCGGGCTACCTGGAGCGCGGTGGCTTCCAGGTCGACCGCGCCGAGGACGGCCCCGGCGCGCTGGAACGCGCCGGGGTCCTCAGGCCCGACCTGGTCGTCCTCGATCTGATGCTGCCCGGCATGGACGGTCTGGAGGTGTGCCGCCGCCTGCGCGGCAAGGGACCGGTGCCGGTCATCATGCTCACCGCCCGGGGCGACGAGGACGACAGGATTCTGGGCCTGGAGGTGGGGGCCGACGACTACGTCACCAAGCCGTTCAGCCCACGCGAACTGGTCCTGCGGGTGGAGTCGGTCCTGCGGCGCAGCCGCGCCGCCCTGCGTGCTCCCGAGGGTGTCGCCACGCTGGGCGCGGCGGGCCTCCGGCTGGACCCGGCGGCCCGCCGCGCCACCAAAGGTGGCGTCGAGCTAGCCCTCACTCTGCGGGAGTTCGACCTCCTCGCCTTCCTGCTGCGCCACCCCGGGCAGGCGTTCAGTCGCGAAGAGCTGATGCGGGAAGTGTGGGGCTGGGAGTTCGGCGACCTGTCCACGGTCACGGTCCACGTACGCAGGCTGCGGGGCAAGGTCGAGGACGACCCGGCCAGGCCGCGGCTGATCCAGACGGTGTGGGGCCTGGGGTACCGTCTCGACGTCCCTGACGTCGGGACTCCGCACGGTGACGGCCACGACCACGACCGCCGGGACCACGTCCCGCCCCGAGCCGAAGGCTGACCCGCATGCAGGACATCCTCCTCATCGCCCTCTTCGCCTTCCTGGGCGCCGCGAGCGCCGGACTTCTGGGCGCCCTGACGCTGCGCCTGCTGCGGCACCGATCCCTCGTGGTGGCGACGACCGTCGTGGCGGCCGTCGCCGTGCTCGCGATGCTGGCCGGGACGCTCGCGGTGGCCTGGGAGATGTTCCTGTCGCCGCACGACCTGAAGGTGGTCACCATCGTCGTCGCGATGGCCGCCGTGGTCTCCCTCGCCACCGCGCTGCTGCTGGGCCGCTGGGTCGTCGCCCGCAGCAAGGCCCTGACCCTGGCGGCCCGTTCCTTCGGCGACGGCGGCAGCTTCGCGGCCCCGCCGGAACCCGTCAGCGCCGAACTGGCCGCACTGACAAGGGAACTGGAGTCGACCAGCGCCAAACTCGCCGAATCCCGCGAGCGCGAGCGCGCGTTGGAGCGTTCCCGGCGCGAACTGGTCGCCTGGATCTCGCACGACCTGCGCACCCCGCTGGCCGGACTGCGTGCCATGTCCGAGGCCCTCGAGGACGGCGTCGCCGCCGAACCGGACCGCTATCTGCGCCAGATCCGCACCGAGGTCGAGCGCCTCAACTCCATGGTCGGGGACCTCTTCGAGCTCTCCCGCATCCACGCGGGCGCACTCGCTCTCTCTCCGTCCCGCATCTCGGTCTACGACCTTGTGGGCGACGCGCTCGCGGGCGCCGACCCGCTGGCCCGCGAGCACCGGGTGCGGCTCGTCGGCGACAGCGTCGAGGCCGTTCCGGTGGAGGTCGACAGCAAGGAGATGAGCCGCGTCCTGGGCAACCTCCTGATCAACGCGATCCGTCGTACCCCGGCCGACGGGACCGTCGCGGTGGCCGCGGAGCGCTCCCCGGACGGCGTGGTCCTGTCCGTGACCGACGGCTGCGGCGGCATCCCCGAGGAGGACCTCTCCCGCGTCTTCGACACCGGCTGGCGCGGCAGCCAGTCCCGCACACCCCCGGCGGGCGCGGGCCTCGGCCTGGCGATCGTCCGCGGCATCGTCGAGGCCCACCAGGGCCGGGCGGCCGTACGCAACGTCGCGGGCGGCTGCCGCTTCGAGGTGACACTGCCGGCGGCGGGGACGTGAGAGGCAGACCGGCGCGGGCACAGCGCCCCGCCGACGTGCGGCACCGCCCTACCCCCGCAGCGGCGCCTTGGCGAAGGACGTCATCCCCTCGGTGAAGCCGACCTCGGGCCGCCAGCCGAGCTCCGCCCGCAGCCGCCCCGAGTCGGCCGTGATGTGGCGGACGTCCCCGAGCCGGTACTCGCCCGTCACCGCCGGAACCGGGCCGCCGAAAGCCCGCGCCAGTTCGTGGGCCATCTCCCCGACCGTGTGCGGCTCCCCGCTGCCGGTGTTGTACGCCGTGAACACCCCCGCCTCCCGCTCGCACACCGCCTCCAGCGCCAGCGCATTGGCCGCCGCCACATCCCGTACGTGCACGAAGTCCCGCCGCTGACGGCCGTCTTCGAAGACCTGTGGCGCCTCGCCGCGCTCCAGCGAGGAACGGAAGAAGGAGGCCACACCGGCGTACGGGGTGTCGCGGGGCATGCCGGGGCCGTACACGTTGTGGTAGCGCAAGGACACCGCGCGGCCACCGCTCGCCCGCGCCCACGCGGCGGCCAGATGCTCCTGTGCCAGCTTGGTGGAGGCGTACACATTGCGCGGATCGGCGGGCGCGTCCTCGCCCACCAGGCCGGGCCGCAGCTCGGCCCCGCAGTCCGGGCAGAGGGGCTCGAAGCGCCCGGCGTCCAGATCCGCCGCCGCGCGCGGACCCGGCCGCACCACCCCGTGGCGTGTGCACGCGTAGCGCCCTTCCCCGTAGACCACCATCGACCCGGCGAGCACCAGGTCACGTACGCCGGATTCGGCCATCGCGGCGAGCAGCACGGCCGTGCCCAGGTCGTTGCAGCCGACGTACGCGGGCGCGTCCGCGAAGTCCTTGCCGAGTCCCACCATCGCCGCCTGATGACACACCGCGTCCATCCCGCGCAACGCCTCCCGTACCGCGTCCCGGTCCCGGACGTCGGCCACGGTCCACCGCTGCCCGTCGGGCGCCCGCGGCGGGTCGGCGTGCGCGGACGGCAGCAGGGCGTCGTACACCTCCACGTCGTGCCCGCGTTCGGTGAGGGCTTCGACCACATGCGATCCGATGAACCCGGCGCCGCCGGTGACAAGTACGCGCATGCGGCCCACGCTAGGCGCGCAGAGCAGGGACGACGGCCGACGACGGGCCCACGTCACGGGTCCGTAAGAACCCGTCGGTGACGGATCCGGTCGCAACCACTGAAGTCCGGAATGCGGGTGGGCATACTGGCGCCATGGCTTGAAGCCGTGTCCCGTGGCCGGGACGGGCCGTAGGGAGGTGGTCCGGGTGAAACTACAGACCTCCGTCAGACAGGGCTGCCTGGTGGTGAGGATGCCCCCGGATGTGCGCGTGGGCAACGCCGAGCCGCTGCGGTGGGAATTGCGTGAGATGTGCCGGACCCGCCTCGACCGCGTGTCGCGGGGCGGGGTGTCGGCGGTGGTCGTGGACTGGGCGGCCGCGCGCTCCCTGACCTTGGCCGGGGTGGCCGTCCTGGAGGACTTCCGGCGGACGGCGGCCGAACGCGGGGTCCCGACGCGGCTGGTGACCCCGCACAGAGCGCCTCGCGCGGTACTGCGCGTCGTGGGCCTGAACGGCGTGCTGGCGGTCCACGACACCGTGGATCAGGCGCTGGCCGCTGGTGAAGCCTCTGGTGAGGGCCGGGGTCGCCCCGAGATCGGGAAGACCTCCTGACCCGGAGAGCGGACGGATGGTGCTGACATGACCAATGGCGAACGCCGGCGCAGCCGCGGGACCCCGACCAGTCATCTGGGCGACCACCTGGGTCTGATATCCCAGTTCACCGAGCAGGCGCGGGTCGGCCTCGAAGAGGAGAACGACACCGCGCGGATCTTCATGGCGATCTACTCCGGCTTCCTCGTGGAGGCCGGGGCGGGCATCCGCTGGCTGCTCGAACCGTCCCTGATCGAGCGGGCGACCGTCGCCGTCCGCCGGGTGGCTCCCGGGGTCAGGGGAGCGGAACGCGACCTGGCCACCCGTCTGCTGGCCACCCTGTGGACGGCGGGTGTCGTCGCCGGTGTCGACACCGACGACTGGATCCGGGCCGCCCCCGAACTCCCCGAGATCTGTCTGCGCATGGCCGCCGAGGTCGTGCGAGGGAGCGATGCCGGGCCCTCGCGGTGACGAGGGGAGGCGAGACCGGAAGGAAGGGGGTGCATCAAGGTTCAGTCATGACGTGCCGTCACGATGCCGCGCGCCACACCGAGTTCGACCAGGTCCTGCGGACGCAGCCGCAGCTGCTCCGCCGTCGCCCGGACCTCGTCGTGCCCTCGCTTGAGGATCGCGGCGGCCAGTTCGGGGGCGATCACCGAGAAGTAACTGTCCGGTGTCGCCCAGAGGTTGTCCGGTGACGCGAGCGCGAGTGCCCCGCCCGATCCGCCCTCGCCGATGATCAGCGACGTCACCGGCACGGGCGAGGTGGCGACGGCGGCGAACAGATCGGCGATCGCCGCGCCCGCACCCGCCCGCTCGGCCTCCGCCCCGTTGGCGGCGCCCGGGGTGTCGACGAGCGTCAGGACGGGAATCCCGAGCCGCCCCGCGAGCCGCACGAGACGCGCCGCGGTGCGGTACCCGGCGGGCGCCGTCGCCGTCCCGCACTGCGCCGCGAAGGCGACGGTCCACCCTTCGTGGCGCCCGAACCCGCAGAGCATCCCCGGGTCCGTGCCCCCGCACCGGTCGCCGCGCAACGGCACCCGCTCCGTGAAATAGGCGTCCAAATAGGCTGCCGCGAGCGGCCGTTCGGAGGCTCGGGCACGGCTGACGGCCTCCCATCCGGTGGCGGGCAGGTCGCGGCGGCCGAGCGCGTCGGGTGGCGCGGGGGCGTCGAGCGTGTCGGCCGCAGGGCGGGCGTCGCTGCCGGGAGCGGACAGCAGCCCGAGACGCAGTGCCAGCGCCTCGCGCAACTCATCGGGGCGTACGACGTCGTCGATCGCCCCGGCCGCGAGCTGGGCCTCGGCGGTGTAGGCAGCCGGGTCCGCGTCCGCCGGGCGGACCCGGGACCCGGCGAAGCCGACCTGGCTGCCGGGCAGGGCGAGGATCAGGTCGGCGCCTGCCCCCAGGGTGGCCCAGCCGCCGCCCGTGGTCGGGTCGCGCAGGACCGCGATCCGAGCCAGCCCCGCCGCCCCGGTGAGCTCGGACTGCCGTGCCACGCGCTGGAGTTGGACCAGTGCGCGCATGCCCTCCTGCATGCGGCTGCCTCCCGTCGCGATGAGCGAGACGACGGGCAACCGGTGGTCCCGGGCATGGCGGTGCGCGGCTTCCAAGCGGTCACCCGTGCGCTCGCCGAGGGAGCCGCCCAGGAAACCGAACTCGAAGGAGACGAACACCGCGGGGGTGCCGCCCACGGTGGCGGTGCCGCAGACCACCGACTCCCGCTCGCCGGTACGCTGCCCGGCGCGGGCGAGGGACTCGGCGTAACCCTCCCAAGCGAGCGGGCCGTCCGGCCGGGCCTCCTCGAAGTCGGCGACGCACGGGGGGAGTTCGCGGAAGCTCTCCTCGTCCGCCACCGCGGTGATGGCCTCACGGGCGGTCCAGCGGGCGGTCACGTGGGGAGCCGGGCCGTCGGGTGTCGGCTCAGGCATGGAGGGATCGCTTCATGATCTTGCCCATGTCGTTGCGGGGGAGCTCCGACAGGTAGCGCACCGTGCGGGGGCGCTTGTGCGGGGCGAGCTGGGCGGCCACGTGGTCCGCCAAGTCGGCCGCTGTAGGCGGCTGTTCGGGGTCGGTCGACACGATCCAGGCGACGATGCGCTCGCCCAGGTCGTCGTCGGGTTCCCCGGTCACGGCGGCCTCGCGTACCCCCGGGTGCTCCAGGAGGGCGTTCTCGATCTCGCCCGCGCCGATCTTGTAACCGCCGCTCTTGATGAGGTCGGTCGCCTTGCGGCCGACGATGCGCACATAACCGTCGTCGTCACGCACCGCCATGTCGCCGGTCCGGAACCACCCGTCGGCGGTGAAGGCGGCGGCGGTGGCGTCCGGCCGGTTGAGGTACTCGGTGAACAGGTTCGGGCCGCGCACCTCGATCTCGCCGACCTCGCGCGGGTCGGCGGTCTCGGCACCTGTCTCGTCCACGAGGCGCAGCTCCACTCCGCCCAGCGGCACCCCGACGGTCCCGGCGCGCGGTTCGCCGTCGGCCCGCACGCTCGTGTTCATCAGGGTCTCCGTCATGCCGTACCGCTCGATCACCCGGCGCCCGGTGGCCGCCGCGATCCGCTCGTGGTCGTGGACGGGCAGTGCGGCGGACCCGGAGACAAGGATGCGCGCGCCGGACAGGGCCTTGGCGAGGCCCGGGTCGGTGGGCAGCGCCTCCGCGATGCGGTGGTACATGGTCGGCACGCCGAACAGCATCGTGGCCCCGTCCGCCAGTTCGCGCCGCACCCCCTCGACGGAGAACCGGCCCAGGTGCCGCACCGAACCGCCCCGGCGCAGCGGCCCGAGGATGCCGAGGATCAGCCCGTGCACGTGGAACAGCGGAAGCCCGTGCACCAGCACGTCGTCGGACGTCCACTGCCAGGCGTCCTCCAGGGCGTCCAGGGTGGTGGAGAGGGCCCGGCGGGGGAGTACCGCGCCCTTGGGCGGTCCCGTGGTGCCCGAGGTGTAGACGATCAGGGCGGGGGACTCGGGGTCGGGCTCAACGGGCGGCGCCGCGGGCGTCACGGTACCGGTGCCGGTGAGGGTGACGTCCACGCGCTCCAACGACCGCAGAGGCGGCGGGAGTTCGTCACCGGGGGCCGCGAGCACCACCGTCGGGGCGCTGTCCGCCACGATGTGCCCCAGCTCGCGCTCCCCGATCTTCGGGTTCAGTGGCACCACCGGCACCCCGGCGAACAGCGCGGCCACCACACCGACGGCGGTCTCCAGTGTCGGCGTGGCCCACAGCGCCGCCCGGCGCGCCGAGCAGATCGAGGCGGCCAGGGAACCCGCCGTGGCGGCGAGCTCGGCATACGTCAGCGAGCGTGCGCCGAAGCGCAGGGCGGGGAGGTCGGGGCCCGCGACGAGGGCCGGGAAGAGGGGCGGATGGGGGGAGCTCACGCTGCGTATCTCCTTGGTTGTCGTCACGGGCCGACGTCTTGCGCCGGTTCTGTCTGGTGCTGGTTCGTCCTACCCGAATCCTGGCACCACGAAGACGAGCCACACCGCGGCGGGCACCACGGCCACCACGATCCCGCCGTACACCATGAGCTGCCGGAAGAAGCGCTCCCGGTCGACGTCCGGGGCAGCGGCGAGCACCAGCGCGCCGTTGGTCGAGAAGGGGCTGACGTCCACGACGGTGGCGGACACGGCGAGCGCCGCGATCATGCCGACCGCCCCGATCTCGCCCTGGGCCAGGAACGGAACGGCGAGCGGGATGAGCGCGCCCATGATCCCGACGGAGGAGGCGAACGCGGAGACGAGCGCGCCGATGTAGCAGAGCAGTAGGGCGGCGAGGAGCGGGACGCCGATGTCGGAGACGCCCTCACCGGCCCACTTGATGGTGCCCATCTCCTCAAGCACCCCGACGTAGGTCAGCACACCGCAGATCAGCAGCACGGTCGGCCAGGCGATCTCGCCGACGGCCTTGCGGCTGGTGTCGGGCCAGAAGGCGCTCAGGAGCACGGCCAGGGTGATGGCGCTCAGACCGGCGTCGAGATCGAAGGCCAGCACGGCGACGACGAGGGCGACCAGGGCGGCGAGCGTGGCGATCTTGGCCGGATCGAGCCGTGAACCGTCCTCGTTCTCGGCCGACTCGCCGGTGTCGCGCCCGCCCAGTTTCAGCCCGCCGAAGAGGACGAAGACGATCCCGGCGATGATGAGATTGACGACGAGCGAGGCGAGGAAGAGCACGACCTCGTTGCCCGGGAGGTTCTCGCGCTCCATGATGCCGTTGACGATCGACCCGTAGATGCTGATGGGCGAGAAGCCACCGCCCTGCGCCCCGTGCACCACCATGGCGCCCATGAGGAGCGGGCTGATCCCGTATCGCGCGGCGAAGCTCAGGGCGATCGGGGCGACGATCGCCACGGCGGCCGGACTGACCGCGCCGATCGCGGTGAGCGCTCCCGTGATCACGAACATCACCCAGGGGATCAGGGCTATACGCCCGCGCACCAGGCGGATCGACGCGTGCACCAACCAGTCGGTGGTGCCGTTGGCGCGGGCGATCGCGAACAGATAGGTCACGCCGACCAGGACGACGAAGAGGTCGCCGGGGAAGCCGGCGAAGATGCCGTCCGCGTCGAGGTCGGCGACCAGCTCGCCGACCGCGAAGGCGGCGGCGAAGGCGAGCGCGCCCATGTTGATGGAGCGGGTGGTGGCGATCACGAAGACCACCACGAGTACGAGGATGGAGATGAGTTCGGCGGACATCGTGGGCTCCCGTCCCTGGGGCCGTCCCTCAGTGGCCAAGTGGCTGAGCCAATGTGGCCGTTGGCGGAACTCAGCGTCGGGGTATCGGTTTCGGCCGTCAAGAGATCGGACGCAAATTGGCTCAGCCACTTGCCCACTCGTCCAGTGGAACGGCCGCTGTTAGGCTGCGGAGCCATCGGCAAGGGGACCGAAATCCGGCACTGGGGCCGATATGGGGGGTTGGGATGTCGGACGCGCTGCGCCCCATGGGCAGGACGCGGCTGTACGAGCAGGTGCTCGACCGGCTGCGCGCCTACGTCGGCGAGGGCGGGCTGCGCTCCGGCGACCGGCTGCCGCCCGAGCGTGAACTGGCCCAGCGCCTGGGCGTGTCCCGCGCCTCCGTCAAGCAGGCCATCGTCGTACTGGAAGTGCAGGGCCTGGTCGAGGTGCGGCACGGCGGCGGCACCTACCTGGTCAAGGACAGCCTGGACGCCGAGCCCGTGGAGCGGCTCGTGGAGCGCAAGCGCCGGCTGCCCGACGTCCTGGAGGCGCGCGAGGCGCTTGAGACCAAGCTCGCCGAACTGGCCGCGGAGCGCCGCACGGACGAGGACGTACGGGCGATGCGGGCGGCGCTCGACACGATGGCGCGGGAGATCGAGGCGGGCGAGCGCGGGGTCGAGGGCGACCGGCTCTTCCACGCCGCGGTGACCGCGGCCGCCCACAGCGCGCTGCTCGCCGAGTTCATGCGCTCCATCGCCGAGCAGATCACCGAGAGCCGCAACGAGTCGCTGCGCCAGGTGCGGCGTCCCGCCCGGTCCCTCGCCCAGCATCACGCGATCCTCGACGCGATCGAGGCCGGCCGGGGGCGGGCGGCGGCGGCCGCGATGCGCCGTCATGTGCGGACGGTGGCGAAGGTCCGCCTCCTCGACTGGGACCCGGACGCCGAGGCGAGCACCACGGAGCCTTAGTGGCGGACGCGGAAGCGGGTCATCAGGTCCTCGCCCGCGGGGCCCGAGGCCGACTTGTCGACCACGTAGGCGGTGCCCTTGTTCACGTGGACGTGGTTGGGCAGGGCCGCGGTGGTCACCGTCTTCACGACGGCGCCCATGTACGGGTCGACGATCGTGACGGTGGCGGAGAGGCGGTTGACGGCCAGGACGTGGCCCGAACGGTGGTCGACGGCAACGGACTTGGTGCCCGCCCCCGACGTCACGGACCGGGTGACCGCGCCCTTGCGGAGGTCGACGACCGAGACGGTGCCCGCGGTCTGGTCACCGGTGTAGGCGGTGCGGCCGTTCTTGGAGAGGGCCACCGAGAGCGGGCCGTTGCCGGTCGGGATGAGCCGCGGGCTGTCGGCGCCGGGGGAGACCTCGATGATCCGGTCGCCGGTGTGGTCGGCCGCGTACACCGAGCCGGTCCGCTCGTTCACGGCGAGGCCCGTCGGTCCCGCGCCCGGGACGGTGACGCGCCGCTTCTCCTTGAAGGTGCCGGAGTCGAAGGCGACGAGGGTGCCGTCGCCGAAGGCGCTCGCCCACACCAGGTCGCGCCGCTCGTCGACGACGATCTCCCGCGAGTGGTTCACGCCGGGCAGGGTGGCGAGGTGCTTGCCGGTGCGCTGGCTGTAGACGGAGACGGAGTTGTCGCGGGTGTTCGTCGTCCAGACGGTGTTGTGCTCGTCGTCGACGGCGACGCCGTAGACGGACTGGACGGCCCCCGTGGCCGCGTTGGTCGCCGGCGTGTATCTCTCCTCCACCCGCAGCGAGTCCGGGTCGACCTTCAGCAGGCTGGACGCGGTGACGGGCGCGGGCGGCTGGCCCACCGAAGAGGCGACCCAGAGCGCGTCGTTCCGCTCCGAGTACGCGGACTGGTACAGGCCCGGCGCGATCGGCGCGGAGGTGGAAGGCGAGCCGGCGTCCGCGGTGACGGCGCCCGCGCTCCCGGTCGAGGCAAGGGCGCCGCCCGCGGCGAGGGACACGGCTATCGCGGTGGTACGGCGGGCCCGGCGGATGGTTGAGCTCATGCTGCGTCGATCTCCTTGGCAGAGGTGCCTCCGGAGGGAGGCACTCGCCGATCAACTTAGCCGAGCCTTACCTAATCCGTCACCGGGGGTCGGCCGGGTGCTGCGCCGGGCCGCTCCGTACGCAGCTCAGGTCAGGCAACCCGCGTGCGCCAGGGCCTGCTTGAGCAGGACGCCGTGCCCGCCCGGCATCTCGCTCTGGACCACCTCGGACGAGGCCTCCTGCGGACTGAACCAGGCCAGGTCGAGAGCGTCCTGCCGCGGACGGCAGTCACCGGCGACCGGGACGATGTAGGCGAGGGACACGGCGTGCTGGCGGGGGTCGTGGAACGGCGTGACGCCCTGGGTCGGGAAGTACTCGGCGACGGTGAAGGGCTGCAGCGAGGCCGGGACACGGGGGAGCGCCGCCGGGCCGAGATCCTTCTCCAGGTGGCGCAGCAGGGCGTCGCGCACCCGCTCGTGGTGCAGGACCCGGCCCGAGACGAGGGAGCGGCTGACCGCCCCGTCCCGCCCCATGCCCAACAGCAGTCCGATGCTGGTGACTTCGCCGTTGTCGTCGACGCGCACCGGCACGGCCTCGACGTACAGGATCGGCATGCGTGAACGGGCCTGCTCGAGCTCGTCGGAGGTCAGCCAGCCGGGTGTGGTTTCGGTCGTGTCAGACATCGGCTGATCATACGTTCACTGGCTCCCGGCGTGCTGCTTCACCTTGGTCGCGGTGTCGCCGTCGACGGCCGACGCGAGCTGCGGCACCAGGCGTTCCAGCATGTACGGCAGGCTCAGGACCGACACGAAGGAGACCGAGTTGCCGTAGTCGCTCGCCTCCGCCACATAGACCTCACGGTCCTCCTTGGCCACGTCCAGGTCGGCGTAGAGCGCGTTCTTGTCGAGCTTGGCCTCGTCCTTCGCGGGGTCCGTGGCGATCCACACGATCGCGTCGGTGTCCAGCAGGTCGGTGCGTTCCTTGCTGATGTTGGCGCCGAACTCGTCGCCGATGACCTCGTCCAGGTCGCCCGGCAGGGTGAAGCCGAGGCCGGTGAGCACGCGGGAGCGGGGGTCCTGGCTGCCGAAGGCGAAGATCCCCTCGTACGGAGTGGCCATCACGGCGGTCGACTTCGCGAACGCCGGATTCTCCTTGGCCGCCGTCTTGAACTCGGCCTCGACGCCCGTCACCAGCTTCTTCGCCTCGGCCTCCTGGCCGAGCGCCTTGCCGATCGTCTTGGTCTGCTGCTGCCACGGGACCCCGAAGTCGTTGTACTCCTTGGGCTGGGCGACCACCGGGGCGAACTTCGACAGGGTCGTGTACTGCTCCTTGGTGAGGCCCCCGTAGACCGCGAGGATCAGGTCGGGACGCAGCGCCGCGATCTTCTCCGTCTGCGGTCCCGTGCCGGTGTCCTTCAGGACGGTCGGTGCCTTGGCGCCGTCGAGCTTGTCGGCGGCCCAGGGACCGATGGCGCCCTTGTAGCCGCCGAGCCACTCGGTGGTGCCGACCGGCACCTTGCCCAGGGCGAGCACGGCGTCCTGGTCGGTGAGGCCGACCGTGACGATGCGCTGGGGCTCGGCCTTGACGGTGGTACTGCCGTACTTGTGCGCGATGGACACCGGGAAGGCACCGTTCGCGGACGCGGCGTCGTCCGATCCCGCGTCGGAGTCGTCCCCCGAGCCGCAGGCGGTGGCCGTGCCGATGAGGAGGAGCGCGGAGGCGAGCGCGGTCGCGAGGCGGCCTGCGCGTCTGGGAGAGCCGAGCATCAGTCGTCGTCCTTCACGGTGGTGGTGTCGGTGCCGGCATGCTGCGTGGGGGTCTTGTCGCTCGTCTTGTCGCTCGTCCTGTCACTCGCGGTGCGAGTGCCCGACCACGCCTGCCACAGGGAGGCGTAGGGCCCGGAGCCCACGCGCAGTTCGTCGTGGGTGCCGCTCTCCACGATCCGGCCGTCCTCCATGACGACGATGCGGTCCGCGGTCGCGGCCTGGGTCAGGCGGTGCGCGACGACCAGCGCGGTGCGTCCCTCGACCGCCCGGTCCGCCGCCTTCTCCAGAAGCCGCGCGCCGGTGCTGCCCGCCTCGGCGGTCGCCTCGTCGAGCACCGCCACCGGCGGATCGGCCAGCATCAGCCGGGCCAGGGCGAGTTGCTGCACCTGGGCGGAGGTGAGGCGGTGGCCTCCGTCGCCCACGACGGTGTCCAGACCCTCGGGCAGTGCCTCGACCCAGTCGATGGCCTCGACGTCGGTCAGCGCCGTGCGCAGCTCGTCGTCGGTGGCGTCGGCACGGGCGAGGCGCAGGTCGTCCGCGAGCGGCCCGGCGAAGACGTGCGTCTCCTGGGTGACCAGGGCGACCGGAAGGCCGTCGCCCCGGCCCCGGGCGCCGGACAGGTGCACCGATCCGGAGGTCGGCCGGTGCACCCCGGCGATGAGCTTGGCCAGGGTCGTCTTGCCCGCGCCGCTCGGGCCGACCAGCGCCACGCGCTCCCCGGCCCGCAGCTTCAGGTCCACCGCTTGCAGGACGGGCTGCCCGGGGACGTACTCGTGGTCGATGCCGATCACGGTGACGGTGCCGTCCGGCTCCGTGCCGCGCTGCGTCAGCGGTGCGGCCGCGGGCCCGGGGGTCGTCTCGTCGGCGACCCCGACGAGACGGGCGAGCGAGGCCGTCGCCGACTGCGCGTCGTCCAGGAGTACGAGCGCGGAGTTGACCGGCGTGAAGAGGCTGTGGAAGTAGAGCGCGGCGGCGGTCGCGGTGCCGATGGACACGGAGTCCGCGCGGACCAGGTAGAAGCCGGTGACGAGGACCGCGGTGAGGCCGAGGTACTCGGCGACGTGCAGCCGGTTGTAGAAGTCCAGGACGAGCCGGATGCCGCGCATCTTCAGCTCGACGGCCGTCGAGCTGCGCCGGGTCACCCGCGCGGTGTGCTCCTCCTCGATGCGGAAGGCCCGCACCGTGCCCGCGCCGGCGATGGTGTCGAGCAACTGCTGCTGCTGGGCCCCGGTGGCGATGCGCTGCTGGGCGTAGAGCGGGACGGCGTGGCGGACGTACCAGCGGGCGGTGGACGCCTGGATGGGCACCGCGAGGAGCGTCGCGACCAGGAAGCGCCAGTCGAGCGCCGCCATCGCCACCAGCGTCAGCAGGATGGCGAGCAGGGAGCGGGCCAGTTCGGGCAGGGCGCTGCGCACCGCCTCGCCCACCACCGAAACGTCCCGGGTCACGCGCGCCGTGAGGTCTCCGGCCCCGGCCTTCTCCACCTGTTCCAGCGGCAGCCGCAGGGCTTTCTCCACGAACCGTTCGCGCAGCTGCGCGAGCACGGTCTCGCCGAGCCGGGAGACGAGCGTCAGGCCGAGCGAGGTGGTCCCGCCGTGCACGAGGGCGACCAGGACGAGCAGGACGACCGGCAGCGTGAGGTCGCCCGCCGGACGCTGTTCGGCCACCAGGTCGACGATGCGGCCGAGCAGCGGCTGGACCAGGAGGCCCACGGCCGTCGCCGCGATCATCACTCCGAAGCCGCCGACCGCCAGGCCGCGGTAGGGGCGCACCAGTTCACGGACCGCGGCGCGGGTGCGGGTCGCGGTGGCGGTGGGGAGCAGCTCGCGGGTGTCCGTGTGCTGCTCGGCCGAGGTCTCGTTCATGCCAACACCGCCGTGCGATAGGCCTCATGACGCTGGATCAGGTCTGCGTGCGCGGCCGTGTCGATGACCCGTCCCGCGTCCAGGAGGACCACCCGGTCGGTGACCGAGAGGAGCGCGGGGCTCGTGGTCACCAGGACCGTGGTGCGGCCCTTGCGGAGCTCGCGGACACCGGCCGCGATGCCGGCCTCGGTCACGGCGTCGACCGCGGTCGTCGGATCGTGCACCACCAGGACGGGGGGTTCGGCGGCCAGTGCGCGCGCGAGGGCGACGCGTTGGCGCTGCCCGCCCGAGAGCGAGCGGCCGCGCTCGCCGACCGGCGTGTGCTCGCCGTCCGGCAGCGTTCGGGCGACCTGCGCGACGCCGGCCGCCGCCATGGCCTGCTCGGGGTCGGTGGCGTCGGACGCGGCGGCCGTGACGTTGTCGCGGACGGTGCCCTCGAAGAGGTCCGCGTCGTGTTCGGCGACCAGCATCGCCGTACGCAGTTCGGCGGGGTCGAGGTCCCGCAGGGGGATGCCGTCGAGCTCCACGGTCCCGGCCTCCGGGTCGGCCCGCCGGGCCAGGCAGCGCAGCAGATCGCCCGCGTGCGCGGGGTCCGTCGCGACGATGCCGAGCAGTTCGCCGGGCGCGACGTCCAGGTCCACTCCGCGCAGCCCGCCGTGCCGTACGCCGTCGAGCCGTACCGCTCCGCGCACCGGGAAGGGCAGGCTCCGGTCGCCGCCGGTGACGGCGGGTTCGGTGGCGACGACCTCCGCGATCCGTCCCGCCGATGCCCGGCCCTGGGCGAACTCGGCGTTGACCCAGGCGAGCACCTCAAGGGGACCGAGGAGGAAGAGCGCGAGCCCCACCGCCGAGACCAGCTCGCCCAGGCTGATGCTGCCCTGGGCGGCGAGCCTGCCGCCGACCAGCGCGACGGTGGCGATCAGGCACCCCGTCAGCGCGAGGACCATGCCGCTCTGGAAGGCCTGCGCGCGGGCCGCCTTGAGGGTGGCCCCCAGGGAGTCGCGGCTCGTGGTGCGGTAACGGGCGATGGCAGCCGACTCGCCGCCGATGCCCTTGAGGATGCGCAGGCCCGTCACCAGGTCGGCGGCGACGGCGGACGCGTGTGCCGCCCGCTCCTGCTCGGCCTCGCTGCGGCTTTCGAGGGGCTTGCTCAGAAGATGCCCGAGCCAGAGCAGCACCGGTGTGCCGAGCAGCACGACGAGGCCGAGCGTCAGCGACATGCGCAACAGGACGACCGCACAGGTGAGGATGCCGGTCAGGGCCGAGATCCCGGACATCAGGGCCATGTTGACGGCGCCGACGCGCTTGGCGTCCTCGGTGGCGATGTTCGCGAGGGCGCCGGGCAGCCGGCCTTCCTCGGCTCCGCCGCCGGGATGCAGGATGCGGCGTACGAGGGAGACGCGCAGGGTGTGCTCGGCGCGGGCGGCGGAACGCTCACCGGCCATGGCGCCGAAGCGGAAGCTCAGCGCGAGCGCGACATAGCCGACGGCGAGCACGCCGAGACATATCAGCAGGGCGCCGGTGTCGGAGTCGGTGACGGCCTGGTCGATCGCGACACCGATCAGGACGGGGACCAGCGCCTCGCCTATCTGGTGCCCGGAACCCAGCACCGAGCCGACGGCGACATCGCGCCGCTGGCCCCGTATCGACTCTTTCAGGACGTCCCGCCCCGACGGACTTGAGGAACTCACCCGCCACCTCTCCAGGGCCGGACAGTAAAAATCTAGGTGAGGCTACCCTAAGTCGATTCTCCGTGGTGGCGTCCCATGGGAATGACCAGCGGGGTCCCGCTGACCGGGTCCGGCGTGATGCGGCACCGCAGGGAGAAGACGTCCCGGACGAGGTCGGCGGTGATCACCTCGGCCGGCGGGCCCTCGGCGGCGATCCGCCCCTCCTTCATGGCGACGACATGGTCGGCGTACCGGCAGGCCTGGTTGAGGTCGTGCAGGACCATCACGACGGTGCGGTGCTCGCGGCGGTTGAGGTCGGTGATCAGGTCGAGCACGTCGATCTGGTGCGCCAGGTCGAGATAGGTCGTCGGCTCGTCGAGGAGCAGGACGGGGGTGCCCTGGGCGACCGCCATGGCGATCCAGGCGCGCTGGCGCTGCCCGCCGGAGAGCTCGTCGACGGGACGGTCCGCGAGATCGGTCATGCCGGTCGCGGCCAGCGCCTCGTGCACGGCACGCTCGTCGGACCTCGACCACTGCCGCCACCAGGTCTGGTGCGGTGAGCGCCCGCGGTTGACCAGGTCGACGACGGTCAGGCCCTCCGGGGCGACCGGGCTCTGGGGCAGGATGCCCAGGCGCTGGGCCAGCTCGCGGCTCGGTATGGAGTGCAGCGCGCGGCCGTCCAGATGGACGCTGCCCTCGCGGGGCGCGAGCAGCCGGGCCAGGGCGCGCAGGAGGGTGGACTTGCCGCAGGCGTTGGCGCCGACGATGGCCGTGACGCGGCCCGGCGGGACCGACAGATCGAGTCCGTCCACGACGAGGCGGTTGCCGTACGCCAGGCGCAGGCCCTCGGCCCGCAGGTCCACGTCGGCGGCCTTCGCGGGGCCGGGACCGGGGTCGGTCGACAGGGAGTCAGCCGACATGGGATCAACCTCCAGAACCCGCGCGGTTCGCGCGGACGAGCAGCCAGAGCAGGATCGGCGCGCCGAGCACGCCGGTGACGATTCCGACCGGCAGTTCCGTGCCGGTGACGAGGGTGCGGGCGAGGAGGTCGCTGCCGAGGACGACCACGGCCCCGGTCAGGCCCGAGGCGAGCGTGGGCGGCCACGCGGTGCGGGCGAGGCGCTGGGTGATCTGGGGCGCGGCGAGCGCGACGAAGGCCACGGGCCCGGCGGACGCGGTGGCGAAGGCGACGAGGCCGACCCCGGTGAGCAGGACGGCCAGGCGCACCGGCTGCACCCGGGTGCCGAGCCCGGTGGCCACGTCGTCGCCGAGCTGCAGGGTGCGCAGCAGCCGTCCCAGGAGCAGCGCCGTCGGGAGCAGCACCGCGAGGGCGATCGCGAGGGGCCCGACCTGGTCCCACGTACGCCCGTTGAGATTGCCGACCAGCCAGCCGAGGGCGGCCTGCGCCTGGAACCGTCCGCCCTTGGCGACGAGATAGTCGGTGGCGCTGGTGCAGATCCAGGCCACCCCGACGCCGACCAGGATGATGCGGTAACCCGTGGCGCCGCGTCGCCAGGCGAGCGCGTACACGACGAGGGCCGTGGTCAGCGCTCCGAGCAGGCCGAGCGCCTGGGTGCCGAGTCCGCCGTCCCAGCCGAGGACGATCCCCGCGACGACGGCGGTGCCCGCGCCCTGGGTCAGGCCGATCATGTCGGGGCTTGCCAGCGGGTTGCGCGTCATGGTCTGGAACAGCGCGCCGGAGACACCGAAGGCGACCCCGGCGAGCAGCCCCACCAGGGCGCGGGGCAGCCGCAGTTCCTGGACGACGAGGACGGTGCCGGGGTCGCCGGAGCCGGCCAGGGCGCGCACGACGTCGGCGAAGGCGATGGGGTAGTCGCCGATCGACAGGCCCCAGCAGAACAGCAGGAAGGCGGTGACGGCGAGCAGTGCGCCCAGCGTCACGAGCCGGGGGCGGATGATCCAGGAGACCGGCGGCACCGTCAGCCGGAAGGTGCTCACGCTCATACCTCCGCCAGGTGGCGTCGGCGGACCATGGCGATGAAGAACGGGCCGCCGATGAAGGCGACGATGACGCCCGCCTGAATCTCGGTGGGCCGCGCGACGACCCGCCCGACGATGTCGGCGGCGAGCAGCAGACACGGGGCGAGCACCGCCGACAGTGGCAGCAGCCACCGTTGGTCGGGGCCGATGCCCGCCGACTGGGCCAGCACACGGGCTATATGAGGGACGATCAGCCCGATGAAGACGACCGGGCCGATCATGGCGACCGCCGCGCCGGTCAGGAGCGTGACCGCGGCGACGCCCTGGAGCCGGACGAGGCCGAGCCGCCGTCCGAGCGAGGCCGCCACGTCGTCGCCCAGGGCCAGGCTGTTGAGCGCGGGGGCGCAGGCCAGGGCGAGGACCGTGCCGACGGCGATGAACGGCAGGATGCGCAGGACCGTCGCAGCGTCCTGGTCGGCCATCGAGCCGGCCGAGAAGAAGCGGTAACGGTCCAGGGCGTCGGGGTCGGTGAGCGCGATCGCGCTGGTGAGGGAGGAGAGCAGCGAGGTCACCGCGACGCCGGAGAGGGCCAGTTTGACCGGCGTCAGGCCGGAGCGGCCCAGCCTGCCGAGGGCGTAGACCAGGACGCTCGCCGCGAGAGCGCCCGCGAAGGCGAACCAGACGTACCCGTGGAACGAGCCGATCCCGATCACCCCGACGGCGAGCGCGAGGGCGAAGGAGGCACCGGCACTGACGCCGAGAATGCCCGGGTCCGCGAGCGGATTGCGGGTCAGGGCCTGCATGAGCGCCCCGGAGATGCCGAGGGCGGCGCCCGCCGCGAGACCGAGCGCGGTGCGGGGCACACGTGCCGACCAGACGATGTTCTCCACGAGCCGGCTCGGGGCGTCACCGAAGAGGGCCCGTACGACCTGATCCGGGGCGATGGAGGCCGCGCCGACGGCGAGCGACAGCACGCAGAGCACGGCGAGGACGGTGCAGAGCAGAGCCACGAGAAGGGCTGGGCGGACCTTTCCGCTCTCCGTCACCTTACGGTCTCCAACAGCCAACTCCCTTGGAAGCGGCGGGACTTGGGCGTGATGCGGGACGCGTGACACGCCGAAGCCGGGCCGGTCGATGAGGTTACCCTAACTTTTCGGCCACCGCCGGTGAGGGCTCCCGCCGTTCCCGTCGCCTCCCGGGCCACGACCCGGAGGGCCCCTAGGCTTCTCCTGGCATCGGCCCCCGACCTTGGAGCGCACACCGTGTTCGACCCCGCACCGGAGCACCCGTACCCCGACGGCCACCGGCCGGACGAGGCGCCGACGCCGCACGCGCTGCTCGCGCCGGTGCTCGGTCTGCTGGGTACCTGGCACGGCCGGGGCCAGGGCGAATACCCGACCCTCGAATCGGACTTCACCTACGCCCAGGAAGTCACCTTCAGTCACGACGGCCGCCCCTTCCTGCGCTACGAGGCACGGGCCTGGCTCCTGGACGCGGACGACGCACCGCTGCGGCCGTCCGCACGGGAGAGCGGCTGGTGGCGGCTGCAGCCCGACGGCCGCGTGGAGGCGCTGATCACCCAGCCCACCGGTATCGCGGAGATCGCGGTGGGCCGGGCGACGGGCGGCACGATCGACCTCGCCACCGGCGAGGTGGCCCGTACCCCCACCGCCAAGGAGGTCACGGCGACCCGCCGCCGCTACACGCTCACCGACGACGGTCACCTCACCTTCGCCCACGACCTCGAAGCGGTCGGCCAACCGCTCCAGCATCACCTCTCGGCACGCCTGCGCCGCACGGCGTAGAGCGCGGCTCTCCTGTCGCACGTACCTGGCGCGAAAGGGGCCTTGACCGAGGGCGGCCGAAGTCTATGGTCTGGACTAATCGGCCCTCGCGAACATCTGGCCCCAGCACTTCACGCACACCCCCACCTCAGCGCCGTGAAGGAGTACGCATGCACAGGAAGCGGAAGATGGCCGCCATGATCGGTGCGGGCCTCGCACCGGTCCTCGCCCTCACCCTGCCGACCGGTTCGGCCAGTGCGCACGGATACGTCAACGCACCGGCCAGCCGGCAGGCGCAGTGCGCCGCCGGCACGGTCGCCTGCGGTGAGATCAAGTGGGAACCGCAGAGCGTCGAAGGCCCCAAGGGCCTGCGCAGCTGCAGCGGCGGCAACGCCCGGTTCGCGGAACTCGACAACGACAGCAAGGGGTGGCGGGTCAGCGACGTCAGCCGCACGCAGACCTTCACCTGGACCTTCACCGCACGCCACCGCACCGCGAACTACGAGTACTTCGTCGACGGCAGGAAGGTCGCCACCATCGACGGCGGCAACCAGCAGCCCCCCGCCACCGTCTCGCACCAGGTCAACCTGGGCAGCGCCACCGGCAGGCACAAGGTGCTCGCGGTCTGGAACATAGGTGACACGTCGAACGCCTTCTACGCGTGCATCGACGTCAACATCCGTTAGAGGCACCCCTCTTGCTCCTCGGGGCGGGCGCTCTCGCTGGAAATTTCTCCGGTCATGGCCCTATGAAGTGATACGCCCTCTGGCTACCCTCCGCGCATGATTTCCACGGTTGTCTGGGGTACCGGAAATGTCGGCCGAGCGGCCATACGTGCCGTGGACGCCCACCCGGCGCTGAAACTGACGGCCGTGCTCGTCCACAGTCCCGACAAGGTCGGCCGCGACGCGGCCGACCTCGCCGGTCTCCAGGGGCAGTTGGGCGTCACGGCGACCGACGACATCGACGCGGTCCTGGCGGCATCGCCCCGGGCCGTGGTGTACGCGGCCTCCGGCGACATCCGCCCCGACGAGGCCCTGGACGACGTCGGCCGGGCGATCCGGGCCGGCGCCGTCGTCGTCACCCCCGCCCTCTACGCGCTCTACGACCAGCGCAACGCCCCGCCCGAGCTGCGGGAGCCGCTCCTGGCCGCCGTCGCGGACGGCGGCGGCTCCCTGTTCGTGTCCGGCGTCGACCCCGGCTGGGGCAACGACATCCTGCCGCTGCTGATCAGCGGACTGGGCAGCACCGTCGACGCAATCCGCTGCCAGGAGATCTTCGACTACTCCACGTACGACCAGGAGGATTCCGTACGCCACCTGATCGGCATGGGGCATCCGATGGACTACCAGCCCCTGATGCTCGCCGAGACCGTTCCGACCATGGTGTGGGGCGGGCAGATCCGGCTGATGGCCAGGGCGCTCGGCGTCGAACTCGACGACATCCGCGAGACGTTGGAGCGGCGCGCGCTCGACAGCTCGGTGAGCACCAGGACGATGGGTGACTTCGAGGCGGGCACGCAGGGCGCCGTGCGCTTCGAGGTGCAGGGCATCGTCGGGGGAGAGCCCCGCATCGTCATCGAGCACGTCACCCGCATCCATCCGTCCTGCGCACCCGACTGGCCCACGCCGCCCGACGGTGCCGGGGCGCACCGCGTGATCATCGAGGGCCGCCCGCGCATCGAGGTGACGGTCGAGGCCACCGACGAGGGCGAGAACCGGTCGGCGGGCGGCAACGCCACCGCGGTCGGCCGTCTGGTGGGCGCCATCGACTGGCTCGTGGACATGGACCCCGGCCTGTACGACGCGCTCGACGTCCCGCTGCGCCCCGCGACCGGCAAGCTCGGAAGGAGCAAGCAATGAGCTCGATGCACATAGACATCCCCGAGGGGCAGGAGCCGATCGGGTACGTGTGGGGCGAGATGGTCCCCGGGATCGGCATGGCCGCGGCGAACTTCTCGCTGTCGGTGTACGAGCACACGACCCTGGGGCTGCGGGAGTTCGAGGCCGCGCGGCTGCGCGTCGCGCAGATCAACGGGTGTCTGTTCTGCCTCGACTGGCGCACCGAACGCGAGGGCGAGAAGGTCGAGGAGGAGTTCGCCGAAGCGGTCACCCAGTGGCGCACCACCGACGCCTTCGACGACCGGACACGCCTTGCCGCCGAGTACGCCGAGCGGTACGCCCTGGATCACCATGGCCTCGACGAGGAGTTCTGGAAGCGGATGACCGCGCACTACAGCCAGCGCGAGATCGTGGAGCTGAGCATGAGCATCGGTTCCTGGCTGGCTTTCGGCCGGCTCAACCACGTGCTGGGCCTGGACGCGGTCTGCGTACTCCCCGGCCACTGAGGGGAGTTGCTACACACCCACGGTGCTACACGTCCGTGGCGATGATCTTCTCGATGTTGCGTTCGGCGAGCGCCGTGATGGTGACGAACGGATTGACGCTCGTGTTGCCGGGGATCAGCGAGCCGTCGATGACGTACAGGCCCGCATAGCCGTGCAGACGCCCGTAGTTGTCGGTCGCCTTGTTCAGGACGGCGCCGCCCAGCGGGTGATAGGTGAGATGGTCGCCCCAGATCTTGTACGTGCCGAACAGATCGGTGCGGTAGATCGTCCCCTCCTTCGCGTTGATCTTGTCGAAGATGGTCTTGGCCGCGTCGATGGACGGCTGCTTCCAGGCCGTCTGCCAGTTGAGCTCGACCTTGTTCGCCGCCGCGTTCCAGGAGAAGGCGGCGCGGTTCGGGTTCTTGGTGATGGAGAGGTAGAACGAGGCGTAGGTCTCGATGCCGGTGGGCAGCGGCGCGACCTCGGCGAACGCGCCCCCGGCCGCCCAGTTGTCGATGCCGGCCGTGGGGATGGACGACTGCACCTTGCCGGTCGGGTCCCACATGTGGTTGGCGCGGCCGCACATGACGTTGCCGTTGTCGCCCCAGCCCTTGCCGATCTCCGCGTTCAGCCGGGGCAGCGCGCCGGTGGCCTTCAGTCTGACCAGCAGTTTGCTGGTGCCGACACTGCCCGCCGCGAAGAACACCTTCTGCGCGGTGACGGTTTTGGTGGCGGTGGTGGTGCCGCTGGTGTCGAGCTGCTCGATGACGACGGTGTAGCCGCCACCGGACGCGGGGCTGACCGTGGTGACCTTGTGCAGGGCGGAGATGCTGACCTTTCCGGTCGCGGTGGCCTTGGCGATGTAGGTCTTCTGCAGTGACTTCTTGCCGTAGTTGTTGCCATAGAGGATCTCACCGGCGACCGCCGACTTGGGGACTGTTCCGGCCGCCTCCTGCTTCATGTAGTCCCAGTCATAGACACCGGGCACGAAGACGAACGGGAAGCCGGAACGCTGGGCGTGCTTACGGCCGACCCGGGAGTACTGATAGCAGTCGACGCTGTCGAACCAGGCGGGGTCGATGGTGCTGACGCCGAGACCGGCGTTGGCACGCGGGTAGTAGGTGGAGTACATCTCGTCGGCATTGACCGAGGGGAGGACGGCGCCGAAGTTCTCGCGCCTGGGCGTGACCGCCATACCGCCGTTGACCAGGGAGCCGCCGCCCACCCCGCGGCCCTGGTAGACGAGGATGCCGCCCATGTCCTCGGCGTCGAGGATTCCGGTGTAGCGGGGGATGTCCTTGTCGATGGGGAAGCCGAGGAAGTTGCTCAGGGGCTGCTTGGTCTTGGTGCGCAGCCAGTAGGAACGGCCGTCGGGTGAGGTCGTGTGGGCGAAGATCTTGCCGTCGGATCCGGGGGTGTCCCAGGCCATGCCCATCTCGACCATGTGCACGTCGACGCCTGCCTGGGCCAGGCGCAGGGCGGCGACGGAGCCGCCGTACCCGGTGCCGATGATCAGTACGGGGACGCGGGCTCCGTCGCCGATGGGTCCGGCCGCTGCCGCGGCGTACGTCCGGGTCGCGGGGGCGAGCGTCGCGAGGGACGCGACGCCAAGAATAGAACTGGTTCCAGCTATGAATCTTCGGCGTGAGACGCCTCCGGAACCGTCAGAACACGTGGTGGTGCCACTCATGTGACGTTCCTCACTCTCGTAGGAATGGGAACGAGTTCTACTGCTAGTGGCGCATTAAGTCACGGCATACCTAGAAGTAACTTCTGTCCGATCTTGTACCTAAGATCCGTTGTTGTGTCTCAGTCGTCGTGCAGGAGTTGCTTCCTGGCCTCGGCGACGTCGAAGTCCGCCTTCGGGTACCGCGGATCGAGCGCGGTCAGATGCTCCAGGAGCAGGCCGCTGATCGCCCAGTTGCGGTACCACTTGCGGTCCGCCGGGATGAGGTACCAGGGGGCGTCCGCCGTGGAGCAGCGCTCGAGCGCGATCTCGTACGCCTCCTGATAGGCGGGCCACAGGGCGCGATCCTCGATGTCGCCCGGACTGAACTTCCAGTGCTTGTCCGGGTTGTCGAGACGTTCGAGCAGGCGGCGGCGCTGCTGTTCGTACGAGATGTGCAAGAAGCACTTGATGACGGAGACGCCGTCGTCGGCGAGGCTCTGCTCGAAGTTGTTGATCCTGCCGTAGCGGCGGCCGAGGTCGCTGGGCGGGACCAGTTCGCGTACGCGGGCGATCAGGACGTCCTCGTAGTGCGAGCGGTCGAAGATGCCGATCTCGCCGGGCACGGGGAGTGCCTGCGTGATGCGCCAGAGGAAGGGGTGGTTCAACTCCTCGGGCGTGGGCGTCTTGAAGGCTCGGACGCGGCAGCCGGAGGGGTTGAACTGGCCGATGACGTGCTTGACCGTGCCGCCCTTGCCGCTCGTGTCCATGCCTTGCAGGATCAGCAGGATGCGCCGGCGGTCGCCGGCGGTGCTCGCCGCGTGGAGCCGCTCCTGGAGGTCGGCGAGCTGTTCGCCCATCCGGGCGGTGGCGAGGACCCCGGTGGCCTTGTCCACCGGGCCGCCGGGAGTCGCGTCGGCGGCGTACGAGGCGAGGTTGACGCGCTCGCCTTCGGGGATGCGGAGGAGTTCGCTGAGCGGCGGGGTGGAGGGCGTCCTGGCCTTCTTGCCCCCCTGCTTCTTCTTGTCCTTCTGGTTCCTCTTCGGGTCCTTCTTCGAGTCCTTCTTGTCCTTGGCCACGGGGCGGTCCCTTCCTCCGGTGTCCCTCGATGGTGGGTCAGGGGGCGGGTACCCGCCAGCGGGATCGGGGCCTCGGCGAAGCCTGTCAGCGCCTTGTAAAGACTTCTTTCTAAAGATACCTTTACATGATGGAGGAGACCCCGAAGAGCCCGGAAGACCACGAGAGCGCCGGGCCTGCCGAGCGCAGCATCCACCTCACCGACCCCCGCGCCCTGCGGGCCTACGCCCACCCCACGCGCATGGCCCTGGTCGGCCTGCTGCGGCGGAGCGGACCGTTCACGGCCACCCGCGCCGCCGAGCTGACCGGCGAGTCCGTGGCCAGTTGCTCGTACCACCTGCGGATACTGGCGAAGTACGGGCTCGTCGAGGAAGCGCCCGGGGGCCGGGGGCGCGAGAAGCCGTGGCAGGCGACCGCCCGGTTCACCGACTGGCCCGGCTACAGCGAGGACCCGTCCGTGGCCGAGGCGTCGGACGCGCTGAGCGCGGCGGTCGCCCGGCGGTACTTCGAGCGGGCCGCCCGGGCGATGGAGCAGCGCCACCTGTTGCCGCGCGCCTGGCGCGAGGCGGAACAGTTCAGCGACTCGCTCCTCCACCTCACCCCTGAGGAGCTGACCGGCATCGGCGAGCGCATCGACGCGCTGCTGCGGCCCTACGAGGACCGCGAGAACGACCCCGCCCTGCGCCCCGAAGACGCGCGCCCCGTCAGCCTGGTGCGGCTCGCCTTCGTCGACCGGGAGATTCCGGAGGAAGTCCCGGACGCGACTGGAGAGGGTGTCGGCACGGAGGCCGAAGGGTGAAGCTCAGGGAGCGCATACCCGAGCTGCTGCGGGAGCGGACCTTCCGGCGCTACTGGACCGGGCAGACCGTCTCGCTCATCGGCGACGAGATCTCACTGATCGCCGTCCCGCTCGCCGCCGTGCTGGTCCTCGGTGCCGACGCCGCCGAGATGGGCTGGCTCAAGACCGTCGAGCTGCTGCCCGCGCTCCTCCTCAACATCCCGCTCGGCGCCTGGGCCGACCGGCAGGCGCGCCGCAGGTACGCCATGATCGCCGCCGACCTGGCGCGCGCGGCCTTGCTCCTGACCCTTCCGGTCGCCTATCTGCTCGACGCCCTCACGCTCGGGCAGCTCTACGTGACCGCCTTCGGCATCGGTGCGCTGACCGTGCTCTTCGACGCCTGCAACGCCACGCTGTTCGTGGCTCTCGTGCCGAGCGAGCGCTATGTCCAGGCCAACTCCCTGGTGCACGGCAGCCGTTCGATGTCCTGGCTGGCCGGACCCGGGGCGGGCGGGCTGCTGGTGCAGTTCCTCACCGCTCCCTTCGCCCTGTTCGCCGACGCCCTCACCTACCTGGTCTCGGCGCGTCAGCTCTCCCGCATCAAGCCCGTCGAGCCCGAACCCGCACCGGTCGCCAAGGGGCATTTCACGGCGGGGCTGCGCTGGGTCTTCAGGCAGCCGACCATGCGGGCACTCTTCGCCTGGTCGGGCACGATCCAGTTCTTCAACTACATGTTCCACACGCTCTTCGTGCTGTACGTGACGGTCGAACTCGGCCTGAGCGCGGGCGTTCTCGGCGCGATACTCGGCGCGGGGGCCATCGGTGGTCTGCTGGGCGCCGTGTGCAGCGGGAGGGTCGTACGCCGCTTCGGCATCGGACCGTCGATCATCGTCGGCTCCGTGGGCTTCACCCTGCCGCTGGTGTTCATCCCCCTCGCGGGCGGCCCGCTGCCGCTGGTCGTCACCACGCTCTTCGTCGCCGAATTCCTCAGCTGTGTCGGGGTGATGCTCATCGACGTGGCCGCCGCCTCGCTCCAGATGGCGCTGATCCCCTCCGTCATCCGCTCCCGGGTGATGGGAGCCCAACGCACCCTGAACCATGGCTTCCGCCCGCTGGGGGCGCTGACCGCCGGCGTCCTCGGCACGGCCATCGGCCTGCGCCCCACACTCTGGATCGGTACGGCGGGAGCGGTCCTGGCCATCCTGTGGCTCCTGCCGTCACCCGTTCCCGGCACCCGGGAGCTGCCCGAGCCCGCCGAAGACCCTGTGCCGGTCTAGGGCCCAGGAAAGCCCGCTCCTCGCACGACCCGCGGCTCTACGATGAACAGCGCGGACCACATCGGGGGTAACGGGGGAAGGAACCGGGACGTGGAGGTCAACCTCTCGTTCGGCGAAGGCGGCGAAGGCGGCCGCGGCGGTGACGGCGGCCGCGGCGGCGACGGCGAAAGCACGGCGTCCGTGCTTTCGCTGTACCGCTGGCTCCTTGCGGAGCCCGATCTGCGCGGCCAGGCACAGGTGTCCACCGCGGCACGGCACACGGCACCGGGAAGCATGGGCGACGGCCTGGACCTCGTCAACGTCGTCCTCGCCAACAGCATCGCCCTGGGCGGCCTGGTCACCGCCGTCGCCGCCTGGCGCGGCTCGCGACCGCGCCCGCCGCAGGTGCGGCTCGAACGGGACGGCGTCGTCATCACCTTGCGGGACAGCTCACCGGAGACCGTCGAGCAGATTCTGCGGCTCTGGAACGAGGGCGCGGGACCCGCGCCCGCCCCGGCGGACGGAGATGACGAGTAACCGTGGCGCTGCTGTCGGATCCGGCCCGCTCCGAGGCCGTACTGGTCGGTGTCCACGACTACACCGGCCTGGACGACCTGCCCTCCGTCGCCCGCAATCTGCGGGGCCTGCGGGACGTGCTGACCGATCCCGCCGTCTGGGGGCTGGCCGACGACGCGTGCACGGTACTGCCCCAGCCCGGCAGCGCCGGGCAGGTCCTCGACGTGGTCCGGGAGCGCGCGCACCGAGCCGTGGACACCCTGCTCGTCTACTACGCCGGGCACGGCCTGATGGACCCGCACACCGAGGAGCTGTACCTGGCCCTGCCCGACTCGGACGGCGAACGCGAGTACACCTGGCTGCGATACGAGTACCTGCGCAGGGCCGTGCTCGACCCGCGGGCCCGCGCCCGCAGCACGGTCCTGATCCTCGACTGCTGTTACAGCGGGCGGGCCCTGGTCGGCAAGATGAGCGCGAGCGCGCACCTCGCGGACCAGGCCGTGGTCGACGGGACGTGTGTGCTCGCGTCCTGCGCCGAGACCCGCCCCGCGCTCTCCCCGCCCGGCGAGACGTACACCGCGTTCACCGGCGAACTGCTCACCACCCTCACCGAGGGAGTCGCGGGCAAGCCCGATCCGCTGGACATGGACACCCTCTACCGGGACGTGCGCCGCGCCCTGACCGGCAAGTCCCGCCCGGTGCCGCAGCAGCGCAACCGCAACCTCGGCGGTGACATCGCCATCGCCCGCAACCGGGCGGCGGCCCGCGGCGCCGTGCCCGGGCCGGAGCGGCGGCACCTGGACGTCCTGCAGCGGGAGGCCGAGGAGCGGCTCCAGCGCATCGAGCGGCGGGCGGAGCAAATGCGCCTGGAGAGCGAGGAGTTGCGCCAGGAGGCGGAGCGCCGCGCGCGCGAGACGGTCGAGACCGCGCAACGGCTCGCGTCGGCCGTGGCGGCCGTGCCCGACCCCGCCTTCGAGCCGTTCTGGTTCGCGGTGCCGGTCGCGCGCCCGCTGATGAGCGAGGACGGATCGTTGCAGCCATTGGCGGAACTCGCGCCGGGCGTCTGGCATCTGGCGGCCGAGCAGCGCGGAACGGCGTACGTCACCCTCACCCAGGAAGGCCTGCGTGGCTTTCTGCTCGACACCTCGGGCATCGAGCGGGGGATCAGCGAGAAGCCCGACGCGCAGGCCTTGAAGTCGAGCTCCCCGCACGGCGGCAGCGACACGGCGTCGAGACGGCGCACCGAGCGGACCGTGCGCGAGGCCCGGCTGCTGGCCGACGCGGTGAGTGCCTCGCCCGATCCGGGCTTCGAGCCGTTCTGGTTCGCGGTGCCGGTCACGCGTCCGCTGATGAGCGCGGACGGCGGCTTCGAAGAAGTGGCCGAGCTGCGACCGGGTGCGTGGTACTTGGCGAGCGAGCGGCGGGGCGAGGCGCTGCTCGCGCAGTCCCAGGACGGCCTGCGCGGCTTCCTGCTCGACACGTCGGGCATCGAGCGGGGGCTGAGCGAAGGGCCCGGCAAGGTGGACGTCGCACTCGACCCCGACTTCGAGTTGTTCTGGTTCGCTGTGCCGGTGGCGCGTCCCCTGATGAGCGTGGACAACGACTTCGTACAGGTGTCTGAGCTGCTGCCCGGCTCGTGGTACCTGGCGATCGGGCGCCAGGGCGATGGGCTCCTCGCGCTGGACCGGGAAAGCCGGCCGGGGGTCTTGCGCGACACGTCGGGCATCCAGCGCGGCTGACCGGCGCCCGCGCCAGGGGGCCCGTCGGAAGGGCCCTGGCCGCTGCGCGAACCATTGACATCCCACCCAGGCGCGGAGAAGCTCCATCACGCCCGTGTTAACGCTAACACCGGGCCGACACACACCTGGGGGAGCCGCCCATGTCAGGTAGTCGTCACCTCCTTCATCCGGCGTCAGGTGCTCCGCTCGACCGCCGAGCCCTCCTGGCCGCGGCCGCCGCCGGAGCGATCGCCACGGCCTGCGGGACCGCGAGCGGGCAGCCTCCCGGCAAGGTCGCCGTGCTCGGTGACAGCGCCGCCTGGGAGAAGCCGATGGCCGCCGCGGGGGCGGCGATGAAGGCAACGGCAGGACTGCGGCTGATACCCGAGGTCAACCCGTCCCTGGAGTCCTTCGAGCAGGTCGTCAAGTCCTCGCTGCGCACCAGCAAGACGCCGGACATGCTCAAGTACTGGTCGGGCTACCGGCTTCAGGACCTCGCCCGGACCGGCGGCATCGTCGACCTGACCCGGCAGTGGGACAGTGCCGTCGGCAGAGGCTGGGTCGACGCCTCCTTACGGGACGCGTTCACCCACCGGGAGCGGGTCTACGGCCTGCCGATGAACCTCGCGTACTGGGTGTTCTTCTACAACATCGAGGTGTTCGAGGAGCAGGATCTTCAAGTCCCCGCCACCTGGGGCGAGTTCCTGTCCGTCTGCGCGCGGCTCAAGAAGAGCGGGATCACCCCGCTGCATGGCTCGGCGGCCGACCGCTGGCCCTCTTTCATCTGGTTCCAGGAGGTCCTCAGCCGACAAGACCCGCAGTTCTACGAGGACTTGATGAACGGCCGCGAGAGCTATACCGACCCACGCGCCGAACGCGCCCTGCGCACCCTGGAGTCCTTCTTCGACAAGGACTGGTTCACCTCCATGGACATGAGCCACGCCGACGCGGCGGCGGAAGTCGTTCACGGCAAGGTCGGGATGGTCCCCTGCGGCACGTGGCTCGGCTCCACCCTTGTGGGGGCGGGCGGAAAGCCCGGCAAGAACCTCGGCGCGTTCGTGCTGCCCATGGCCGACCCGAAGGCCCGGCCGTGCGTCATCTTCGAGTCCAGCGCGCTCGTCTCCACCGTCAAAGGGCCGGACAGGAAAGAGGCGTTGAAGGCGGCGGGCAACTGGCTGCGGCCCGCCGTGATGAAGGCTTTCTCGCACAGCCTCCAGGACGGCTGCCCCAACCCACGGGTCGAACCCCCGAATCCGGTGATCGCCGGCCTTGCGAAGAAGGTGCGGGGCGACAGGCTCTGGCTGCTCAACCGCTTCTGGGAACAGGGCCCTCCCGAACTGGTCGAGGCGACCGTCGACGACCTCGCCGGGTTCCTGCTCAACCCCTCATCGGCCCGCACGACGCTGCGCACCATGCAGGAGCGCGCGGACGAGGCATGGCAGGTATGGCGGGAGGCGGAGGAGACATGACCGAGACCGTCACCCCCGCCCCGCACACCGCGAAGCCCGTACGCTCACGCCGCCGGGTGCCCACCCGCAGCCCCCACCAGGCCGCCCGCGGCAACGGCAGGCTCGGCGGCCCGCTCGCCGCACTGCCCTGGGCCCTGCCCGCCTTCGCCTTCGTCGGCGTACTGCTCGTCTACCCCTTCTTCCGCAGCGTCTACGACAGCTTCTTCGAGGACAACGGCTTCACGAGCCGCTTCGTCGGCCTCGACAACTACGCGCGGCTCGCCGACGACCCGATCCTCGGCCGGTCCCTGCTCAACACCCTGATGTGGGTGGCCGGAACCCTGCTCCTGCCCGTCCTGGCCGGACTGCTCATCGCCGTCGCCACACACCGCATGCGCTTCGGCGGCATCGCCCAACTGGTGATCGTGCTGCCGTACGCCATCTCCGCCGCCGCCACGGCGGTCCTGTGGAACTTCATGCTGACCTCCGACGGCGCGTTCAATCAGGTGCTTCGCGGGATCGGCCTCGACTCGTGGGCGCAGACCTGGCTCCTGGAATGGCCGCAGAACACGCTCTCGATGATCGTCGCCGGAACGTGGCAGGCCACCGGTCTCAACGTCGTGCTCTTCGCGATCGGACTGCGGGCCATCCCTCAGGACACCGTCGAGGCAGCGCAGTTGGACGGCGCGAGCGGCTGGCGGATGTTCCGCTACATCACACTGCCCCAGCTGCGGGCCGTCACGGTCGTCGTGGTCGGGATGGCCGTCGTGAACAGCCTCAAGGCGTTCGACATGATCTGGATCCTCACCAAGGGCGGCCCGTCACGCTCCTCCGAGACGCTCGCCCTGAGCATGTACCGCGAGGCGTTCCGCCTCTTCCACATCGGCTACGGCTCGGCGATCGCCCTCGTCCTCTCGGTGATCGTCGTCGCCTCCTCCTGGATGTACCTGCGCCGCCAGATGCCCGAGGCCGCATCGCACGCCGCCACCGTCAAGGCCTGAGGAGGCTCCTCATGGGTCGCACCGTGCGCCATCTCTTCGTCGCCGGATGCGTGCTGCTCTGGCTGATCCCGCTGTACCTCCTCGTGGTCAACGCGCTGACACCCGCCACCGAGTACGCGGGCAAGCCCGAGTGGACCGTCCAGGGCTTCGACCTCGCCGAGAACGTCAAGACCGCCTGGGACGTCGCGGGCATCGGCGACAGCTTCCAGGCCTCGCTGCTCTACGCGGTGGTGTGCGGCCTCGCCGCCGTGCTCGTCGCGGCCATGGCCGCGTTCGCCGTCGTCGTCCTGCCGATCCCCAGGCCCGCCTTCTGGTTCTGGCTGATCTACTCCGGCACGCTCTTCCCGCTCCAGATCTTCCTGGCACCGCTCTTCGGCCTGTACGCGGACGCCGACCTGTACGACACGAGGCTCGGGCTCATGCTGGTCTACTCCGCGTGGGCGGTGCCGTTCGCCTTCTTCCTGATCCGCAATCAGATGACCACGATGCCGCCCGAGTTGACCGAGGCGGCGCTCATCGACGGCGCGTCCTTCCGGCGGATCTTCTGGCGCATCCACGTACCCCTGATGAAGGCGGGACTCGGCGCGGCCTTCATCTTCCAGTTCACCGCCGTCTGGAACGACCTGCTCCTGGGCATCACGCTCAGCCGCAGTCCCGACGTCCAGCCCGTGATGGCGGCCCTGGCCACCCTCAACAACGCCTACGCCTCGACAGGACCGCCCGTCATCCTGGCGGGCGCACTGATCGTCTCCGTGCCCACGCTCCTCCTCTTCCTGGTGTTCCGCGGCCTGTTCCTGCGCGGCGTCACCACATCCACCCGCTGAGCCCCGTTCCCCGACCGCCGCCCCACCGGGAGAG
Source organism: Streptomyces sp. NPDC055099 (assembly GCF_053607685.1). NCBI lineage: Bacteria > Bacillati > Actinomycetota > Actinomycetes > Kitasatosporales > Streptomycetaceae > Streptomyces > Streptomyces sp. NPDC055099. Next base: position 52,595 of record NZ_JBSGUA010000007.1, on the reverse strand, counting down.
AACCGCATGACGACACGCGCCCTCGTCCGTACCACCGACTGGGACAACGACCGGATACGCGACAGCCTGCGCTCCTCCGTCATCACCGCGGAGGGCAGCCTCGGCGGCAGCACCCTGCGGCTGACGGAGGAACCACTGCTGCGCGAGGCGGCGGACGGCAAGGGCATGACGCAGTCACTGCGGGTCGAGCCGGTCAACGGGGCGGTCGTTCCACCGGAGTTGACCGTCCGCACCGAGTCCGGAGCCGCGCTCCCCGTCGAGCGGCTCACCGGCCCCGGCGGCTCCGTACGCCTCATGGTGCCCGCCGTCGACACCGAGACCCGCCTCACGCTCTGTCTGCCGGACAGCGCCGACGGCGCCGAAGGCATCGACCTACGGCTCACCCCGCAGCGCCGCTGGACCCTCCACCTGATCCACCACTCCCACCTCGACATCGGCTACACCGACCCCCAGGGTCACGTCCTCGCCGAGCACCTCTCCTTCCTGGACTCCTGCCTCGAACTGACCCGGGCCACCGACGACTGGCCCGCCGAGTCCCGTTTCCGCTGGTGCGTGGAGTCGCTGTGGTCGTTCCGGCAGTGGGCCGACGCCCGCCCCGCCGAGCAGGTCGAGGAGTTCGTACGCCGGGTCCGCGAGGGACGCATCGAGCTGACCGCACTGCCGTTCAACCTGCACACCGAGACCTGCTCCACCGACGAGCTGCACGAACTCCTTCGGCTCGCCCATGACGTGCGCGAGCGGCACGGCGTCACGTTCACCTCCGCCATGCAGACCGATGTGCCGGGCGCGGTCGTCGGACTGGTCGACGCGCTGTCCGCCGCCGGGGTCAAGTACCTCTCCGTGGCGCACAACTGGGCCGGGCGGTCCGTGCCCCATCTGGTCGGCGGGGAGAAGCTGCCGCGCCTCTTTCGCTGGCGCGCGCCCAGCGGCAACAGCGTCCTCGTCTGGGTCACCGACACCCCGCACGGCCTCGCCTACATGGAAGGACCGCTGCTCGGCTTCGACACAAACTACGCGGACGTGGACGACCTGCTTCCCGCCTACCTCACCTCCCTGGCCACCCACCCCTACCCCTACCGCGGCGGCATCTTCGGCTGGGCCATGGACCAGACCGAGGTCAAGCGCGAGCCCTACCCCTGGGACGTGCTCCATCTGCGCGTCCAGGGCAAGTTCGGCGACAACGCGCCGCCCCGCCGGATCATCGCCGACACCGTCCGCCGCTGGAACGAGACATGGGCCTTTCCCCGGCTTCGGCTCTCCCGCAACGAGGACTTCTTCACCGACGCCGAGGCCAGGATCGGCGATGCCATCCAGACCTTCGAGGGTGACTGGACCGACTGGTGGGTCGACGGAGTCGGCTCAGGCGCGCGGCCGCTGTCCCTGGCCCGCACCGCCCAGTCCGTGGTCGCCGACGCCCAGACCATCGGCACGTTCGCAGGACTCCTCGGCGCCACGGGGGCGGAGGAAGACAGCGCGGACGCGTCCGGGGTCTACGAGGCGGTGTCGCTCTTCGACGAGCACACCTGGGGCGCCGGCGACCCGTGGACCCACGGGGACGAGGGCGGCCACTCCGGTGAGCACCAGTGGCACTGGAAATACGGGCAGGCGATGCGCGCGTACGACGACGGGCACGCGCTGCTCGGCAGGGCGAGCGCCCGGCTCGGCCAGCGGCTCGCGGTGTCACCGGGCGCGGCGGCCACGTACCACGTGATCAACACCTGCTCCTGGCCGCGCACGGACGTCGTACGGATCTTCCTGCCGGAGAGCACCGTGCCACTCGGCCAGCCGGTGGCCGTGCACGATGCCCGCAGCGGGCGCCGGATCGCCCACGAGGAGGAACCGCAGACCAACGACGACCACCGGGACGCCGGACGGTTCCTGGTGGTGCGCGTGAACGAGGTGCCGCCCGCGGGATCGGTACGCCTGGACATCACCGCCGACGCGGAACGGCCCGGCCTGCGGTCGGCTGCGACGGTCGTGAAGGCCGCCACCGGCTGGAACCCCACGGGCGGCACCGAGCGCGAGGACCCGGCGGAGAGCGCCGCCGCGGCGCATGCCCGGCCCGAGTCGACCCTCCTGGAGAACGAACACCTCGCCGTCCGCGTGGACCTGGCCCACGCCTGCATCGCCTCCGTCATCGACAAGGCGACCGGCCGCGAACTCGTCCGGCAGGGCGCGATCGTCGGCTTCAACGGCTACATCCACGACAGCTACACCACCGCGGGGGCCTTCAACCACAACTCCAGCCGCACCACCGTCTCCGACCGCCTCGAACACCTCGGCGCCCGCGCCGTCGCCCCGCCCGCCGCGCTCATCGCCCGCCGCTCCACCGCGATGGCCGAGTCGATCACCTACGAGACCCGTCCGGCCGGAGCCAACCGGCTGCGCACCACCCTCACCCTGCCCGTGGGCGTGCCACGTCTGGACATCGAGAACCGCCCAGACAAGGACGCGACCCTGGGCAAGGAGAGCGCCTACTTCGCGTTCCCCTTCGCCTTCGACGAGCCGGTCGTCCGCATGGAGGCATCCGGTGGGCTCACGGGCAACTCCCTTCCCGTGGTGCCGGGTTCGGCCCTGCACATGCGGGCCGTACGCCGCTGGGTGACCCTCGCCGAAGAAGGACTCGCGGTGGCTTGGTCCACGCAGGACGCGCCACTCGTGCAGTTCGGCAACATCGCGCTGCCGTACGCACCCTTCCCGAAGACCATGGGGCACGACGAGCCAGCCACCGTCTTCTCCTGGATCCACAACAACCTCTGGGACACCAACTTCCCCAGTGAGCAGGGCTTCGAGTTCACCTTCCGCTACAGCCTCGCCTGCGCTCCCACCGCCGACGGGCTCGGCCCCCGCACGGCCGCGGCCTGGAGCCGCCCATTGCGCGGCGTGCGGGCCAGGGGAGCGGAGGGCGCAGGGCCTGCGTCGCTCTCCTTCGTCGACCTCGGGGACGCGCGGGTCCGCCTGGTCGGCTGCACTGTTCCCCGCCCCGGCGAGATCCTGCTGCGGCTGCAGTCCTTCGCCGAACAACCCGTGGCCTGCCCGGTGCGGGTCCACTTCCCGGTCACGGCCGCGCGCATCGCCAATTACCTGGGGACGGCGGGCGGAGAACTGGCTCTCTCACAGGGCGCGTTGACCGTAGATCTGCCCCCTCTCGGCACGACCGCCGTGCTGCTGACGCGTCTCTGACCTCGTATCCCCGAACTTCCGCAGCCCGTGAAGAACCCCGCACGAAGGAGCATGCGTGTACCGGCTCGACCCGCGTTACCCCCCGGCACCGGGGACCGTACTGACCGGCGGCTGGGAGGCCGTGGCCGCCCAGCTGCCGTCCGAGCCGGCGGTCGTGGCCGTCGAGGGTCCACCGGCAGCCGACTGGGAGACCATCGCGGCGCGACTCACCGCCGCCTGCCCCCTGCCCGTACGCACCCTCGACATCCGTACGCGCTATGCGTCCCCGGCCGACGTACGGCGCCGCACCATGAGCGCACCGGACGCGGACGACCCCTACTACTGCAAGCTCGCGGAGAATCCCCTCACCGACCTGTTCGACGAACTCCCGCAGGACGACGGCGACCTGGAGGGCCTGCTGCTCGTGTACGGGCCGGGCGCCTCGCTGGTCCTGCACGACGTGCTCTGGTACGCCGACCTGCCCAAGCGGTACGCGGAGTCCGCGGTGGCGGCGGGGGAGGGATGCAACCTCGGACTGCCGGGCGAGCGTGCCGAGTTGAAGCGGCTCTTCTTCGTGGACTGGCCGATGCTGGACCGCCACCGTGACGCGCTCGCCGGGCAGTTCGACGGCTGGGTGGACGTGCAGGACCCCGGGCGGCCCGTGTTCGTCGACGGGGAGGGGCTGCGGGCCAGCTTCGCCGAACTCGCGCGGCGCCCCGTGCGCACCCGGCCCTTCTTCAACTCGACTCCCTGGGGCGGCCATTGGGGTCAGCGAGCGCTCGGCTTCAACCCCGGCGCACGCAACACGGCACTCGGCTACGAACTGATCGCCCCGGAGGCGGGCATCCTCATCGGAGACGTCCCCGAGGTGCAGGCGGAGGTCCCCTTCCAGCTCCTGTGCGTGCTGCACCCCGAGGAAGTGCTCGGACCGGAGGTGCACGCCCGCTTCGGTACGTCCTTCCCGATCCGCTTCGACTATCTGGACACCGTGGGCGGCGGCAACCTGTCGGTGCACTGCCACCCCAAGGAGCCGTACATGCGCGAGCGGTTCGGCTGGCACTACACCCAGCACGAGACGTACTACATGACGCTCGGCAGCGCGGACACCCGCGTCTACCTCGGCCTGCGCGAGGACGCCGACGTCGCCCTCTTCCGCAAGGAGATCGAGGAAGCGGCGCACGACGGGGTGCCGATGGACCCCGCGGACCACGTCATGACGTTCCCCGCCGAGCAGGGCAGACTCTTCATGATCCCGGCAGGCACCCCGCACGCGAGCGGCGCCGGAAACCTCGTCCTGGAGATCAGCGCGACCCCGTACCTCTACAGCCTGCGCTTCTACGACTGGCTGCGGCCGGACGCCGACGGCAACCCGCGCCCCCTGCCCTACGAACACGGCCTGGCCAACCTGGAGACACGGCGGCGCGGCGACGCCGTGACCCGCGACCTCGTGCAGGAGCCGTACGTCCTGCGGCACGGGGGCGGCTGGCGCGAGGAACTGCTCGGCGCCCTGGACGAGATGTTCTACGAGGTGCGGCGCTACACGCTCGCCGCGGACGCCGTCGCCGCGGACGACACGGAGGGACGGTTCCATGTCCTGAACGTGGTGGAGGGGGATGGGGTCCTCGTGCTGACCTCGGCGGGGGAGCGGCACACCCTGGCGTACGCGGAGACGCTGACGGTGCCCGCGGCCGTCGGCGCTTACCGCCTGGAGGCGCGGGACGGCCCGGCGAAGGTGGTGAAGGCACTCGTGCGGGACCGCCGGGCCGCTGGCGCGGGACACCCGTGAGAGCCGTCCTGGAGATCGGCGGCACCCATGTCACCGCCGCTCTGGTGGACACCCTGCGCACGCGGGTGATCCGGAGCGTCCGGCGACCGCTCGACGCGCGGGGCGACGCCGAGCACGTACTCGGCACGGTCGTGCGGTGTGCCGGGGAACTGGAAGTGCCCGCGGGGCAGGTGTGGGGCGCCGCCGTGCCGGGGCCCTTCGACCACGAGAAGGGCATCGCCCGCTTCGAGGGTGTGGGGAAGTTCGACGACCTGTACGGCATCGACGTGCGCTCGGTGCTGCTCGACGGCGTGTGGCCCAGGCCCGCTGACGTGGTGTTCCTCAACGACGCGCACGCGTTCCTCCTCGGGGAGTGGAGCGCGGGAGCCGCGGCCGGGCATCGGCGCTGCGTGGGTGTCACCCTGGGGACGGGCGTGGGGTCGGCGTTCCTCGTGGACGGCATTCTGTGCCGGGAGGGGCCGGGGATACCGCCCGAGGGCCGCGTCGACCTCCTGCGCTGGTCCGGCGCACCCCTGGAGCACACCGTCTCGCGGCGGGCGATCCTGGCCCGCTACGGCGGCGAACGCGGGGTCGACGTGCGGGACATCGCCGAGCGGGCGCGTCAGGGCGAACAAGGGGCCGCACAGGTCCTTGACGAAGCCCTCGCCGCCTTGGGTACTGTCCTCGCCCCGTGCGTAGGTGACTTCGGCGCCTCGGCGGTCGTCGTCGGCGGCGCCATGGCGCTGTCCTGGGACCTGGTGGGACCGGCCCTGCGCGCCGGCCTCGGGGATACTCCGGTGACACCGCGCCCCGGCACGCTGGGCGCGGACGCGGCGCTGATCGGGACGGCCGAGTATGTGGGGGCTGCCGGGAGGTGAGGCGATCCCCGGGAAAGGACACACATGACGATGCCCGAACCGCGTCCCCCCATGGACGGTCCGCCCACGCTGCGCGATGTCGCCGAGCGGGTGGGCGTCAGCGCGATGACCGCCTCCAGGGCCCTGCGCGACGACCCGCGGGTCCTGCCGGCCACCCGTGAACGCATCCGTGTCGCGGCGGCGGAACTCGGCTACCGGCCCAACGAGGTGGCCCGCAGCCTGCGCCTGGGACGCGGCACGGGCCTGGTCGGACTCGTCGTCACGAACCTGGCCAACCCCTTCTACTCACGCTTCGCCCTCGGCGTCGACTCCGTCATCGCGGGCGACGGCTTCAAGACCGTCATCGGCAACACCGGCCAGGACCTGGACGCCGAACGCGAGCTGGTCGCCGACCTGGTGGCCCGTCGCGTCGACGGCATCATCGCCGTTCCTGCCGCGGCCGACCAGCGCCATCTCGCCGCCGCGGCCGCCGACGGCGTGCCCGTGGTGCTCGCCAGCAGGCCGCCCGAAGGGTTCGAGGCGGACTGCGTCCTGGTCGACGACTTCGGCGGGGCACGCGCCGCCACCGCCCGGCTGATCACCCGTGGCCACCGCCGGATCGGCTTCCTCGGGTCGCCGCCCGCCGTCTACACCGGCACACAGCGTCTGCGCGGGTACGCGGCGGCCCTCGCCGCACATGGCATCCGCTTCGACGAGGACTTCGTACGGCAGGGACAGACCGAACCGCGCGAGGCCCGGCGTGCCGCGGCCGAACTCCTCGCGCTGCCGGAGCCGCCCACCGCGCTGTTCTGCTCCAACAACCGCAACACGATCGGCGCGTTCCGCGCCCTGCGCGCGTCCGGCACCGACACCGCGCTCGCGGGCTTCGACGACTTCGAGCTGGCCGACGCGCTCGGGCTGCCGCTCACCCTCGTCGCGTACGACAGCGACGAGATCGGCCGGGCGGCGGGCAGGCTCCTCGCCGACCGGATGCGGGGGAGGGAAGCCGACCCGGGCAGGAAACTGGCGGAGGGCCCGGCGCGCCGCGTCGTGACGCCCACCAGCCTGGTGGAGTACGGGAGTTGAGGCTCCCGGGGGCCGACCGGTCCCGGTGGTCCTACGCGTTGGCGTCCGGCGCCGGCTCCGGCTGCGCGCCCGCGCGGCGGCGTTGGCGCGAGGCCCGCAGGTTCGCGGCGTTGCCGCAGTCGCGGGTGGAGTGCCAGACGCCGCTGTTGTTGCGGGAGCGGTCGTAGAACGCCGTGGCGCAGCGTTCGTTGCGGCAGATCTTCAGGCGGCGCCACTCTCCGGTGGTCTGGGCGAGCAGCGCCTCGCACAGCACGGCGGACGTCAGCCAGCGCCAGCCCTCGCCCTCGGGCTCGGTGGTCAGGGCGGCGTCGCCGTGCAGGTTGACCTGGAGGGCGCACGAGGTGAAGCGGGCGGTCTCGCCGCTCGTCGTGCCGCACCGGGAGAGCAGGGCACGGCGCAGCTGTTCGCGCAGTTGCCGCAGCTTGGGCAGATCCTCCTCGGTGAGGGTGAGCCGCACCGCCGTGCGTCCCGTCCTCTCGGCCCAGGTGGGGAGCGCGACGGACACCCAGCCCTGCGCGGCGGCCAGGTCCCCGAGGAGATCGGCCTCGGGGACCTGGCCGGCCGGTGCCGTGTTCAGGATGTCCTGCACGAGCCCCAGGCCGCCGGGAACGGCGGTGGGGAAATAGCGCTCGGTGGCAGGCCAGGTCATGCGCATATCGTACGCGACCGCGGGTGACAGCAGCGTGTGGACTTGACTGCTGTCGCCACGGAAGGCCGCCGACCGGGCTCGCTCAGACCAGGCTCTTGAGGAGCGACTTGTCGAAGGGCAGTGCCTCGCCGAGCCGGTTCTCCAGGGCCTTGGCCGCCCACTCCGGGTCGGCGATGAGGGCGCGCCCCACCGCGACCAGGTCGAACTCGTCCCGCTCCAGGCGGTCGACGAGCGGCTCGATGCCGGTCGCGGCGGACGGCGCCGCCCAGCCCTGCGAGCCGATGAACACCTGGTCGAGGCCGACGGAGCCCACGGTGACCACCGGCACTCCGGACACCTTCTTGACCCAGCCCGCGAGGTTGAGGTCGCTGCCCTCGAACTCGGGCTCCCAGTAGCGGCGGGTGGAGGCGTGCAGGACGTCCACGCCCGCGTTCACCAGCGGGGTGAGCAGGCGCTCCAGCTCCTCGGGGGACTGGGCGAGCTGCGCGTCGTAGCTGCCGGCCTTCCACTGCGAGAGCCGGAAGAAGACGGGGAAGTCGGGCGAGACGGCGGCGCGTACGGCCGCGACGATCTCCGCGGCGAAACGGGTGCGGGCCTCGATGTCACCGCCGTAGCCGTCCGTGCGGCGGTTGGTGCGCTCCCAGAGGAACTGGTCGATCAAGTAGCCGTGCGCGCCGTGCAGTTCGACGCCGTCGAACCCGATGCGCTCGGCGGCGGCCGCGGCGTCGGCGAACGCCCGGATCACGTCGTCGAGGTCGTCGGCCGTCAGCGTGCTGCCCTTGGGCTGCCCGTCCAGGTCGATCCCGGAGGGGCCCGCGGCGGGAGCGGACGGCACCGGGCCCTTGCCCTCGTCACGCGTGATGCCGACGTGCCAGAGCTGCGGAATGATCTTCCCGCCCGCGCCGTGCACCGCGTCGACCACCTTGCGCCAGCCTTCGAGGGCGTCGTCGCCGTAGAAGCGCGGGACCCGGTCGCTCGTGCCGGCCGAGGCGTGGTCGACGTACGTGCCCTCGGTGATGATCAGGCCGACCCCGGCGGCGGCCCGGCGCGCGTAGTACTCCGCCACGTCCGCTCCCGGCACGCCGCCCGGTGAGAACTCCCTGGTCATGGGGGCCATCACGATGCGGTTGGGCAGGGTGAGGCTGCCGACGCTGAAGGGGCGGTCGAGGGTCTGGGGTGTGCGCGCGGTCTGTGACGCCGAGGTCATGGGTCCTCCTGGCAGATACGAGGGGGCGAGGGAGCGATCTCCGGTGATCGATGACGCAAGCGTACGCGCTTTACTCATGTCGCATGTCGGAGGGCCCTCCGTGCTGTCCGTCCTGTACGAGACGCGCGAGCCCCGGGGCGGCGGGTCTCCGTACGGGCGACGGAATCGGGTGGCCGCGTGGGAGAATTTCCGCGTGGACGGGGGGATCCTGGAGCGGGATCGTGAACTGGCTCGACTGACCGCCGCCGCACGGGAAGCGGGGGGCGGAGCGGGCTCGGTGGCGCTCGTCTTCGGAGAGGCCGGCATCGGCAAGTCGAGCCTCGTGAACGCCCTGCCGGGTGCGCTGTCCTCGCAGGCCAGGGTGCTGGTCGGACAGTGCGACGACCTTGCGACCCGGCGGCCGCTGGGCCCCTTCCGTGATCTCGTCGGCAGTGTCCGCACCGAGTTGGCGCAGGCGGTCACCGAAGGCGGCGACCGGCACCGGGTGTACGACGCGCTGCGGGCCGAGCTGGGCGACCCACCGCATCCGACCGTCCTTGTCGTAGAGGACGTGCACTGGGCGGATGAGGCCTCTCTCGACGCGCTGCGGTTCCTGGTACGCCGCGTGGACCGGATGCCCGCCGTCCTCGTGCTGACCTTCCGCGACGACGAGCTGGGCCGCGAGCACCCGCTGCGGCACCTCCTGGGCCAGGTGTCGAGGGCGGCCCGCGTGCACCGCGTACCCCTGTCCCGGCTCTCCCGCGACGCGGTGCGCACGCTGAGCGCGGCGAGCCGCCTCGACCCCGCGCAGGTGTACGCGGTGACGTCGGGCAACCCCTTCTACGTCGCCGAGGTCGTCGCGGCGGGCGGCACCGGGGACGTGCCGCCGACCGTGGTCGACGCCGTCCTGGCCCGGCTGCGCGGCCTCGACGCCGCCGCACGCGACGCCCTCGAACAGCTCGCCGTGGTCCCCTCGGCGGTCGAACGCACCCTGGCCGACGCGCTGCTGCCGGGCGGGGTCGGCCAGTTGACCTCGGCGGAACGGCGCGGCCTGCTCGTCGTGACGCCCGAACGTGTGACGTTCCGGCACGAGATCATCCGGCGCGCCATCGCCGACTCGCTGCCCGCGGCACGGCGCATCGAGCTCGACCGGAACGTGCTCGCCGTCCTGGTCGCGCAGCCCGGCGCCGACTCCTCCCGCATCGTGCACCACGCCGCCCGGGCGGGCGACCACGACGCCATCGCGCGCTACGGCCCCGACGCGGCGAGGGACGCGGCCCGCACCGGCGCGCACCGCGAGGCCGCCGCCCAGCTGAGGCTCGTCCTGCGCCAACGGGACCGCTATGGTCCGGCCGAACTCGCCGACCTCCTGGAGCGGTTCGCGGTGGAGAGCTACACCATCGCCGACTCGCCCGCCGCCGTCGGCGCCCAGCGGGAAGCCGTCGCCCTGCGCCGCTTCCTGGGCGACCTGCGGGCGCTCGGCGCCGATCTGCGCTGGCTGTCACGCATCCACTGGTGGGCGGGCGACGCGGACGCCGCGCAGGAGGCCGCCAGGGAAGCCATCGACGTACTCGAACAGGCCGGTGACGAGAAGCTGTTGGCGCTCGCGCTCAGCAACACCTCTCAGCTGCGCATGCTCTCCGACCGGTACGCCGAGGCCATCGGTTACGGCGAGCGCGCCATCACCCTGGCCCGGCGCACGGACGACGCGGCGATCCTCTCGCACGCCCTGAACAACGTGGGCACCGCCCGCTGGCGCGGCGGCGATCCACTGGGCAGGCCGCAGCTGGAGGAGAGCCTGGCGGTCGCGCTGAAGGCGGGCGAGGCCGAACACGCCTGCCGCGCCTACGCCAACGTCATCTGGACCCTCCTGGAGAACCTCCGTTTCTCCGAGGCGGATCACTTCCTGGGGCCCGCCATGGAGTTCGCGGACCGCACCGAGCACCTGGGGTTCCTCCGCTACCTCCAAGTGGAGCTGGCGCTGCGGCAGTTCGCCGCGGGGAGGTGGGAGGAGGCGGAGAAGCACGCCGAGTCCGGCGACGCCTACGAGTTCCCGCCCGCGCGCTGCCCCGCCCTGACCGTCCAGGCCCGCGTCCGCATCCGGCGCGGCGCGGAAGGCGGCGACGAACTCCTGCGGCGGGCCTGGGAGGTCGCCGAGCGGACCCGGGAGCTCCAGCGCACGGGCCCGGTCGCCGCGGCACGGGCGGAGGCCGCCTGGCTGCGCGGCGACCACGAGGCCGTGCTCGACGCCGTCGGCCCCCTGTACGCGCAGGCCCGCGGCCTGGCCGCGACGCCCTACCGCGCGGAACTCGGCCACTGGCTCGCCAAAGCGGGGCACCCGCCTCCCGCCGACGGCTCCGACCACCCGTACGCCTTGCAGGCCGCCGGGCAGTGGCGTCGGGCGGCCGAGGCGTGGCGCGCCGCCGGCTGCCCCTACGAGCACGCGGCGGCCCTCGCCGAAAGCCCCGACCCGGCGGACAAGCTCACCGCGCTCGCCGGCCTCGACGCCCTGGGCGCCGAACCCCTGGCCCGGATCGTCCGCGCCGACCTGCGCGACCTCGGCGTCGCCCGCATCCCGCGCGGCCCGCACGCGGCGACCCGGCGCAACCCGGCGGGTCTCACCGGACGCCAGCTCCAGGTCGGACGGCTCCTCGCGGAGGGGCTCACCAACATCGAGATCGCCGAGCGGCTCTTCCTGTCCGTGCGTACGGTCGACAACCACGTCCGTGCGGTCCTGGAGAAGCTCGGCGCCCGCACCCGGCGCGAGGTCGCCGCCCGCGCCGCGCAGCTCGGGGTGGAAATCGGCCGCGAAAAGTAGGTGATGGCCGGACGTGAGCTGGGTGGTGGCACGGATATCGGTGGGTGGCGGACAGTACTAGAACGGGCGGATCGGACACACCGAGCCAACGGGGGAGCACATGTCCATCACGCCCGCACAGGCAGCGCTCAGCGAACTGGCAGGCTTCAACGGTGAGTTGACGGGCCCGGACGACGCCGGGTACGACGAGGCGCGTGCCGTCTACAACGCGATGGCCGACAAGCGCCCCGCGCTCGTCGCCCGCTGCACCGACGCCGACGACGTGTCCCGGGTCATCGGCTTCGCCCGCGCGCACGGCCTGCCGCTCGCGGTCCGCGGCGGCGGCCACCACGGAGCGGGCCTCGGCACCGTCGACGGCGGTGTGGTCGCCGATCTGTCACCGCTCAAGTCGGTCGAGGTCGACGCGGCGAACCGCACCGTACGCGTCGGCGGCGGCTGCGTGTGGGGCGAGGTGGACCGCGCCACGCACGAACACGGCCTGGCCACGCCGAGCGGCATCATCTCCACGACCGGCGTCGGAGGGCTCACCCTCGGCGGCGGCCTCGGCCACCTCACCCGCCGGTTCGGGCTGAGCATCGACAACGTCCTGGAGGCGGACCTCGTCCTGGCCGACGGACGTCAGGTGCGGGCGAGCGCCGACGAGAACACGGACCTGTACTGGGCGATCCGTGGGGGCGGCGGCAACTTCGGCGTCGTCACCTCGTTCCTCTTCCGGCTGCACGAGCTGAGCACGGTCGTCGCGGGCCCCACCTTCTGGCCCGCGGAACAGGGCGCCGAGGTGCTCGCCGCCTACCGGGACTTCCTGCCGCGGGCGCCGCGCGAGGTGAACGGCTTCTTCATGTACGGCACCGTGCCCCCGGCCCCGCCCTTCCCCGAGACCCTCCACCTGCGCAAGGTCTGCGGCGTCGTGTGGTGCCACACCATCGAGGACCCCGAGGCCGCGGCCCACGCCATGGCGCCCCTGCTCGACGCGCTGCCCGACCCGCTCCTGCACGCCGTGTCCCCGATGCCGCACCCCATGCTGCAGTCCCTGTTCGACGGGCTCTACCCGCCCGGCGACCAGTGGTACTGGCGCGCGGACTTCGTCGACGAGATCCCGGACGACGCCGTCGCCCTGCACGCCAAGTTCGGCCCCGAGGTGCCGACCATGAAGTCGACGATGCACCTGTACCCCATCGACGGCGCCGCCCACGACCACGGCACCGCGGACACCGCCTGGAGCTATCGCGGCGCCCGCTGGGCCTGCGTCTACGCGGGAGTGGACACAGACCCGGGCAACGCCGAGCTCATCAGGCGCTGGACCGTCGACTACTTCGACGCGCTGCACCCGTTCTCGGCGGGCGGTGCCTACGTGAACATGATGATGGAGGAGGGGCAGGAACGCGTCCGGGCCAGCTACCGCGACAACTACGCACGCCTGGCGCGGGTCAAGGCCGCGTACGACCCGGACAACGTCTTCCGCCTCAACCAGAACATCGAGCCCGACCCCCGCGACCTCGGGTAACCCCGCTGGACCGCCCACCGCGCCCCTATGTGGCTCGGGTCGTAGCGTGTGATCCATGTGCTGGAGCGCGACGGCCGACCTCGTGGCGGGCGTGGGTGTGGCCGCCGTGGGGGTGGCCTGCGTGGCCCGTGCGGCGCGCGGCGGCCGGCCGCGCGATCTGCCGATCGCCGCGCTGCCGCTGCTGCTCGGCGCCCATCAGATCATCGAGTCCGAGGTCTGGCGCAACGACGGTGGCACGGGATGGGCCACCGTCGCCTGGGCGGTGATCGCCCTGCCTTTGCTGGCGCTGTGGCTGCCCGTGGCGGTGCTGTGCGCGGCCCCGCCGAGCGCCCGCCGCCGTCTCCTGATCCCCCTCGTGGCGGGCCTGGCGACGGCGGCGGTGCTCTCCTACTACCTGGCGGCCCACACCGTGACGGCCGAGATCCGCGGCCACACGGTCGGATACGCGCTCGGCCTGCCCCGGCCCGAGCCGGTCATCGCCGGATACCTGATCGCCACTGTCGGCTCCCTGCTCCTCTCCGGCGACCGGGGCCTGATCCTCTTCGGCGTCCTGGTCGCCGTCGGGGCGGCGGTGTGCGTGCTGCTGTGGCGTCGCGAGTACATCTCCACGTGGTGCGCCTTCGCGGCGGTGTGCTCGGTGTTCCTCTGCTTCTGGGTCAGAAGGCGTTCTCGTCCAGTTCGAGCGCGGTCCGGTCCAGGCTCTCCAGGAGCGTGAACTGGGCCTCCGTCTTGGGCAGTTCATGGCGGAAGAAGTAGCGGCAGGCGGCGCGCTTGCCGGCGTGGAAGTCCTCGGTGCCGGGCTCCGCCGCGAGCAGCTGCTCCAGCCACATCCAGGCGACGACCACGTGCCCGACCGCTTCGAGGTAGACGCTCGCGTTGGCGAGCGCCGTCTGCGGGTCACCGGTCGACCAGAGCCGCTGGGTCACCTCCACCGCGCGCGCCGCGGACGCGTCGAGTGCCCGCCCGTAACCGGAAGCGGAGCCGCCCGCCGCGGCGGCACGGGCGGACGTCCGCGAGATCCGCTCGACGAGCAGCCGAAGGCCGCTCCCACTGTCCATGATCACCTTGCGGCCGAGCAGATCCAGGCCGTGGATGCCGTGCGTGCCCTCGTGGATGGGGTTGAGGCGGTTGTCGCGGTAGAACTGCTCGACGTTGTACTCACGCGTGTAGCCGTAGCCGCCGTGCACCTGGATCGCCAGGTTGTTGGCCTCCAGGCACCACTGCGAGGGCCAGCTCTTGGCGATGGGCGTGAGCACGTCGAGCAGCAGCCTGGCCTCGTCGCGCGCCTGCTGCGAGGTGCCGGTGTTCTGCTCGTCGAGCAGCCGCCCGCAGTACAGGTTGAGCGCCAACGCGCCCTCCACGTACGCCTTCTGGGCGAGGAGCATCTTGCGTACGTCGGCGTGCTCGATGATCGGGACCTGCGCCGACGCGGGGTCCTTCGCCGCGAGCGGGCGGCCCTGCGGGCGGGTGCGCGCGTAGTCCAGGGCGTGCAGATAGCCGGTGTAGCCGAGCGCGGTGGCGCCGAGGCCCACGCCGATCCGGGCCTCGTTCATCATGTGGAACATGTACGCGAGCCCGCGGTTCGCCTCCCCGATGAGGTGGCCGACCGCGCCGGGCTCGCCGCCGGGACGGTGGGCGCCCTCGCCGAAGTTCAGCAGGGTGTTCGTGGTCCCTCGGTAGCCCATCTTGTGGTTGAGGCCCGCGAGCACGACGTCGTTGCGCTCGCCGAGTGACCCGTCGTCGCCGACGAGCACCTTGGGCACGATGAAGAGCGAGAGACCCTTCACGCCGGGCGGGCCGCCCGGAATCCGGGCGAGCACCAGATGCACGATGTTCTCCGAGAGCTCGTGCTCGCCGCCGGAGATCCACATCTTGTTCCCGAAGAGGCGGTAGGTCCCGTCCTCCTGCTCCTCGGCCCGCGTCCGCACATCGGCGAGCGACGAACCGGCCTGTGGCTCCGACAGGCACATCGTCCCCAGGAAGCGGCCTTCCACCATGGGGCGCACGAAGGTGTCGATCTGCTCCTTCGAGGCGTGCGCGAGGAGCAGATTGGCGTTGCCCATGGTCAGGAAGGGATACGCGGCCGTGCCGACGTTCGCCGCCTGGAACCACGCGAAGCAGGCCTGCGCCACCACGGCGGGCAGCTGCCCGCCGCCGATCTCGTGGTCCATGGCACTGGCCAGGAGCCCCGAGTCCCCGAAGACCCGCAGGGCCTCCTTCACCTCGGGGATGATGTGCACCCGCTCCCCGTCGAAGGTGGGCTCCTGGGCGTCGTTCTTCTTGTTGTGCGGGGCGAAGTGCCGCGTGGCGATCTGCTCGCTCAGTTCGAGCGCGGCGTCGAAGGTCTCGCGGGAGTGGTCCGCGTACCGCTCCCGGCCGGTGAGCGCGGGCACGTCGAGCCACTCGTACAGCAGGAAATCGAGGTCACGACGGGACAGGAGCAGGGATGACATGCGGTTTCTCCATGCGGTGACGGCGGTACCGATCCCGGGGCAGGGGCCCCGCACACCCGATACTAAGCGGTTGCTTATGGGGTTTGTCGAGGGCGGCCGTGTGACACCCGGCTCAGCCGGCCGCGTCCGCCGGGAAGGTGGCCGCGCGCACCGCCTCGAACAGCGCCGTGACGTCCTGGCCCGTGAGTCCCGCGGAGCGCGCCTGTTCCATCCACTGCGTCAGGGCGCTCTGCAGGGGAGAGTCAGGACCCGCCTGGGGGCGGGCGAGTGAGCGGGTGATGAACGTGCCGGCTCCCTGGCGGACCTCGGCGAGGCCCGCGCGCTCCAGCTCGCGGTACGCCTTGAGCGTCGTGTTCGGGTTGACCTTGGTGGCGGCGGCGACCTGGGCCGCCGTGGGCAGCCGGTCGCCCTCCACCAACGCGCCCATGCGCAGCGCCTGTTCGACCTGGCGCACGATCTGGAGGTACGTGGCCACACCGCTGCGCCGGTCGATGCGGAATTCGACCACTGTCCCCACTCTCTGCTCGTTTGCGGACACTTTACGTACGTGTCGTTCCCGGGGCCCTAGAGGGGCCGCCGCGAGGCCCACCACAGGACGAACACCGCCACGGCCGCGGTCGCGCCGAGCAGGATCGCGGCGCCGGTCCACTGCATGCCCGGCATCTGGTCGTAGCCGAAGTACTCGACCATGTTGTTGACGATGCCGTGCTCCTTGATGCAGGCGTTGGTGGCCTTCTCGGTCGGTTCGGCGCAGGTGCCCCAGCCGTAGAGCTGCCCGTCCGCGGTGCTGATCCAGCGGTCCGCCTCCACGGCGCTGCCGCTGTTGACGAGGTTCGGCGTGTCGGCGTTCAGCGGCCAGGTGATCGTGCGCGGGGTGGCGAGGCGGTCGCGGAACTCGCCCCAGGCCACCTGGACGACCAGGGCGAAGAAGAAGGTGGCCAGCATGGCGGGCAGCACCCGGCGCAGCAGCATGCCGATCGCGATGCCGCCGATGGTGGTGAAGAGGGAGAGCGCCGCGAGCATGGGGCCCGTGTTGTCGAACACCGATCCCGAGAGCCATTCCGCGAGGAGGAGGTCGCGGTAGGGCTCCCACCACCAGAAGAACAGCGTGGAGAGCACGAGGGTGGCCACCAGGACGAGCGCGAGGCACCAGGTCAGCTTGGCCGCGAGCCAGCGGCGGCGCCGCACCGACTGCGTGGTGACCAGGTGCGCGGTGCCGTGCTCCTGGTCGCTCGCGATCAGCGGGGCGCCGATGAAGACACCGAGGACGATGGGCAGGGCGCCGAGGGCTTCGGCGATGTACTCAAAACTCTCCGGGGCCTGCGTCAGGCTGACGTCCTTGCCGGGCCAGCCCATCCCGGCGAGCATGTCGGCCAGCTGGCCGCGCTCGTAGATGATCGCGGCCGAGCCGACCACGACCAGGGCGACGACGATCCACGTCGTGGTGCGGTGCTGGCGCAGGACGAGCCAGGTGAGCCCGTGCAGCAGCCCCGGCTTCTTGGCGGAGCGCTCCGTGCGCGGCTGCTCGGTCAGGGTGGTGCTCATGCGGCGGCGATCCCCTCGGCCTCGGTACGTGCGTCGATGCGTGCGTCGTGCGTGAACAGCGGCTCCGCGTCCGGCGTACGGAGATGGGCGAGCAGGACTTCCTCCAGGCTCGGCTCGGACACCTCCCAGTCGGGGGCCAGCGGGCCGTGGGGTCGGACGAGGGCGCGGAACTGGCGTCCCTGGGAACGGAATTCGACGACCGTGTGCGGGGCGAGGTCCGCGGGCGGGGTGCCGTCGGGGGCGAGCCCGGTCACCAGGGCGTGGGCCGGGACCAGTTCATCGGTGTCGCCCGCCATCCTGATCCGGCCGTCCGCGACGACCAGGAGGTAGTCGCACATGTCCTCCAGCTCGGAGAGCATGTGGGAGGACATCACCACGGTCGTGCCGCGCTCGACGGCCTCCGACATCAGCAGGGAACTCATCTCGTCCCGGGCCAGCGGGTCCAGGTCCGCCATGGGCTCGTCGAGCAGCAGCAGATCGGGCCGCTTGCCGAAGGCGAGCGCGAAGGCGACGCGGGTGCGCTGTCCGCCGGAGAGCGTGCCGACCTTGGCGTCCATCGGGACGTTGCCGGAGCGCACGATCCGCTCGGCGGCCGCCATGTCCCAGCCGGGGTTGAGTTCGCTGCCCATGCGCAGCGTCTCGGCCACGGTGAACCGCTTGAACAGCGGCTTGTCCTGGGAGAGGAAGGCGAACCTGGGCATCGCGGCCGGGTCGTCGACCGGAACACCGAAGATGCGCAGTTCGCCCTCGGTCGGGGCCACAAGGCGCGTCGCGAGCCCCAACAGGGTGCTCTTTCCGGCGCCGTTGGGGCCGACGAGGCCGCAGATCCGTCCGGCGGGGAGCCGGAAGGAGCAGTCGCGCAGCGCCCAGCCGCGGCGATAGCGCTTGCCCAGGCCGCGAGCCTCGAGCGCGGTCGCGCTCAGGGGGCTCTCGGCTTCGGCGGGGTCGGCAGGGGTCATGAGCACGCACGCCTCTCTCGATTCCATTAAACAATTAATGGAATCATGATCTGCGCGGTACTGGCCTGTCAAACCCCCTCCGAGTCGCGTGGTCGATCCGCTACTGCACCGGCTTCGTCGTCGGCGCCGTGGCGTCGCGCTGGTGCGGGATCAGGCCCGGCGGCAGCTCGCCCTGCTGGACGTTCACCGTCCTGACGGGGGCGGGCACGCGAATGCCCTCGGCGCGGTAGCGCTGGTGCAGCTGCTTGATGAACTCGTGCTTGATGCGGTACTGGTCGCTGAACTCACCCACGCCCAGGATCACCGTGAAGCTGATCCTGGAGTCGCCGAACGTGTGGAAACGCACGGCCGGTTCATGGTCGGGAAGGGCGCCGTCCACGTCCTTCATGACGCTCTCCACGACCTCGGTCGTGACGCGCTCGACCTGCTCCAGGTCGCTGTCGTAGCTGACGCCGACCTGGACCATGATGGACAGGTCCTGCTCGGGGCGGCTGAAGTTGGTCATGTTGGTGCCCGCGAGCTGGGCGTTGGGGATGATGACGAGGTTGTTCGACAGCTGCCGCACCACCGTGTTGCGCCAGTTGATGTCGACGACGTAGCCCTCCTCGCCGCTGCTGAGCCGGATGTAGTCGCCCGGCTGCACGGTCTTGGCGGCGAGGATGTGCACGCCCGCGAAGAGGTTGGCCAGGGTGTCCTGGAGGGCCAGGGCCACCGCGAGGCCGCCCACGCCGAGGGCTGTGAGCAGCGGGGCGATGGAGACACCGAGCGTCTGCAGGACGACGAGGAAGCCCATCGCGAGCACGACGACCCGGGTGATGTTGACGAAGATCGTCGCCGAGCCCGCGACACCCGACCGGGACTGCGCGAGGGACTTCACCAGGCGGGTGACCACACGGGCCGCCGTCAGCGTCCCGGCCAGGACGAGCAGGGCGGTCAGCGTCATCGAGACGTTGTGGCCGGTCCTGGGGGTGAGCGGCAGGGCGGCTGCGGCGACGGCCGCTCCTGCGGTGATCGCCGCGCAGGGGACCAGGGTGCGCACGGCGTCGACGATGACGTCATCGCCGCTCCACCGGGTCCTGCTGGCCCGTTCACCCAGCCACCGCAGGATCATCCGCAGCAGCAGACCCGCCGCGATACCTACGGCCACCGCTATACCGGCGGTGATCAGGTCGTGCCATGTGAGCGCTCGCTCCATCAGTTCATTCTCCAGGTTGTGCGGGCGCGCCGGACGCGTGTTCGTGGTCCGGCGCGAGCGTCATCCTGCCCCATGGGTGCGGCGCCGTTGCCGGGGGCCCGCACCCAGCTTGCCCGCAACTCACCGGCCGCGGGGTGATGTCCGACATCCCGCGCTGTATCACCTGACTTCAGGTCAGCCGCAAGGCGCCGCCCCGCGGCTACGCCTTACGGCCCACCCCGGCGTACAGCGGTACCGGCGTCCCGTTCCTGACCTCGTCCACGGCGAGCTCCGGGTGCCAGTCCGGCAGCCAGGTGATGCCGGGGTCCATCAGTTCAAGGCCGTCGAAGAACCGCTCCACCTCGGCGCGTGTCCGCGGTACGAGCGTGACGCCGCCCGCCTTGTACATCTCCACCGCCTGCCGTGTCCGCTCCGGGTCGAAGTCGCCCGCCATCTGGGAGAGGACCAGGTGGCTGCCGGGTGCCAGAGCGGACACGAGCCGCTCCACGATGTCGCGGGCGCCGTCGTCGTCGCCGATGAAGTGCAGCAGCGCGATCAGGGACAGGGCGATCGGCCGGCCGAAGTCCAGGACGTTCTCCGCCTGTTCGAGGATCTTGTCCGGCTCACGGGCGTCCACCTGGAGGAACTCCGTCGCTCCCTCGGGCGTCCCCCGCAACAGGGCCTCCGCGTGCGCGAGGACGATCGGGTCGTTGCCCACGTACACGACACGCGCCTCGGGGGCGGCCGACTGGGCGATGCGGTGGAGGTTCGGCTCGGTGGGGATGCCGGTGCCGATGTCCAGGAACTGGCGTATCCCCTCCTCTCCCGCGAGGCGGCGCGTGGCGCGCTGCAGTGCTGCGCGCAGTACTTGGTCTGCGGTTCGAGCGACACGATCTGCAGCCCGAGCTCCTCGTCCACGGGGTAGTTGTCCTTGCCGCCGAGGAACCAGTCGTAGACCCGGGCGGGATGCGGCTTGCTGGTGTCGATCGGGTGGGTCACGGGCGGCGGAATCGCGGACATGCGTCAACTCCCAGGCAGGCGACGGGTGTTTGGACGGGCACGACGTGCGTCCCGTCATCGTGCCCGCTCGGCCCACCGGGCTCAAGCGGTTCCTGCCCGAGGTGCCTCCCAAAGGGCGGGGTGTGATTCCGGCCCCGCGGAAGGGGTTCCCCGTCGGCCGGGGATATGCAAGTCTCCTCATTAATCTCCGGGGCAAGCGGTTGACCCACTGGTCAACAGGGCTGCCCCGGCCTCGACATGAGGTGAAGAAGTGTTGCGGAACGGGACACGAGGGCACGATCTCGCCTCGCTGCGCCGGCTGAACACCACCGTCGTGCTGCGTGCCCTGCACCGCCGCAGCCCCCAGACCCTCGCGGAACTAGCCGCGGGCACCGGTCTCTCGCGGCCCACCGTGGAGTCCGTCGTCGAGGAGCTGACCGCGCACGGCTGGGCGGGGGAGGCTGAGCGCGACCAGAGCGAGCGCGCGCCGGGACGCCCCGCCCGGCGGTTCCGGTTCCGCGTGGAGGCGGGCCGCGTCGTCGGCGCCGACATCGGCCTGCACAAGATGGTGCTGCTCCTCGCCGACCTCGGCGGCACGGTGCTCGCCGTGCGGCGCGACGACATCGACCCGGAACTGGGCGGAGCCCAGCGTCTCGACCTCCTGCGCAGGGGCCTCGACGCCTTCCTGGACGCGCACTCCGTGCGGCGCGACGACATCCTCGCCCGCTGTGTGGGCGTACCCGGCGTCGTCGACGCGGGGGGCACCATCACCTCCCACGTCATACCCGAATGGTCCGGCGTCGACCTCGGGCGGCTCCTCGCCGACGGGGAGGTGGGCCACACCCTCGTCGAGAACGACGTGAACCTCGCCGTCCTCGCCGAGCGCTGGCAGGGCGCCGCCACCCTCGCGCATGACGTGGTCTGTGTCCTGACCGGTCATCGCGTGGCGTGCAGTCTCACCATCGGCGGGCGACTGCACCGGGGAAGGCGGGGCGGCGCGGGCGAACTCGGCCTGCTGCCGCTGCTCGGCATGAACACCGCGCAGGACGCGCTCAGTTGGAAGGGCGACCGGCGCTCCGGCGAGTCCGAGGTGGCCGCACTCGCCCGCGCCGCGGACACCGGCGACCCCCGTGCCCTCGCGGCCGTCGCGGACTTCGCCGACCGCATCACGCCGGGCATCGCCGCCCTCGCCCTCGCCGTCGACCCCGAGCTGGTGGTGCTCACCGGCGGCGCGACCCCCCTCGGCGGTCATCTCGTGCCGCTGATCGAGGACCGGCTGCGCCCGCTGACCCTGCACGTCCCGCGCATCGCGCTGAGCACGCTCGGCGAACAAGGCGTCGCGATCGGCGCCGTACGCAAGGCACTTGACCGGGTCGAGTCCGATCTCCTGACGGACGCGGACCCGGCACCGGCGCTCTGACCAGTCCTGAAGGGAGGCGCTCATGCGCAGGAGGACTCTGCTGTACGGAGCGATGGCGGCGCCCCTGCTCGCCGCCTGCTCCGGCCAGAGTGACGACGGCAAGGGGAGCGGCGGACGCACCACCCTCTCGTACGGGGTGTGGGACGTGGCCCAGGTGCCCGGGCTGCAGAAGGTGATCGACGCCTTCGAGAAGAAGAACCCCGGCATATCCGTGCGCATGGAGCTGACGCCCTGGTCGAGCTACTGGACCACCCTCAAGACGTCGATGCGCGGCGGCACGGCACCCGACGTCTTCTGGATGAACGCGGTCAACCTTCAGCTCTACGCCTCCAGCGGCGTCCTGGAACCCCTGAGCGGACACATCAAGAGCGACCGGACCCCCGTGGACCGCCACCCCGATTCGCTCGTGAAGATCTACGCCTACCAGGGCACGCAGTACGGGATACCGAAGGACTTCGACACCATCGGCCTCTGGTACAACAAGGCGCTCTTCGACAAGGCGGGCATCAAGTACCCGGACGCGACGTGGACCTGGGACGACGTGCGCGACGCGGCGGCCGAACTCACCGACCCCCGCGCGCGGGTGCACGGCATGGCCGCCGAGATGGACCGCCAGGGCCAGCTCTATCCCGCCATCCACGGAGCGGGCGGCTACGTCCTCAAGGACGGGAAGTCTGGCTTCGGCGACGAACGCTCCATCGAGGGGCTGCGCTACTGGACCGACATGATCGACCGCGGCTGGTCGCCGCCGCAGAGCGCGATGGTCGAGTCCAAGGGCCGCAACCGCTACTGGTCGGAGAAGACCGCCATGTACTACGACCTCTCCGCGATGGCCGGGCAGATGTACGCCGTCCCCGCGCTCAAGGACCACGGCGGCGTCGCCGTCCTGCCCAAGGGCCGCGAACGCGCCACGATCATCCACGGCCTCGCCAACGTCATCTCCGCCAAGAGCCGCAAGAAGGCCGCGGCCTGGAAGTTCGTCCACTTCATGGCGGGCCGCGAGGCCGCCGAGATCCAGGCATCGGCGGGCGTCACCATCTCCTCGTACGAGGGGACGCAGGGCGCCTGGCTCAAGTCCATGCCCGAGTTCGACCTGAAGCACTTCATCGAGATGCAGGAGTACGCCGTGCCGTACCCGAGCTCGAAGAACACCGCGGTCTGGGAGAACCTCCAATACCCGCTCCTGGGAGCCGCGTTCAGCGGAAAGGGCGGCATCGAGAGCGCCGCGCGCACCCTGGGCGAGCAGATGGACCGGGCCCTGAAGGAGGAGCGCGCATGATGAGTGTCTTCCCCTCCACGGCGGCGGAGAAGAAGGCGAGCCGCGGCAGCCCGGCGGCCGGCACCGCGCCCAAGTCCCGCAACCAGCGGGCCGCTTACCTCTTCATCGCGCCGCTCGCCGTCGGCTTCGCCGTCTTCTACTTCTGGCCGCTGCTCCAGACCTTCTACTTCAGCTTCACCGAGTTCGGGGCGTTCGGCGGCAACACCTGGATCGGCACGGACAATTACGTGCGCGTGCTCAAGGACGTCACCGTCTGGCAGGCGCTCGGCAACACCCTGATCTACTGCGCCATCGGGCTGCTCGCCCTGCCGGTCGCGATCGGCGTCGCGGCGCTGCTCAACCGGCGCGGACTGCGCGGCGTCCCGGTCTACCGCGCCCTGTACTTCATCCCGTTCGTCACGCTGCCCGTCGCCGTAGGTCTGGTCTGGAACTGGCTCTACAACGGCGACTACGGACTGATCAACGAAGTCTTCGAGTGGTTCGGCGCGGACCGCCGCTACTGGGTCTCCGACCCCTCGACGGCGGTCTACGCGATCGGCACCGTCATGGTCTGGTCGACCACCGGCTACTACTTGATCATCTTCATGGCGGGCATCAAGGGCATCCCGCAGGACTACTACGAAGCCGCCGAGCTGGACGGCGCCGGGCCGCTGCGCCGCTTCTTCACGATCACCCTGCCGCTGCTCAGCCCGACGATCTTCTTCGCGTCCATCATCTGCATGATCAACTCGCTGCAGACCTTCGACCTGATCTACATCATGATGGCCGAGAAGAACCCGGCGATCGGTGACACCCAGTCCGTGGTGAGCCTCTTCTACAAATGGGCCTTCGTCGAGAACGCGCAGGGCGCCGCCGCCGCGCTCGCCTTCCTGCTCATGCTGATCATCGCGGCGCTGACGCTGGTGCAGTTCAGGCTGCAGAAGAGGTGGGTGCACTATGCGTGAGTCATCCGTACGGCCGGCGACCCGCGGGCGTGCCAACCGCCCACGCCTCAGCGCGGGTTCGGTCGCCACCCACGCGGCGCTGTCCCTCGGCGCCCTGGTGATGGTCTTCCCGTTCCTGTGGCAGCTGCTCACGGCCGCCAAGTCCCTCGCGGAGACGGCGAAGGTGCCGCCGACGTTCCTGCCCGACACCTGGAACTGGTCGAGCTTCGAAGAGGTCTTCAGCGCGCTGCCGTTCAAGGAGATGCTCTTCAACAGCGTCCTCAACACCGTGGGGCGCACGGTCGGACAGCTGGTGTTCTGCTCGCTGGCGGCCTACGCCTTCGCGCGCATGCAATTCAGGGGCCGCAACGTCCTGTTCGCGGTCTTCCTCTCCGTCCTCATGGTGCCGAGCTCACTGCTCGTCCTGCCGCAGTACGACATCATCCAGCGGCTCGGCCTGCTCAACTCGGCGCCCGCGCTGTTCCTGCCGGGCATGTTCAGCGCGTTCGGGACCTTCATGCTGCGCCAGTTCTTCCTCACGCTGCCCAAGGAGCTGGAGGAGGCGGCGCGGATCGACGGCGCGGGTTCCTTCCGCATCTTCTGGTCGATCATGCTGCCGCTGGTGCGGCCCGCGCTCGCGGCTCTCGCCGTCATCACCGCGATGTGGTCGTGGAACGACCTGCTGTGGCCGCTGATCGTCAACACCGACCCGCAGAAGATGCCCATCAGTGCCGGACTGACCTCGCTGGAGGGCCAGTTCGAGACCAACTACCCCGTGATGATGGCCGGTTCGCTCATCGCGAGCCTGCCCATGCTCATCGTCTACGTCTTGCTGCAACGGCACTTCGTGCAGAGTGTCGCGCTGTCCGGGTCGAAGAGCTGACTCAAGCAACCCCCGCCACCCTCAACAAGCCGACCCCTGCCAGGCCCAGGCACCAGGAAAGGTGACTCCCTTCATGCGACCGCTTCACATCGGCCTGATCGGCGCGGGCGGCATCGCCCGCGCCCATCTCCCCGGCTGGCTGGAACTGGGTGCGCGCGTCAGCGTCCACACCGTCGACGGCTCGGCGGAGAAACTCGCCGCCGAGTACGCGGGCCGTGGGGTCACCGCGGTGGCGGGCCTCGGCGAACTGCTCGCCGACTGTACGGCCGTCGACATCTGCACCCCCACCCCGACCCACAAGGAACTCGCCCTCGCGGCCGTCGCGGCGGGCCGCCACGTCATCTGCGAGAAGCCCCTCGCGCTGAACGCGCGGGACGCCGAGGAGATCGCGGCAGCCGCCGAAGCGGCGGGTGTGCGGCTGCATCCCGCCCACGTCGTGCGGTACTTCCCGGCGTACGCGGCCATGCAACAAGCAGTGGCACAAGGTGAGTTGGGGGACCTGGCCGTGCTGCGCTTCACGCGCGGCGGGGCGCGGCCGCAGTGGGCGCCCTGGTTCGGTGACCCCGCCATGTCCGGCGGCGTCATCATGGACCTGATGGTGCACGACATCGACATCGCACGCTGGATCGCGGGCGACGTGGTCCGCGTGCACGCGCAGACGCGAGGCATCGAACACGCCACGGGCGACGCGCGGGCCGAGGTCGTCTCGGCGACCGCCGTCCTCACCCACGCCTCCGGCGCGATCAGCCACATCACCGGGCTCTGGGGCCTCCCGGACCAGCGGTTCCGTACGACGTTCCGGATCGCGGGCGGTGACGGGCTGCTGCGGCACGACTCCACGACCGTGCCGGGCTACCGGATCACCGCGCAAGGGGTGCGCGCGGCCAACGAAGGCATCCCCTCCAGCCCGATGACGGAGAGCCCCTACCTCTCCGAGCTGCGGGAGTTCGCGGCTTCCTGGGAGGAGGGCGGCCCGGAGCCACGGGTGGGCGCGCGGGACGGGATCGAGGCGGTGCGGATCGCCGAGGCGGCCGTCGAGTCGAGCCGTACGGGCCGGGCCGTCGAGATCACAGCGAGCGGGGCGTCCGCGGCCCGCACGGTCATCCAGGAGGTCACGCGATGAAGGTCGCCGTTCTGTCGTTCGCCCACGTCCACGCGGCCGGATACTTGCGGCTCCTCTCCCGGATGCCGGGTGTCGAGGTCATCGGCAGCGACCCGGACACCGACTCGGCCGCGCCCGGCGAGGTGCGGGGGCGCGCGTTCGCCGAGGAGAGGGGGGTCGCGTACGTGGAGACGTACGAGGAAGCCTTCGCCTGGGGCCCCGACGCGGTGATCGTCTGCTCCGAGAACGCGCGGCACCGTCCGCTGGTGGAGCTCGCCGCGTCCCGCGGCATCGACGTCCTGTGCGAGAAGCCGCTGGCCACGACGGTCGAGGACGGGGAGGCCATGCTCGCGGCGTGCCGGGAGGCCGGCGTGCGGCTCGCGGTCGCCTTCCCCGTCCGCTTCAGCCCCGCGTACGCGGCCGTCAAGGCGGCCGTCGCGTCGGGAGAGGTGGGCCGGGTCCTGACCGTGTCCGGCGCGAACAACGGCTCCATGCCGAGCTCACGGCGCTGGTTCGCCGATCCCGAACTCGCGGGCGGCGGCGCCCTGATGGACCACACGGTCCACATAGCCGACCTCCTGGACGATCTGTTCGGCGACGCTCGCCCCGTCGACGTGTACGCCCAGACGAACAACCGCATGTACGAGGGCGAGGTCGAAGCCGAGACCAGCGGTCTGGTCACCGTGACCTACGACAACGGTTCCGTGGCCACGATCGACTGCAGCTGGTCCCACCCGCGCTCACACCACTCCTGGGGCGGGCTCGAACTCACCGTGGTCGGCGAACGGGCGACCCTGGAGATGGACGCCTTCGACCAGTCGGTCCACGGCTACAGCGAACGCCGACAGCAGGGCCTGGAACTACCCTTCGGCGCCGACCTGGACGAACGCATGCTGCGCGCTTTCCTCTACGGCCCCGACGAGGAAGGCATGGACGTGGCCGACGGCGAGGGCGGCCTACGCACACTGAAGATAGTGACGGCGAGCTACGCGTCGGCTCGGAGGGGGGTTCCGGTGGTGGTGGGGTGAGGGGGCGCTGGCGCTGAGGGGCGCGGAGGGTGGCGGGTTTGGGGTGCCGCTCGCCGCGGTGAGTGGCACCCCCCGCTTCTCAGCCGCCGAACAACTGCGTCCAGTACGTGCCTGCAGAGCCGCCGCCCGCGAAGCCGACGCCGAGGTGGGTGAAGGAGGGCTTGAGGATGTTGGCCCGGTGGCCGGGGCTGTTCATCCAGCCGTCCACCACCTCGGCGGGCGTGCGCTGCCCGCAGGCGATGTTCTCACCGATCGCGCGGTGCGTGCTGCCCGCGGCGGACGCGCGGTGCCAGGGTTCGCCGCCGTCGGGCGAGGTGTGGGAGTAGAAGGCCTGGGCCACCATGTCCGCGCTGTGGGCCTGCGCCGCCACGGTCAGCAGCGGATCGGGGGAGAGGGGCCGCAGCCGCGCCGCGGTCCGTTCGGCGTTGGTGAGGCGGAGCACCGCCGACGCCCACTCCGCGAGGCCCTGCGTGCTGAAGGGCGCGGCCCACAGCGCCGTCCAGTAGATGTCGCCCGAGCGCGCGTCGGCGGCGTGGCCCACCCCCACGTGCGTGTACGCGCGGCTGCGCACCGTCAGCCGCGACTGCTCGCCGGAGAGGCAGTACTCCACGAAATCGGCGGGCGAGCGAGGCCCGGAGACCAGATGCTCGCCGATCGCCAGATACGCGTACCCACCGGCGACGACGCGCTGGTAGAGGGACGTACCGTCCGCGTGCTCCGAGCTGAGCGTGGACCGCGCCGCCATCCCGGCGGCATGCGCGCCCGCGGCAGCGGTCAGCCGGGCGTCGAGGGAGACGGGAGGAGCGCCCGCCGACGCCCGCGCGGCGTTGACCAGCGGGAGGAACCCATCGGGCGGGGGCGGTCCGGAGGGTGCCGGCGGGTTGGAAGGTGCGGACGGTCCAGAGAGTGCGGCGGGGCGGGACGGCGGGGGTACATGTCCGGGTACGGTCGTCCGCGGCTGCGCCCCCTCGTCCTCCGCCACGTCCA
Source organism: Streptomyces sp. NPDC055099 (assembly GCF_053607685.1). NCBI lineage: Bacteria > Bacillati > Actinomycetota > Actinomycetes > Kitasatosporales > Streptomycetaceae > Streptomyces > Streptomyces sp. NPDC055099. The sequence continues at coordinate 24,816 of NZ_JBSGUA010000007.1, read as the reverse complement.
CCCCGAAGTCGCGTGCCACCCCCGCCAGCCCGTCCGCGTACCCCTGGCCGAGTGCTCGCAGCTTCCACCCCGGGCCGCGGCGGTAGATCTCCGCGAGCAGCAGCACCGTCTCGCGTTCGGGACGCGGCGGTGTGAAACGCGCCACGAGCCCGCCGCCGGGCCCGTGCACCTGGAGCGCGATGCCCGGCAGGCGCCCCAGGGGTGTGCCCGGCTCGGCGGGGCTCACGGCCACGGTGACGCGGCTCGCACCGGCCCGCAGGCGCCGCCCGTCCACGGTGACCGTGTCGCCCTGAAGCCGGGCGCCGGCCGTGGCGGGCTGGTTGTAGAAGACGAAGTCGCCGTCGCCCGAGACCTTGCCGCTGTCGTCCGTGACGATCACGGACAGGTCGAAGGGGCCGGGCACCCGGAGGGTGACGGCACCGTCGGGCAGCGGCACGTTCCCCCCGGCGACCAGCTCGTTCATGCAAGGACAACGCGAGGCCGGCACTCCGGGGTTCCCGCCGCGCGGGAAGGAAGCCGGAGCCGGGGACGAAGCCGGACCCGGAGGTCCCGCCGAAGGGTGGAGGGCCGCTGAGACCGGAGGCGGATCCGCGCCGGAAAAGCCGCGTATTAGCGTGGGGGGTCACGGGAAAGCACAATTCACCGACAGGATCCGAGGTGCCCGGCAGATGGCAAGCCGCAGCGAGAGCCGTACCCAGCTCGTCGAGGGACTCATGGAGCGGTTCCCGCAGGTGCCGCGAGAGGCGGTGATCAAGGAGGACCTGCTCAGGGGCGGGATGGCGTTCGACGAGTCCGCGCTCAGTGACAACGAGGGCGGCGAGGTCAAGCCGAAGTCGTACTTCATCTTCTCCTTCGACCACAGCACCCTGCCCGAGCTCGGCGCCGCGGCCCTGCGCCGCCCGCCGGAGGAGATCGTCCTCACCGGCGGCCCGTACGACCTGCGCCGCACGGTCGTCTCCGTCCGCGTGAACCCCGCCTCGCCCTATCGCGTCGCCGCCGACGACGACGGCGTACTCGGCCTCTACCTGGACGGCGTACGCATCTCCGACGTGGGCCTGCCGCCGATGCCGGACTACTACCGGCACACCCTGGAGAACGGCAAGTCCGTCATGGAGGTGGCGCCCACCATCCAGTGGGGCTACCTGATCTATCTGACGGTCTTCCGGGTCTGCCAGTACTTCGGCGCCAAGGAGGAGTGCGGGTACTGCGACATCAACCACAACTGGCGCCAGCAGAAGGCCGCGGGCCGCCCCTACACGGGCGTGAAGCCGATGGACGAGGTCCTCGAAGCCCTCGCCATCATCGACAAGTACGACACCGCGAAGGCCTCCACCGCGTACACGCTCACCGGTGGCGCCATCACCACGCAGCTCCAGGGCAAGGACGAGGCCGACTTCTACGGTCAGTACGCGAAGGCCATCGAGGAGCGCTTCCCAGGCCGCTGGATCGGCAAGGTCGTCGCCCAGGCGCTGCCCAAGGAGGACGTCCAGCGCTTCCACGACTACGGCGTGCGGATCTACCACCCCAACTACGAGGTGTGGGACCCGTACCTCTTCGAGCGCTACTGCCCCGGCAAGGAGCGCTACGTCGGCCGTGACGAGTGGCACCGCCGCATCCTGGACTCCGCCGACGTCTTCGGGCCGCGCAACGTCATCCCGAACTTCGTCGCGGGCGTGGAGATGGCGGAGCCGTTCGGCTTCAAGACGGTCGGCGAGGCCATCGACTCCACCGTCGAGGGGCTGCAGTACTTCATGTCGCGCGGGATCACGCCCCGCTTCACCACCTGGTGCCCGGAGCCCACGACCCCGCTGGGCAAGGCGAACCCGCTGGGCGCGCCGCTGGAGTACCACGTGCGGCTGCTCGAGGCGTACCGCGCGACGATGGAGGCCAACGGCCTCTCCTCGCCTCCCGGTTACGGCCCCGCCGGTCCGGGACGCGCGGTGTTCTCCGTCTCCTCGTTCATGGACAGCCTGGCGCCGGACGAGGCCGCTCCCGAGGACCGCGTGACCGGGAACGTCGTCCCCGAGAAGGCCTAATTCCCGACGAGAGGTCTACTTCCCCGGCGCGCCCAGCGCCGACAGCAGTCGTTCGGCCTCCGCCGTCACCGAGGTGAGGGCGGAGGCCGGGTCGGGCGAGCGGGCAAGCAGCATGCCCGCCTCGCACAGCGCGCCGAACATCAACTGGCAGCGCACGCCCAGATCTCCGTCACCGAAGTGGCCCGCGGCTGCCGCCGCGCGCATCCCGCCGGTCAACACCCGCAGCGTATGGGCGTATTCGACCTCGCGGACCGTCTCCCAGCCCAGGACCGAGGGCGCGTCGAGCAGCACGATCCGCCGGAAGCCGGGGTCGAGGCAGTGCTCCAAGAAGCGCCGGCAGCCGCGCCGCAGTGCGGACCAGGCGTCGGGCTCCTCGGCCGCGGCGCGCTCCAACTCCGCCGCGATCTGCTCCTGTTCGCGGACGAACACCGCGTGGAAGAGGGCGGCCTTGCCCTCGAAGTGGTGGTAGGCCGCGCCCTTGGTGACCCCGGCGGCGGCCGCCACGGCGACGATCGAGGTCGTCGCGTACCCGTCCCGGCCGAAGAGCCGCTGCGCCGCCGCGATCAGCTGCGCGGTGGTCGCGTCGGAGCGTTCCGCCTGTGTACGGCGGGCAGGTGATCGCGCTGACTGCGCTGGGGGGATCACGATCGGCTCCTCTTGACGGACATACTCACGGTACGTAGGTTCCGCACCAGTTGCATACCTTCGGTATGAAAGCGAGTTGAGCATGACAAAGCCGCTCTTCGCAATCTACGGAGCCTATGGTCACACCGGACGCCTCGTGGCCTCCGAACTCCGCGCCAGAGAGGCGGAGTTACTCCTGGTCGGCCGCGACACCGAGGCGTTACAAGCGTTGGCCGACGAACTGGACGCGGGGCAGCGGGTGCGGACCCGCACCGCCTCCGTGGACGACACGACGGCCCTGCGCGAGGTGATGGCCGCCGCCGACGTACTCATCCAGTGCGCGGGACCCTTCGCGGTCACCGGCGCTCCCGTCGCCGCGGCGGCGGCGGAAGCGGGCTGCCACTACATCGACCACGCACTCGAACCCCACCACGTGAAAGGCGTCTTCGACACCGCGCAGGCCACGGCGCAGCGCACCGGCGCCGTCATGATCCCCGCCCTCAGCTTTTACGGCGGCCTCGGCGACCTCCTGGCGGGAGCGGTGTCGGACGGCATCGCGGGCATCGACCGGATCGTCGTCGCGTACGCGGTGAACGGCTGGCGGCTGACCACGGGCGCCAAGAACACCGCGACCCACCTCTTCGCCGAGACCGAACGCCTCACCTTCGACGACGGCGCCCTGCACGCGGGCTACGTCGAGCCCCGCAACGCCGTCTTCCCCTTCCCGCCCCCGCTCGGCCCGCGTTCGATGATCGCCCCGTTCCCGTCGAGCGAGGTCGTGACGGTGCCACGCCATGTCCCCGTCCGGGCCGTCGACTTGATGCTCAGCACCAGCGCATTCGAGGCCGAGAAGGCGTTCGAGAGCGAGCACATCGATGCCGCGGAACGCGCGGCCACCGACTTCACCGTGGCCGTCCAGGCCATGTGGGAAGGAGGCAGCGCGGCGGGACAGTTGACGGGCCACGACCTGTGGCGGGCCGGAGCGCTCGCCTCCGTGGAGGGCGCGGTGCGGATCGCGGAGGGAAGGGGCCCGACGAAGACCGGGGTCCTCGCCCCCGGCGAGGCGTTCTCGGCGGAGCCGTTCCTGCGGGATCTGGAACGCCAGGGCGCGTTCACGCTCACGCTGCGACGCGGGGAGGCGTGAGCGGGATGCCACAGACGTCATCGACGACGAACGAGCCCATCCTGGTCACCGGCGCCGCGGGAGGGCAGCAGGGTTCCACCGGCCGCCACGTCGTGCGGCTGCTGCTCGACCGCGGCCAGGCCGTACGCGCCTTCGTGCGCACCGACGACGACCGCGCCGACGGGCTGCGGAAGATGGGCGCGGAGGTGGTCGTCGGGGATCTGCGCGAGATCACGGACGTGCTCGCGGCGGTACGGGGCGTGCGCCGCGCCTTCTTCACCTATCCGGTCACCGACGGCCTGCTGGAGGCGACCGGCGCTTTCGCGGCCGCAGCCCGGCGCGAGGGCCTCGAACGCGTCGTCGAGGTGTCCCAACTGGCGGCGGCCCCGGACGCGGGCACGCCACGGATGCGGCAGCACTGGGTCGCCGAGGAGGTCTTCGACTGGGCGGGGATCGGGGCGGTGCACCTGCGCGCCGGGGTCTTCTTCGAGAACCTGGACTTCCTGGTGCGCGCGGGCGGCGGACGCGAACTCGCGATGCCGCTGGGCCCCCTGGACACGGTGCTTCCGCTGATCGCGGGGGAGGACGTGGCGCGGGTCGGCGCGGGCCTCCTCGCGGATCCGCTGCCCGAGTGTCCCGATCCCGTGGTGCTGCTCACCGGGCAGATTCTGAACGTGGGGGAGGCCGTGGAGACGTACGGCGGCGGCCTGAAGTACGTGGACATGCCGCCGGAGGAGTGGCGCGAGCGCGCGATGTCCCTGTACGGGGACGCCCACGTGGTGGCCCACCTGGACAAGCTGTGGGAACTGTTCCGCCTGATCGGCTCGCACCACGAGCTGTACCAGGTGACGGAGGCGATCGAGCGGTTCGGGGGGAGGGCGCCGGGGACGCTGCGGGAGTTCGTGCGGGGCCGTCGCGCCTGAATCTATCCAGCCCGTCCGGCGTTTGAGGACGAACTCGGCGGAGCCGCCAATGTCACAGGCGGGAAGGGGCGGCATTGGGGAATGATCGATCAAACGGCAACCATGCCAAACCCGACCCCAATCCCGACCCCGCCCTTGGAGGAAACGTGCAGCACCACCCCGTCACGGTAGTGACCGGCGGCAGCCGCGGCATCGGCGCGGCCATCTCCACGCGCCTCGCCAAGGACGGCCACCACATCGCTCTCGGCTACTACTCCGACGCCGAGGCCGCCGAGAAGGTGGCCGCGGAAGTCCGCGAGGCGGGCGCCCGCTGCCTCACCGTCCGGATGGACACCGCCGACGAGGCGGACGTCGACCGCCTCTTCGAGACCGCGGCCGCGGAACTCGGCCCGGTCACCGGGCTCGTGAACAACGCCGGGATCGGCGCCCCGGTGGGCCCCCTCGCGGAGGCCGACGTCACCGCCATGCGCCGCGCGCTCGAAGTGAACGTACTCGGCTATCTGCTCTGCGCGCGCCGCGCGATCCGCGACATGAAGCGGACCGGCGCCGGCGGCGGCATCGTGAACATCTCCTCCGCGGCGGCCACCCTCGGCGCCCCGGGCGAGTACGTCCACTACGCCGCCGCCAAGGGCGCCGTCGACACGATGACCGTCGGCCTGTCCAAGGAGGTCGCGGCGGACGGCATCCGCGTCAACGCGGTCGCGCCCGGTGTGATCTGGACCGAGTTCCACGCGGACCCGGAACGTCCGGCGAAGCTCGCGGGAGGCATCCCCCTGGGACGCTCGGGCCACCCCGAGGAGATCGCGGCGGCCGTCGCATGGCTGCTCTCGACCGAGGCGTCCTACGCGACCGGGACGATCCTGCGGGTCGCCGGCGGAAGGTGAGCCCGTGTCCGGCACGTTCCCTAGGCTTGGCGCATGATCACCGAATCCGCCCGCATCACCCCGGACGTCGTCATGCGCCCCGCCCGGCAGGAGGACGCCGAAGGTCTCGCGCACGCCCGGCTGCGCAGCCGCGCGCATCTGGAGCCATGGGAACCCAGCAGACCCGAGGACTACTTCACCCGCCAGGCGCAGTCGGCCCGGCTCCGCGCCCAACTAGAGGAGTGCCGGGCCGGGCGGACGGCACCCTGGGTGCTTGACCTTGACGGGGACATCGTCGGCTCGGTCACCCTGTCCAACATCGTCCTCGGCCCGCTGCGCAGCGGGAACCTCGGCTACTGGATCGACGTGGGCCACGTCGGGCGCGGCCTCGCCACCGCCGCCGTCGAGCAGGCCTGCGCCTTCGCGGACACCGAGCTGGGCCTGCACCGCGTCGAAGCGGGCACGCTCCTCGACAACGTGCCCTCGCAGCGGGTCCTCACCAAGTGCGGCTTCGAGGAGTTCGGGGTCGCGCCGAAGTTCCTGCACATCAACGGCGCCTGGCGCGACCACCGGCTCTTCCAGCGGATCCTGAACGACCGCACCCCCTGAGGCGATCTCAGGGGGCGCGGCCGTCCAAACAAGGTGAACAAAGTGAACAAAGTGCGGGCATCCAGAAGCGCAAGCGTCTAGACGATGTCCTCCGCGATCTCCGCCTGCTCCCGCTCCGACCCGTACGCCGACGGCGTGCTGTAGGAGCGCCGCGCCACGAACCACCACACCGTGGCGAGGGTCAGCACCACGACCAGCGCGATCGACGCGTAGTTCATCGTGTCGACGGTCACCGGTGAGGCCTGCGGCAGGCAGAACAGGACCGTCACGAACGCCACCCAGATCACCGCGATCCAGCCGATGGGCTTGCTCCAGCGGCCGAGGTTCCACGGGCCCGGCTGGAAGCGGTCGCCCGCCCGCAGCCGCAGGTAGATCGGGATGGCGTACGCGGGCGTGATGCCGATGACGTTGATGGCGGTGACGGCGGTGTACGCGGTCGTCGAGTACAGCGACGGCAGGGCGATGACGGCGGCGAGGCCGACCGAGAGCCACACGGCGGGCACCGGCACCTGGGTACGGGAGCTGACCTTGCGCCACACCTTCGAGCCGGGCAGCGCGTTGTCGCGGCTGAACGCGAACACCATCCGGCTGGCCGCCGCGGTCTCGGCGTTGCCGCAGAACAGCTGCGCGACGATCACGATGAGCAGCAGGGCCGTCGCGCCGGACTCACCGATGGCGTCGATCATGATCTGCGCCGGCGGCACCCCGGTCTCGGTGTTCTGGGTGCCCGCGTAGTCCTGGATCGCGAACGTCAGACCGGCAAGGAGCACGAAACCGGCTATCCAGGAGGCCCAGATGGCGCGCACGATGCCGCGTGCCGCGGTCACCGAGGCGTTGGAGGTCTCCTCCGACAGGTGGGCGGAGGCGTCGTACCCGCAGAAGGTGTACTGCGCCAGGAGCAGACCGATCGCGGTGACGTAGAGCGGGTTGTCCCAGCCGGTGTCGTTGACGAACTCGCCGAAGACGAAACCGGGCGACTGGTGGTGGTCCGGCACGATCGCGAGGACGCCCACGATCACGGCGACACCGGCCACGTGCCACCACACGCTGATCGAGTTGAGCAGGCTGACCAGACGCACGTTGAAGAGGTTGAGGACGGCGTGCAGGAGCAGGATGCAGAGGAAGAGCAGGAAGGTCTTCTCCGGCGTCGGTGTGAAGCCGAACTTCAGGTTCAGGAACGCCCCGGAGAAGAGCGCGGCGCCGTAGTCGATGCCCGCGATGGCGCCGAGCAGGCCGAGCAGGTTCAGCCAGCCCGTGTACCACCCCCAGCGTCGCCCGCCGAGCCGGTCGGCCATGTAGTAGAGGGCACCCGACGTCGGGTAGGCGCTGGTGACCTCGGCGAGCGCCATGCCCACGAAGAGCACGAAGAGGCCGACGCCCGCCCAGCCCCAGAGCATCACGGCCGGGCCGCCGGTGCCGAGCCCGAAGCCGTACAGGGTCATGCAGCCGGAGAGGATGGAGATGACGGAGAAGCTGATGGCGAAGTTGCCGAAGCCGCCCATCCGACGTGCCAGGACCGGCTGGTAACCGAGCTCCCTGAGTCGTTGTTCCTCGTCGGGCATAGGGGCCGCGGTCGAGTCGGGACTCGACCAGGTGGTGCGGGACACGGATGTACCTCCGTCGGGGAGCGGTGGACCGGGGAGCTGGTGGTGCTGATTTCGCTGGACCGTGCCGAGGAGGGTGCTCAGCCCGGGTCCCGTACGGCGCTCAGACAGCGCGTACGTGCCTGCGTGAATGCCTCGGCGGCCGCGTCGGCGTCACCGGGCGAGCGGGTGCGGTACGTCCAGGGCGCCACGGTGTAGAAGGGGTCGAGCACCTCGAACACCCGAGCCGCGTCGGCGAATTGGTGGGCGCCCCATAACGCGTGGGCGACGTGGTTGAGGTCGAGGAGCGAGGTCGCCGCGGGCCGGGTGTGCTCGAACCACAGGTGCAGGGCGCGCAGGGCGGAGCGGGTCGCGTCCTCGCCGATCCAGTGCAGGTCCAGGGCGTGTTCGGCGCCGCCGTCCTTGCGGTAGCGCTCGACGCGCACATAGAGGGGCAGGACGTGCAGCGCGGAGCCCGTGGGCGCCGAACCGGACGCCCAGTGGGCGAAGTTGACCGCTTCGGTGAGCGGGCCGCCGGGGCGCCGGGTGTACGCGAACTGCAGCATCCGGTGGTAGGCCTCGCGGTTGCCGGGGTCCCGCTTGTCGGCCTCGGCGAGGAGGTGCCAGGGGCCGGGGAAGAGCATCGGCTCGGGGGCGGGCACCCGGTGTTCGTCCCAGCGCTGCCCCCTGTCGAGCTGGGCGAGGGCGAGCAGGCAGACCCAGGGCACGGGGTCCTCGGGAGAGGCGTCGATCATGGCTCCGCAGGCCGCTGCCGCCTCGCGCCACAGTTCGTTGGTGTGGCGATGCCCGGCGCGATGGGCGCGCAGGGTCCGCTCGACCAGGACCCTGGTGTGCAGGACGGATGCCGCGGCGCTGTGCGGCTCCTCGGCCTGCCAGGCCCTGACCACGTCGGAACCGGCGACGGCGGCGGCGAGGATCTGGGTGCGCTGCGTCCAGAGACCCCAGTCGGGGGTCGAGTCGAGCAGGTTGCGCGTCGACACCCAGCGACCCGTCTTGAGGTCCTGGAGCACGGCGCGTAACTGTTCGTCGTGGCCCGCCGGGTGGTACACGGGGCGGCCTGACGGAGTGGGCATGAATCCTCTGTGGGGGCAGAGTGAGGCGGGCAGGGGCTGAACTGGCGTGTGCGGGAGTGATGTTGTTTGTTCGGCGGTCAGTGTAGATCTGTAACTTCCGTTTGCAGGGCGGTTCGTGGATCTTTTGGGATCGAATTGCCAACAACTCGGCGCGCCGGTTGGCAATTTGAGAAAAAGTCAGTCGGAGGCGGACCGACAAGGGGGCTCTTGACGCCTTCCCGGGCGCTGTAGCAGGCTTCCGCGGTGATCACCAACGGCGGAGGACCGCGCGGCGAGGCTGTCCTCGCCATCGACCAGGGCACGTCCGGCACGAAGGCTCTCGTCCTCTGCCCGGAACGCGGGGTGATCGGTTCCGGCGCCGCGCCCGTACGCCCGCGCCACCTCCCCGGCGGCCGGGTGGAGGTCGATCCGGCGGCGCTGCTCGCCTCGGTCGTCGACGCCGGGCGCCGCGCCCTCGCGGACGCCGGGGAGCCGGTCGCCGCCGTCGGCCTCGCCAACCAGGGCGAGACGGTGCTCGCGTGGGACCCCGCCACAGGCCGCCCGCTGACCGAGGCGATCGTCTGGCAGGACCGCCGGGCAGAGCCGCTCTGTACGGAACTCGCCCCGTACGCAGACGAGTTGAGGAACCTGACAGGGCTCCCCCTCGACCCCTACTTCGCCGCCCCGAAAATGGCATGGATACGCCGCCACCTCACCCGGGAGGGCGTCGTCACCACCAGCGACGCCTGGCTGGTCCACCGGCTCACCGGCGCGTTCGTCACCGACGCGGCGACCGCCGGACGCACCCAGCTCCTCGACCTGGACGACGCCACGTGGGCGCCACGCGCCCTTGACGTCTTCGGCCTCGCCGACGAGCGACTGCCCCAGGTCGTCGACGCGGCGGGCCCGGTCGGCACCACGAAGGCCTTCGGCCCCGAACTCCCGCTGACCGGCCTCCTCGTCGACCAGCAGGCCGCCCTGCTCGCCCAGGACGTGACCGAGCCGGGCACCGCCAAGTGCACCTACGGCACCGGCGCTTTCCTGCTCGCCCAGACCGGCACCCGCCCGCGCCGCGGGGAATCCGGCCTGGTCAGCTGCCTCGCCTGGCGTCTCGCGGGGGAGAGCAGCTACTGCCTCGACGGGCAGGTCTACACGGCCGCGTCCGCCGTCCGCTGGCTCACGGACCTCGGCGTGATCGAAGGAGCGGCGGACCTCGACCTCGTCGGCTCGTCGGTGGCGGACGCGGGCGGTGTCACCTTCGTGCCCGCGCTCGCCGGGCTCGCGGCGCCCTGGTGGCGCGGCGACCTGCGCGGTTCGATCACCGGACTCGGCCTCGACACGGCCCCCGGCCATCTGGTCCGCGCCCTGTGCGAGGGCGTCGCGGCCCAGGTGGTCTCCCTCGCCGACGCCGTGGCCGCCGACCTGGGCGAGCCTCTGACGAGCCTGCGCGTCGACGGTGGCCTGACGCGCTCGGCCCTCCTGATGCAGACCCAGGCCGACCTCCTCCAACTCCCCGTGGAGGTATCGGCGTTGCCCGATGTCACCGCTCTCGGTGTGGGGGCGGTCGCCCGTATGGGCCTCGACCCGAAGCTCACGGTGCGGGACGCCGTCCCCCGGTGGCAGCCCGCCGCCGTGTACGAGCCGAAGATCGACGCCACGCGGGCCGCCGAGCGCCTCGGGGGGTTCCGCTCGGCGGTCGACGCCCTGCTCGACCGCGCGCCCGCCCCCTCGTCATGAGCGTCACCACCAAGGGCCCTATGCCGTCCGAGCCCTACGACGTGACCGTCGTCGGCGCCGGGGTGGTCGGCACGGCCATCGCCAGGGAGCTCGCCCGGCACCCCCGCCTCCGCGTCGCCCTGGTCGAAGCCTCCGGCGACGTGGGCGACGGCACGTCGAAGGCCAACACCGCGATCCTGCACACCGGCTTCGACGCCGTGCCCGGCTCCCTGGAAGCCCGCCTCGTACGCGAGGGAAGCCGCCTGCTGAGCGCCTACGCAGCCGCGTCGGGTATCCCCGTCGAACCCGTCGGGGCGCTGCTCATCGCCTGGGACGAGGAGCAACTGGCCGCGCTGCCGGGCCTGTTGCGCAAGGCGGAACGCAACGGCTACGACGAGGCCCGCATCATCGACGCCGACGAGGTGAGGTCCCGCGAACCACACCTGGGAGAGAGCGTGTTGGGCGCTCTCGACGTCCCCGGCGAGTCGATCATCTGCCCCTGGACGACGACACTCGCGTACGCCACCCAGGCCGTGCGCGGGGGAGTGGACCTGCACCTCAACTGCGCGGTGGAGAAGGTCGTCCCGACCCGATCGCCGAACGGCTGTGCCCCCGCCTGCCACGAACTGACCACGCCCCGCGGCGTCGTACGCACCCGCTATCTCATCAACGCCGCGGGCCTGCACGCCGACGTACTCGACCGGCGGCTGCTCGGACGCGGTGAGTTCACCGTGACCCCGCGCCGAGGCCAGCTCATCGTCTTCGACAAGCTCGCCCGCGACCTGGTCAGCCACATCCTGCTGCCCGTGCCGACGGCACTCGGCAAGGGCGTGCTGGTGGCGCCGACCGTGTACGGGAACGTCCTCCTCGGCCCCACCGCCGAGGAGTTGGACGACAAGAGGGCCACGGGCACGACCGAGGACGGCCTCGCCGGGCTGCGCGCCAAGGGCCGACGCATCCTGCCCGCGCTCCTCGACGAGGAGGTCACCGCAATCTACGCGGGGCTGCGGGCGGCCACCGAACACGACGACTACCAGATCCACGCCTCACCGAAGGAGCGGTACATCACCGTCGGCGGCATCCGCTCCACGGGCCTCACCGCGTCGATGGCGATCGCGGAGTACGTCGTGGGCCTGCTCGCCGAGACCGCGGATCCCGACCCCGAACACGACCTCGGCCTCGACCTGACAACCCCCGAAGCCCTGGACCCGGTGCGCATGCCGAACCTGGGAGAGGCCTTCCCCCGCCCCTATCAGCGCGCCGACCTCATCGCGACCGACCCCGCGTACGGCAGCATCGTCTGCCACTGCGAGCGCGTGACCCGCGGGGAGATCCGGGACGCCCTCATCAGCACCGTGCCACCCGGCTCACTGGACGGGCTGCGGCGCCGGACACGTGCGCGGGGCGGGCGCTGCCAGGGGTTCTACTGCGGGGCCGCCGTACGTGAACTCTTCGACGGCTGGGGCGAGTCGGGGGCGGCGCGATGAGGCGGCAGCGGAGTGTGGACGTACTCGTGGTGGGCGCGGGCCCCGCGGGACTCGCCGCGGCCGCGCGCCTCGCCGCTTCGGGCGCGGGCACGGTGGAGGTCCTGGAGCGGGAGGCGCGGGCCGGCGGGGTGCCACGCCACTGCCACCACGGCGGGTTCGGGCGGTGGGGAGTGACGGGTCCGCAGTACGCGGAGAGCCTCGTCGAGGCCGCGCTCGGCGCCGGAGCGGCCGTGCGGACCGGGGTGAGCGCCACCGGCTGGGCCGGGCCGCTGTCCGTGGACACGACCGGACCGCACGGCCTGGAGCAGATCACCGCGCGTGCGGTCGTCCTCGCCACGGGCGCGCGGGAGAGACCGCGGACGGCACGTCTCGTGCCGGGGACGCGCCCTGCGGGGGTCTACACCACGGGAGAGCTGCAGCAGGCGGTCAACATCTACCGGCAGGAGATCGGGACCCGCGCGGTCGTCGTCGGCGCGGAGCCGGTGAGCTACGCGGCGCTCACCGCGCTGCGGCGCGCGGGCGTCGAGGTCCTCGCGCTCGTCACGGAGGAGGCGCGGGCCCAGGTGGGCCTGGGCAGGACCGCGGTCGCGCGCCTCGGGGTCCCCTCGGTGCCGTTGTTGACCGGGGCGTCGGTGACCGAACTCCTGGGCCGTGGACGGCTGTCGGGAGTGCGGCTGCGGCGGGACGACGGGCGGGAGTGCGTACTCGCCTGCGACACGGTGGTGTTCACCGGCGACTTCGTCCCCGACCACGAGCTGGCGCGGCGCGGAGGCGTTCTCCTGGACCCCGGGACGCGGGGCCCGGCAGTGGACCCCTCGTTCCGCACCGCGTCGCCGGGGGTCTTCGCGGTGGGCAGCGGGGTCCACGCGGTGGAGCCGGCGCGGGTGGCGGCGGGGGAGGGTGCGCGGGTCGCGGGTTCGGTGCGGCGGCATCTTGGAGGCGCGGGGTGGCCGGGCGGCGCGGTGCCGCTGGTGGCTGAGGCCCCGCTGCGCTGGGTGGCGCCGAACCGGCTGGTGCCGGGTGCCCCTGTCGACCGCTTCGTCCTGCGGACGGCGGGGGCAGTGGCCTGGCCTTTCCTGGTGGTGACCCAGGACGGACGCCTCTTGCACCGCCAACGGCTACGGCGAAGGGTGCTGCCCAACCAGGGGGTGTATCTCTCGGGGGGTTGGGTCGGGAGGGTGGATGTGGGGGGCGGTCCGGTGCGGGTGAGGGTCGGCTAAGGCCTTTCTCTGTCCCCAACCCCGCCCCTTCCCGAAAACCCGCTCGGCTCGGGGGCCTTGTCCTCAAACGCCGGACGGGCTGGGAAACCAGCCCCTCCGGCGTTTGAGGAGCGGGGTTTGGGGCGGAGCCCCAGGTAGGCCCGGGGCGCAGGCACGGTTTTCGGGAAGGGGTGGGGTTGGGGAAGAAGACCGCCCTTCCGCCCGGCGCCAGCTGCCCGTACACTCCAAAACTAGCAGTGCTAATTTATGTCGAGCCGTCACGCAGTGACCCCGCAGACGACGACCGCAAACGATCCGGAGCCGTATCGTGCGCCCAGTCCACTTCGCCGCAGCCCGCCGCACCCCCATCGGGAAGCTCCGCGGAACCCTCTCCTCCGTCCGCCCGGACGACCTCGCCGCCACCGTCGTACGGGGCCTCCTCGCGGGCACACCGCAGCTGGACCCCGCCCGGATCGACGACATCTACTGGGGCGCCGCCAACCAGGCCGGCGAGGACAACCGGAACGTGGCCCGCATGGCCGCTCTCCTCGCCGGTCTCCCGGACTCCGTGCCCGGCGCCACCGTGAACCGCCTCTGCGCCTCCGGCATGGAAGCCGTCACCGCCGCCGCCCGCACCATCGCCTCCGGCGAGGCCGACGTCGTCCTCGCGGGCGGCTCCGAGTCGATGAGCCGCGCCCCCTTCGTCCTGCCCCGCCCCGACGAAGCGCTGCCGCACAAGATGGAGACCGCCGACACCCGCCTGGGGTGGCGCCTGGTCAACCCCGCCATGAAGGACCTGCACGGCGTCCTCGCCATGGGCGAGACCGCCGAAGAAGTCGCCGAGCGGTACGACATCTCCCGCGAACGCCAGGACACCTTCGCCCTCCGCAGCCACCAGAAGGCCACCGAGGCCCGCAAGAACGGCCACTTCGACGAGGAGATCCTCCCCGTCACGCTGCCCGACGGCACCCGCGTCGAGCTCGACGAATGTATCCGTGAGGACACCTCGTACGAGAAGCTCAGCGGCCTGCGTCCCGTCTTCCGCAAGGGCGGCACCGTCACCGCGGGCAACGCGTCGCCGATGAACGACGGCGCGGCAGGGCTCCTCCTCGTCAGCGAGGAGGCCCTGAACGACCTCGGGCTCGAATCCCTCGGGCGGTACGTCGCGGGCGCCTCCGCGGGTGTGCATCCGGACGTCATGGGCATCGGGCCCGTACCCGCCACCCAGAAGGCGCTCGCCCGTGTCGGCTGGTCCGTCGGCGACCTCCAGGAGGCCGAGTTCAACGAGGCGTTCGCGGCCCAGGCACTCGCCTGCGTCGACGCCCTGGGCATCGACCCGGAGCTGGTGAACCCGACCGGCGGCGCCATCGCCATCGGCCACCCCCTCGGCTGCTCCGGCGCCCGCATCCTCACCACGCTGCTGCACCGCATGCGCCGCACCGGCTCGGCCCGCGGCCTCGCCACCATGTGTGTGGGCGTCGGCCAGGGCAGCGCGCTGCTCGTCGAGCGCGGCTGAACCCACCCCCTCCTCAAGGCAGCACGCAACGCAGGCCCAAGGCCGCACGGAACGCAGGCCCAAGGCCCACGGAACGCAAGGAAACGGAGCACCACCCATGGCCACGCTGTCCCTCGCCGCGATCCTCGCCGAGCCCGCCCGCCGCTGGCCGGACCGCACCGCCCTCGTCGAGGGTGAACTGCGCCTCACCTTCGGTGAGTTGTGGGAGCAGGCCCGTACGCAGGCCGCGGCCCTCGTGGGGCTCGGGGTGCGGCCGGGGGACCGGGTCGCCCTGATGGCGCCCAACACCGCGGAGTTCCCCCGCGCCTACTACGCGATCCTCGCCGCGGGTGGCGTCGTCGTCCCCGTACACCTCCTGCTCTCCGCGGAGGAGGTCGAGCACGTCCTGCGGGACAGCGGCGCCACCCTGCTCCTGTGCCACCCCGCCCAGGCCGAGACAGGCAAGAGCGCTGCCGCCGCTACTGGCGTACGGATGCTGCCCCTCGGCGAGGGCGGTGAACTGGAGACCCTGGCGAGCGCGGCCGAGCCGCTGCCCAGCTACGTCACCCGTGAGGCCGACGACCCCGCCGTCGTCTTCTACACCAGCGGCACCACGGGAGTCCCCAAGGGCGCCGTGCTCAGCCACTTCAACCTGGTGATGAACGCGACCGTCTGCGCCTTCGACGCCCATGACGTACGCGACGACGACATCGCGCTCGGCGCGCTCCCGCTCTTCCACGCGTTCGGCCAGAGCGTCTCCATGAACGCGACCTGGCGCGCGGGCGCGACGCTCGTCCTGCTGCCGCGTTTCGACGCCGCGCGGGCGATCGAACTGATGGCGGCGGAGGGCGTCAACACCTTCCACGGCGTGCCGACGATGTATGTGAACCTCGTGGCCGCCGCTGCCACCGCCCCCGAACTGCCCGCGCTGCGGCTCGCGGTCTCCGGCGGCGCCTCGCTGCCCGTGGCCGTGCTCGAACGCTTCGAGGAGACCTTCGGCGTACCCGTCTACGAGGGCTACGGCCTCTCCGAGACCTCGCCCACCGCCTCCGTGAACCAGCCGGTCTTCGGTACCAAGGCGGGCAGCATCGGCCACCCGCTGTGGGGCGTCGACGTGGAGATCGCCCGGGCCGACGTCGAGGAGCGGATCGAGCTGCTGCCGACGGGAGAGCTGGGTGAGGTCGTGGTCCGGGGCCACAACGTCTTCTCCGGCTACCTGGGGCGCCCGGAGGCGACCGCCGAGGCCGTCGTCGACGGCTGGTTCCGCACGGGTGACCTCGGGACCAAGGACGCCGACGGCTTCCTGGCCATCGTCGACCGCAAGAAGGACGTCATCATCCGCGGCGGCTTCAACGTCTACCCGCGCGAGGTCGAAGAGGTCCTGATGCGCCACCCGGACGTCGCGCACGTCGCCGTGATCGGTCTGCCCGACGACGTGCACGGCGAGGAGATCTGCGCCGTCGTCGTCGCGGCCCCGGGCGCGGCCCCCGACGCCGCTGCCATCACCGAGTGGTCCAAGGAGCACCTGGGCCGCCACAAGTACCCGCGCCGCGTCGAGTTCACCGGCGAGCTGCCGCTCGGCCCCAGCATGAAGGTCCTCAAGCGGGAGCTGCGGGTCACCTACAGCGGGGCGTAGGTTTCGTCCGGGCATGGACATATCTTTCTGGGGCTTCGTCGCGCTGGCCGCGGCCGCGGTGCTCGTCGGCTTCTCGAAGACTGCCGTCAGCGGGGCCAACACGGTCAGCCTCGCGGTCTTCGCGGCCGTTCTGCCGGCGCGCGAGTCGACCGGGGTCCTGCTGCCCATCCTCATCGCGGGCGACGTCCTGGCCGTCCTCACCTACCGCAGGCATGCCCACTGGCCCACCCTGTGGCGGCTGTTCCCGGCCGTCGCGGGCGGCGTGGTGGTGGGCACCGTCTTCCTGATGTGGGCCGACGACGCCGTGGTGCGTACGTCGATCGGGGCGATCCTGCTGATGATGGCGGCGGTCACGGTGTGGCGGCGCCGGGCTCCCGCAGAAGGGGCTCAACCGGCGGGCCCGTCCCGCGGCGCGCGCCTCAAGGCCCCCTCCTACGGCGTGCTCGGCGGCTTCACCACCATGGTCGCCAACGCGGGCGGCCCGGTCATGTCGATGTATCTGCTTTCCGCGGGCTTCCAGAAGCTCAGCTTCCTGGGGACGTCGGCGTGGTTCTTCCTCATCGTCAACACCTCGAAGGTGCCGTTCAGCGTGGGCCTCGGCCTGATCGACGCGCAGTCGCTGCTGCTGGACGCGGCCCTCGTGCTCTTCGTCATCCCGGGCGCCCTCATCGGCAAGGCCGCGGTGCACCGCATCAACCAGCGTCTCTTCGAGCACCTGGTGATCGGGGCCACGGTGCTCGGCGGCCTCCAACTGCTGCTGCGCTGAACCGCCCGAGTGCTGCCGGCCGAGTCCCGCCGCGCGGTGCCGCGTAGCCTCGGGGCCATGCATGTGCTCGTCCTCGGCGGAACCACCGAAGCCCGCCGGCTCGCCGCCGCCCTCGCCGCTCGCCCCGGCGTCCGGGTGACCACCTCGCTCGCGGGGCGCGTCGCCCGCCCGGCTGCGCTCGAAGGTGACGTACGCGTCGGAGGGTTCGGCGGTGTGGAGGGCCTGGCCGCCTGGCTGCGGGAGCAGGACGTGGACGCCGTCGTGGACGCCACCCATCCGTTCGCCGCCACCATCAGCGACCACGCGGTCCTGGCCGCGGCGGCCACCGGCGTCCCGTCCGTCATGCTGCGCAGGCCGGGCTGGCGACCGGAGCCGGGGGACCGCTGGCACGATGCCGCCTCGCTCGCCGACGCGGCCGCGCTGCTGCCCGCGCTCGGCCGCCGCGTCTTCCTGACCACGGGCCGTCTCGGTCTCGCCGCTTTCGCGGACTCGCCCGCGGTGCCGGGCCTGGGTCAACTCCACTTCCTCGTACGCTCCGTGGAACCTCCGGAGCCGCCGCTGCCCCGCCACACCGAGGTGCTTCTCGACCGTGGTCCGTACACGGTCGAAGGGGAGACCGCGCTGCTGCGCGAGCACCGCATCGACGTCCTGGTCACCAAGGACAGCGGCGGCGCGGCCACCGCAGCCAAACTCACCGCCGCCCGCGCGCTGTCGGTGCCCGTGGTGATCGTCCGTCGCCCGCCGCCGCCGGAGGGCGCGACGGTGCTGCCGGACGAGGAAAGCGTCCTGTCACACCTGGGGGACGGCCTCAGCCCAGGACCCCCCTAGGCGCTGCCTGTCGGGACCGCGAGGTGCCGCCGCCGCTCGGGGGCCAGGCCATGCTCCAGGTCCTCGACCAGCAGCCGCTTCGCGATCGCGTCGACGGCCTTGACGAGGTCCTGGTCGGCGGGACGGCCGCTGTCCCGCTCCACCTGCTCGCCCAGCCACCCGGCCCACGCCTTGCCGATCACGTCGGCCTCGCGTGCTCCCGCGGGCGTGTGCGAGAAGAGCAGGCCGGAGCGGGTGAGGAAGCCTTCCTCGACCATGCGGTCGAACACCGGCACCAGGACTTCGGCCGGGAGCTGACGCCGGGCGGCGATCAGGCTCAGACTGGCGTGCCCGACCATCCGGTCGAAGAGCGACACCTGCATCACGGCCCACGCACCGGCGATGTCGAGCCGGGTGTCGGACTCGCGGATGACCCGACGGGCGGTGTCCATGCCCGTGTTGCGGATGATGTTGCCCACCGCGAGTTCGAGCACCCGGTCCGGGCTGCCGCCCGAGGTCGGCGACGCGAAGCCCTCGCCCATGTCCGACGAACTCATCCGCGCGCTGTCCCGCAGTTGCACCTGCTTGAGGAAGAGCGCCACCAGGAACCCGAGCAGCGCCACGGGCACCGTCCACAGGAACACGGTGTGCAGCGTGTCGGCGTACGCCTTGATGATGGGCGCCGCCGCCTCCGGGGGCAGGTCGTGCAGCCCCGCCGGACTCTGCGCGGCCTTGGCCACCACGGCGGGATCGGCGGCCCCGGCCTTCGCCGCCGCCGCGACCCCGTCCTCCAGGTTCGGCTTCAGCGTGTTGGCGTAGATCGTCCCGAACACGGCGGTGCCGAAGGAACTGCCGAGCGTACGGAAGAAGGTGACCCCGGAGGTCGCCGTACCCAGATCCGAATAGACGACCGTGTTCTGCACGGCGATCGTCAACACCTGCATGCAGAGCCCGATACCGGCACCGAGGACGAACATGTACAGCGACTCGAGCCAGGTGCTCGTCTCGTTGTCCATCAGCGAGAGCAGATAGAGCCCGAGCGCCATGACGAGCGCGCCCACGATGGGAAAGATCCGGTACTTGCCGGTCTTGCTCACCACATTGCCGCTGAAGATGGACGCGATGAGCAGCCCGATCACCATGGGCAGCGTCCGCACACCCGAGATGGTGGCCGAGTCCCCGTCCACGTACTGCAGATAGGTCGGCAGGAAGGTCATCGCGCCCAGCATCGCGAAGCCGACGATGAAACTGAGGATCGAGCAGACCGTGAAGACGGGGTTGGCGAAGAGCCGCATCGGCAGCATCGGTTCGGCGGCCCGGGTCTCGACCACGCAGAACAGCGCGAGCGAGATCGCACCGCCGACGAACAGCGCGATGATGGTGCCCGAACCCCACGCGTACTGGTTGCCGCCCCAACTCGTCGCCAAAATCAGCGCGCTGGCGCCGATCGCGACGAACGCGATGCCGAGATAGTCGATGACGGGCCGCACCGCCGACTTCACGATGGGGATCGTGCGGGCCGCGGCGATCACCACGACGATCGCGATGGGCACGTTGACGTAGAAGGCCCAGCGCCAGGTCAGATGGTCGGTGAAGAGCCCGCCGAGCAACGGCCCGATGACGGTGGACACCCCGAAGACGGCGCCGATCGCACCCTGGTACTTGCCGCGCTCGCGCAGCGGGATGACGTCGGCGATCAACGCCATCGACGTCACCATGAGGCCGCCCGCGCCGATGCCCTGCAGCGCGCGCCAGGCGATGAGCAGCGTCATGTTCGTCGACAGGCCACACAGGAACGAGCCGGTGATGAAGATGATCGCCGAGACCTGAAAGACGATCTTCCGCCCGAACAGGTCACCGAACTTGCCGACGAGCACCGTGGCCACGGTCTCGGCGAGCAGATACGACGTCACGACCCACGACATGTGCTCGGCGCCGCCCAGATCCGCCACGATCGTGGGCAGTGCGGTGCCCACGATGGTCTGGTCGAGCGCGGCGAGCAGCATCCCCAGCATGATCGTCACGAAGATGATGTTGCGGCGGCGCTTGTCGAGGACGGGCGGCCCCTGCGCGGGGGCCTCGGCGGCGGGCTCGGCGGTGGTCGTCACACCGTCACCCTCACACCGGGCACGGGCGTGTGCATGCGGGGCCGGTCCGGTCCGGTGACGCGGGGCTCGCCCGTCTTCCCTCAGTCCAGGTTGCGGCGCAGCAGATAGGTGTCCATGATCCAGCCCTTGCGCTCGCGTGCCTCGGCCCGGAGGGCCTCGATGCGCGGAGCGGCCTCGTCGAGCGGCCCGGAGACGAGGATCTCGTCGGCGGTCCCGATGTAGGCGCCCCAGTAGATGTACATGTCGCCGCCCTCCCCGCCCTCCCCGCCGTCCTGGCCGTGGTACTGCCGGAACGCCTGATGGGCGTCGAGCATGACCACGACATCATCGACACCCTCGGGAAAGCCATGGTCGGCGAGCCGGCGCCCGGTGGTGATCTGCACGGGACGCGCGACGCGGTTCAGGCCGGTGCGGTGCTTGGCGGCGAGCGAGGAGACGCTGCTGATACCGGGCACGACGTCGTACGAGAAGGCCACCTCACCCCGGTCGAGCACTTCCTCCAGAATCCCGAGCGTGCTGTCGTACAGCGCGGGGTCGCCCCACACCAGGAACGCGCCGGACTCGTCCGCACCCAGCTCATCGGCGATCAGCCGCGCGTAGATGTCCGCCCGGCGGCTGCGCCAGTCCCCGACGGCGGGGGAGTAGTCCGCGCCGCCCGCCTTCCGGTCGCGCGCGGGGTCGCGTGCCTCGACCACGCGGTAGCCGCCGTCGGCGCGGTGCGCGTCAAGGAGGTCACGCCGTAGCTGGACGAGGTCGTCCTTCTCCCCGCCCTTGTCGAGGATGAAGAACACGTCGGTGCTCTTCAGAGCCTTGACGGCCTGCAGGGTCAACTGGTCGGGGTCGCCAGCGCCGATACCGATGACATGAATCTTTCGCACGCCGAGAGTCTGCCGCATGGGCGTGGGGCGGGGGCGGGCGGGGCGTGCCAGGCCCGGCCGGAACCGCCCCGCTCCGAGGACACCCCCCGGGGGCTCCCCGGCCCATCTGGCCGCCCCCGCGATGTCACTTGCCGTCGGCCCCGCGCAGCCGGGGCGCGTGCTCGGCGGCGTCCACCGCGGACCCGTCCGCCTCCACCGCAGATCCGTCCGCCTCCAACGACTCCGCCAACTGCCGCGCCCACGACACGAGTCCGTCCACGTCGATCCCGTACGGCCGCTGCCCCTTCCTCTCCGCGGCGATCGCGCCCGCGCCCCTCAGCAGCAGCCGGGCCCCGCCCGTGAGGTTGCCGCGGGCCGAGTGGGTCAGCCCAACGGCCAGCTGCGCGAGCCCTTTCCACAGGTCACGCTCGTCATCGGGCCCCGACTTCCAGGCGTCCTCGAAGACCTCGTGCGCGTGAAAGGGTCGCCCTGCGTCGAGCAGCGCCTGTGCCTGAGTGACCGTCTCCTCGGGTGTGCGCGTGACCCCTTCGGGCTGCCGCTCCACGCCTTCCGTGCCGTACGGCAAGGGCCGCCCGAGACCGTCACGCGGCCGCGCGTTGCGGGCCCGCCCCTCGGTGTCACGGTCACGGCCACGGTCATCGGGTCGGGGTGCGGTACTCATACGGCGATTGTCCCTCGCCAGGCGCCCGGCAGGGGGCGCGGACCACCCCCGGACGTGGGGTAAAGTTCTGTCTGCGCGATCACGCAGAACACCGCGGGACACGCGCACCGGGACGTGGCGCAGCTTGGTAGCGCACTTGACTGGGGGTCAAGGGGTCGCAGGTTCAAATCCTGTCGTCCCGACGGAAACGTCGCAGGTAGGGGCCATCTTCGGATGGCCCCTACTTCGTTTTCGGGAGCAATCCCGGGAGCGGGGAGCGGCTCCCTGTGCTCCCAGGGAGCGGGAGCCTGGGAGCGACGTCAACCGGGGGTCGACGGCTGGTCACCCGATCCGGTCGCTCCCGGGGAGCATCTCCGCTGCCCGGTCCGGTGTATGAGGCAAGGGGTCGCGCTGTTCGCCCCCTTGTCCGATTACTCGTCATGGGGTCGTGCTCCCACTCGTCCCCTTGACGGCTTTCTCCGACCCCATGTCTGCGGGGGCTCCCTGTCTCGGTGCACACGTCATCCAGAGGTTGAACGCTGGGGTGAGATGCGGTGCAGTTCGGAGGGGATAGCCACTGTGGGTGACTGCTCCAGTGGGTCCCCTTGTCGCGGTGCAAGAAGCTGTTGGGGTCTATAGGGCGCCGTACGGAGACGCTCCAAAGTGGTGTGGTGGGATGTCTGGCACGGCTTGTCCGTCGTACACAAGGCGGACAAGCCCCGGTGGTTGATGTCTGAGGCTTGGTACACCCGAAGTGGTTGGCGAGCTCAGAAGTTCCTTGGCCTGTGACGGACGGCTTAGTCCGGGGAGAACATCCGGGTAACCAGCGTTCCCGGATTTTCCCTCCGCAGGGTTGCCGCGCCCCCCATGCCTGGCCGTTCATTGCAGTGGGGCACATGCCACGTAGCGCCAGCTTCGGCGGTTGGCTCTCGCTAGAACTCGGTTGGGCTCCATTAGTCAGGCCGGGCCGCGACGCCGCCGAGCGCGTGGGACGCGGTGTGTAGATGAATGCGACTTGGGCGGCGTGGTACCCGCGGGGTCGTTCGGGAGAGACAGACGCTCGACAGGGCCTGGCGGTTGGCCATCGACTGTATCCATGCCGGGCAGAAAGCCATGGTCCGGACCGGTGTGAGCGTGCTGGGCGCGCTCAGGCACAGGGAGGATATGGCGACGGGTGAGTTCAGCGACGTCGATCATGGAGGCGGCGATAATGCGGTCGAGAAGCTCTGCCTGCTGAGGTTCCAGGGCTGTGAGATGCCTGAGTACGGCCAGGACTTCGACGAGTTCCCGGCTCCAATCGGGTTCCCAGCGCTCGGGGCGCTCACGGTCGAGTTCACTGGATACTTTGCCGGCGGTGCGGTCGCTGCGGTAGCTGAGCCAGCTGTCGAGCACGTTGCGCCCGCCTGTGGAGTAGTCGCGCATGCGTGGAGTGACGCCAGTGAAGATGCCGCCCTCGATGACAAGGCGCTGAAGTTCGCTGTCAAAACTGATGGCCGTAGGGAGCTTCTCGGGCGCGACTTCTCGGGCGTACGTGATCTCGGGGCGTAGGCGCCGCCACCAGTTCGATGTACCGGCCGGGCGGCTGTCGGTGGGGTTGATGCAGCGTGTGCCGAACGTCGAGGCCCACAATATGTGGCGTCCCAGGCTGACAGCCTCATGCCAGAGCCCGCGATCGGCGGTCAGGGGGAGGCGTACGCCGAGTGAGTTGAGGTCCTCCGCATACCGCTCAGTGAAGGCTGGGTGGGCAGTGACAGCGGCGATGTAGGCGAGCAAGTCCTCTGGGAGGACTTGCTGTAGGCCGTAGGAGTTGGCGAGGTGGGGGAGAAGTCCTGGGGTGATATTGGGGGTTCGGTCGGCGTGCAGGAGCGGCAGCACGCGGCCACCGTTTCCCTTGAAGTAGTCGTTGTCGGGAACGAGCGCGGTGAAGAGCAGAGCTGGGCCGGTCTGCAAGCGTTGGGTGTGCTGCTCGACTACAAAAATTTGGCCATCGATGTCGGCCTGCCATAGCTCGGGGCGGGAACGGTCGATGACACGGCCGTCGGGTATGAGCCACTGGCGGTCCATGGCTCGGCGCGCGATGCGTATGGGAGCAGGACAGAGGCCCTGCTCGACACGCAGGGGAGTCGGAGGATGAGGATGACCCGGGATTTGGAGGGCTTCCTTGTCCAAGGTGCGGTCTCGGGTCTCTTTGAAGAGTTGCTGTTTCGTGGCGGGATCGCGTTCTTGGGTCAGGAGGTTCCAGCGTCGATGGAGTATGTCTCGTGAGGGACTGATGACCCAGTTTCGATTGGGTTTGATGCCCGGCTTGCACCAGGGCATTATCTCGGTGAGGGCGGGGAAGCTATCCCAGCCGCTCTGCGAGGCGGGTGTGAAAGGTACAGGCTCAACAGGTCGAGAAGGAAGCCATTCGAGACCGTTGATGTGCAGGTTATGCAGTTGCTCCTCTTTGTTCTGTCGGGTGCCATGAACGGCCGCGTAGTGGACGGGGGCCAAGACCTCTTGCCGCTCGCCTTGTCGGCGGACGAAGATGGCGATGGCTAACTCTTGCTGGACGCCGGGGAAGAAGCGGCTGTTGAGCGGGGGCCTCTTGGTCTCGGGTGTGAGATCGATGACCCAACCCTCAGTGCAGGTACGCCGTAAGTAGGAGCGCATACCCTGGAAGCCAGCGCCGCGGATGAAGCCGCCAGTGCTGACGAAACAGACGACACCGTGACGTTGATCGTCGTGTTGGTCGAAAACTTTGTGGGTGGCCCAGCGCCAGAAGTAGGTGCACAGGCTCTTCAGCTTGTTCTCGTATACACCTGCCGCGCCACGCAGCCGGAAGTCGTCCAGGGGCGGATCACCGCGGCCCGGCGAGCCATTTTCGATCCATCCGCCCTGGCCTTCTGCCTGTTCGCGATGGGGAGGGTTGCCGATGACGACGGTGATGCGTTCGTTGCGCTGGATGGTGCTGGCTGCCTCGGCGTCATCACGTAGAGGCCCCCACGAGGCGCCGTAGCGATCGAAGAGTTCACTGGGGCGCCATGGGTCGGCGAGAGTGTCGGCTAAGTGCAGGCGCATATCGCGCAGTCGGACCCGGGCATTGAGGTGCCGGAGCATCTGTCCCACGCGCATCTGGGCGACGGCAAAGGCACCCATCTGCTTTTCGAACCCGATTAGGCACTGTTTCTCGGATCTCCTGACGTGGGTGGGTAGTTGGCGTCAGGCTGGTCGTATGGGTCGTGGTGATTTAACGAATGCGGAGTGGGAC